>NZ_JBDPNJ010000028.1:0-32300 GCF_039770665.1 Paracoccus sp. SSK6 | reverse complement strand
ATTGAGTTCGTGCAGGTCCGGCACGAGGAGATGGCCGCCTGTTAATTTCCACCCAGAAGTGACCCAGGGGGGGTGCGGACAAAAACTGGACTGTTTTCACGTCATAAGGCCGAGGCTTTTACGGTATTCGATCGGGCTGCGGCCACCAAGTGACATCTTGATGCGCGTTTCGTTATACCAGCGGATGTAGGCATCCACGGCGTCGATGAACTGAGCTACGGTGAAGGCTCGCCAATTACGCGGATAAAAGAACTCGGTCTTGAGGCGGCCGAAGAAGCCTTCGCATGCGGCATTATCTTGCGAGCTCGCCTTGCGCGACATCGAACGTTTGATCCCCGCTGCGTTTACACGCTCCAGCCAGCCAGGCCAGCGATAATGGCCTCCCCGATCACTGTGGATTATAGGCCGCTCTTTGCTGTCTGTGATGGTCTCCAGTGCTGCATCCAGCATGGTGTTGGCGAGACCCGCGTCCGGTTTGGTCCCGATGGCCCAACTGATGACCATGCCGTCGAAGCAATCGATGATCGGAGAGAGATAGACTTTGCCCGCGCGTATGTGGAACTCGGTGATGTCAGTCAGCCATTTCTCATTTGGCGCGAGAGCATGGAAGTCACGGTTGATGATGTTCTCCGGCGCCGGGCTGATCTCGCCCAGATATGAACTGTAACGCCGCCGCCTGGGCTTTGGGACGGCCAAAGCTTCCTGTTTCATAAGACGCCGGACCACCTTCTCGGAGACCGAGATGGAGTACCTCGTGAGAGAGGCGGCGAGCCGGCGATAGCCGTAGCAGCGATGGTTGCTTTCGAAGATGTCGACCATAGCACGGCGCACCGGAAGATACTTATCTTCGAGAGTGATACGGGCGCGGTGGTAGAAGTACGAGCTCCGTGCCAGCCGTAACCGCATCAGCAGCGCCGATGGCCTATACTGATTTTTTAGAGCGACGATCAGCATGGTCTTCTCCCGATTGCTCAGGCTTTGCAGGTCGCCGCCAAGATCCTTTTTTATCAGTTCGCTCGCGGTCTTGAGCAGGTCATGCTCAATCTGGAGTTCGCGGATATCGCGCTGCAAAGCCGCGCTGACGTTCCAGTTCTTCAATCCCTGAATCCAGGGCAGCACTTTTCTTGCGTCTCATCGTGGCAGGAGCCTCCGCGCCAAGGAGCTGGTTTTTCCAGGCATAAAGTGTCGGCCGGCTCACTCCGACCTTTTTCGCCAAAGCCTCCGCACTTTCTTTTCGGCAATAAAGGCCCACCACAGCAGCCTGCTTCACGGCAGCAGAATGATCACCTGGCCCACGTGTCCCGGTGGAGACCGTCCTGGTCTTAGGGAAAGCTTCGCGCACCCATGCCGTCAGCGTAGCTCGGCCGGGATAGCCTAACGCACGCATGGTCCATGAAATGCAGCGCCCGTGGCTGGCATAATGTTCTAGCGCAACCTGCTTCTGTGCTTCCGAGAATTTGGCCGGGCGCGGGGCCGATCCTATCGGCAAATCCTGACGGGGCTCGTATTCGCGATACCAACCCATCAAGGTATTCTTCGTCGGATATCCCAGCTCGCGGATGGTCGCCCGCACGCGCTTGCCGAGCTTGATGTAGAGCTCGACCGCCCTCATCCGCTCTTCGTAAGTATGCATGAACTATCTCCTCGATAGTCCAACTTTTCGTCCGCACCCCCAATGCCTGCAGGAGCTCATCGCAGACATCCGCACCTGGGAGGGCGGGATCCGCGAGTTCCTGCATGACGAGCAATGCGAGCCCGACGTCATCGAACGCATCATGGCCGACGAGAGCAGGCGCTGAGGCAAGACGGTCCTCGGCGTAGCCTTACCACACACGCGGACAATGGCCGGTTCAGCTTAGCAATGGCAGGAGGGGGCGGCGTCGCGCTTACCGATGCCCGAAAAAGGCGATTGTCAGCTTTTCGCTCGGGGCAGCCCGGTCGCGAGATGGATGACCAGCGCCGCGGCGACATCAGCCAAGGACAACCTTTCCAACAGACGCTGGCTTGGGTCTCCGAACAGCAGAAGCAGCACCATCATCGCCAGCCGCTCGACCGTATCTGTCCGGTGAGGCCGCGGCGGCTTCAATCTACCGGCTAAATGGGAACTGGAGATGATGGGGGTCTTCCATCTCGAAGAAGTTCCTTGATCTGCTTCGGCTCCATCGGGCTGCTTAACAAGAATCCCTGAAACGTTTTGCATCCCATGGAGGCGAGCAGACTGTGCTGGGCCTCGGTCTCTACACCTTCAACGGTGACGGAGATACCAATGGCTCTTGCCAATCCGAAGATTGCCTGAACCAGGCGATCGGATTCCTCATCCTTGCCGAGGCGCGCGACGAAGGTTCGATCAATCTTGACGCAGTCGACCCGATGGTCGCGCAAGTACTGCAAAGACGAGTTGCCGGTCGCAAAATCGTCCAGAGCGATCGCGACTCCGATACTCCGAAGCCGTGCGAGGGTATCCGCGATCTCGCGGCTTTTCTCGATTACTGCCTTCTCAGTCAGTTCTAGCTCAAGCCGCTTGGGAGCCAGTCCAGAGCTTTCGAGTGTTCGCAAGACCATCGGTACGAAATCGGGATTTCGCAACTGCAACGGAGACACGTTGACGGCGATCTTGGCAAGGTTTTCTTCGACTGCAAAGTGACAGGCCTTATCCAGCACCCATCGGCCAAGTTCGTCGATTAACCCCCGCTCTTCAGCAACAGGGATAAAAATTTCAGGGGATAATGCGCCATGCACAGGATGATCCCAACGGCACAATGCCTCGGCGCCAGTCACTTGCCCCTCTTCGTTAAAGAAAGGCTGATAAACCAGTTTTAACCCGGAGTCGGACTTAAGCGCTGCGCGCAAAGCGTTCTCGATTTCGCTTCTGTACAGTGCAGGTTTCGTCAGGTCCTCTTCAAACAAGCTAAAGCGGCCTTTTCCTTCACTCTTAGCGCGATAAAGTGCCATATCCGCCCGTTGGACCAGTTCGTCCGGATCAGTTTGCGCCGACCCGGTTATCACCGCACCCACGCTGGCACCGACACAACCGGAGTGTCCCAACAGCACATAAGGGCGTGACAGTTCGTTCACGATCCTTGTGCAAACTCGCTGCAAGGCGTTTTCGTCCGTCATGTTGCAGAGAACGACCATGAACTCATCCCCTCCGAACCGCGCAACCGTATCCCCTGCTCGCAAAAGTTCGGTTAACCGGCCGCCGACTTGTCGGATCAGCTCGTCTCCGGCCGGATGGCCGAGAGAGTCGTTGATCAGCTTGAACCCGTCCAGATCAACAGCCAGAAGAGCCACGGACTGGCCACTTCGACCCGAGGCATGCAAGGCCTGCGCAAGCCGGTCATGAAACAAAGCCCGGTTCGGAAGACCAGTCAGTGCATCATGGTTAGCGAGAAACCGAGCTTGTGCCTCGCTCACCTGCAACTGCTCTGACACCCGCACCAAGTGTCGAGTGATCAACCAGACCAGAAGCGCGATTGCCAACCCGCTCGCGAGCAGCACTGGCAGCATTCTCATGAGAAGTTGCATCCCCGGCCGATCAGGTTGCCAAACCAGCCAAACAATAATTTCGCCAGAGGGAGCGGTCAGCGGTACACCCGCAAGTCCGCTTGCAGGAGGAGT
Organism: Paracoccus sp. SSK6; assembly: GCF_039770665.1. Lineage (NCBI taxonomy): Bacteria > Pseudomonadati > Pseudomonadota > Alphaproteobacteria > Rhodobacterales > Paracoccaceae > Paracoccus > Paracoccus sp. SSK6. The sequence goes on along the minus strand of NZ_JBDPNJ010000028.1, from coordinate 28,682 downwards.
TTCCCTGAATGCTACTCCATGAAGTTCAATTGGCTGTCCGATCTGTTGAGCAAAATCTGCGTCCGCATAGCGCACCGCAACATGGAGCCACTCCGTGCCAGGCATCTGCACGATCTCTCCGCTGTCGGAAATGATAGGCACGACACTGACAATCGCTACACCAGTGTCGATCTGCACGGGAGCCACGAGCGATACTTTGGCAAGCTCCTCATAAGGGTTTTCCAAACCTTCACTGACCCTGTCCATGGCTGAACGAAGTTGCGTCACGAGCGGTGCAATGACCTCAGCCCGCTTCCCATAGGCATCAGGCGGCAGACGTGTTCCCGCGATCGACGCGAAGACCGGCCTGTTCGAGTGATCGAGAATATAGCTTTCACTATGCCCGAAATAGTCCTGCATCCAAGCGCCGAGATTTGCATCTATCCACTCGTGATCACGGGCCTTGGTCTTAAGAACCGCGTCGTCCCAGATTGACGCGCTTTGCTGTTCGTCGGCTAGGCGAGCGATCTCAGTAGCGAGATTGTGCTTCGCGAACCGCTCCTGCCTGGCCAGAGCGTTTGTGTCTGCCGTGCTAATCGCGTTGTGGCCGACAAGTATAAGGCTCAGCAGCACCACTGTCGGAATGATGAGCAAGGAGCCAAGAATTTGCGCCGATAGCGATTGTCGTCCGTTCAAGCTCGTCAAGATGGATCTCCGGCATTCACAGCCTCCTTATATGCAACCGGCGGATGAAGACAGAGTTCGGCGATTAATAATCTTAAACAGTTTACGGCGGTCCTGCACAAACCATAGGACCCACGGAAATGATCGGCGAAACCGGAAAATTCAGACGTGACGCGCCAATCCGACGCGCCAGGACCACCACTCAGCCAGAACTCCGCCAAGCACCAGGCCGAAGCTGGCCGAGATCCCGGCGGCGGCGGCGTAGTAAGCAACCGCGCGGGTCCGCTCGGGGCCTGCGGCGAAGTTGCCTTGCAGCAGGGCAAGGGTCGAGGGCGCAAGGATTGCCGATCCGACCCCTTGGGCCGCACGGGCGCCGATGATCCAGGCCGGAGACTGCGCGAGGCCGATCAGCAGCGATGCGGTGGCAAAGACGCCGGGCCCCGTGACGAACATCCGCCGGCGCCCGAGGATGTCGCCTGCTTGGCCTGCCCTCTGAAAAGTGGTCCTCCCTGAAGTAGGCTTTCGAGCCAGATGGAGGACAGAAGGATGCCCCAGAAGAAGCACAAACCCGAAGAGATCGTCGCCAAGCTCCGGCAGGTCGACGTGTTGGTGTCGCAGGGCCAATCGGTAGCCGAGGCGGTGCGTTCGATCAGCGTGACCCAGTTCACCTACTACCGGTGGCGCAAGGAGTTCGGCGGGCTGAAGAGCGACCAGGTCAAGCGGCTGAAGGATCTCGAGAAGGAGAATGAGCGGCTGCGCAAGGCCGTCTCCGATCTCACGCTCGAGAAGCTCATCCTGCGTGAGGCTGCCTCGGGAAACTATTGAGCCCCGCCCGCCGCCGCCGTTGCATCGACTATGTCCGGCAGAAGTTCTGCGTTTCGGAACGTCTGGCCTGCCGGGTGCTCGGCCAGCATCGCTCCACACAGCGGAAGGTGCCGCGCGGTCGGGCCGATGAAGAGGCGCTGACCGCCGACATTGTTGCGCTCGCCGGCCAGTATGGCCGCTACGGCTATCGCCAGATCACCGCGCTCCTGCGCGCAGCAGGTTGGGGGTAAACACCAAGCGCGTCGAGCGGATTTGGCGGCGGGAGGGGCTGAAGATCCCCGCAAAGGCAACCGAAGAAGGGAAGGCTCTGGCTCAACGACGGGTCCTGCTGTCAATGGCAGCGTCGGAGTCCTCAAAACGGGCAAGGTAAAAATCCTCAGTTGAGCGGGGCCGGGTATCAACCGGGTCAATGATTGGCAGCTCCATTTTTGAGACTTGGTGGACGTCCGCGGCGCTTGGGCGGCGGTGGCGGAGCAATCCGCGCGTTTGCTCGAACATGCTCGGGGATCAGATCAGCATGGGCGCGGAGCCGATAGCTGGCGCCTTCTATCTGGATGACCACGGCATGATGCAGCAGGCGGTCCAGCAATGCTGTTGCGACAACCGGATCCCCGAAGACCTCGCCCCATTCGGCAAAGCCGCGGTTCGAGGTCAGGATCATGGCGCCCTTTTCATAGCGGGCATTGACCAGTTGAAAGAACAGGTTGGCGCCGCCGCGGGTGATGGGCAGATAGCCGATCTCGTCAACGATCAGCAGAGCTGCCCGGGCATAGAACCGGATCTTTTCGCTGAGCCGTCCCTCGCGCTCTGCGCGCGACAGGGCCTCGATCAGTTCGGCCAAGGTGGCGCGGTAGACCGTCCGCCCGGCCTTGACCGCCGCAACGCCCAAGCCCGTGGCTAAGTGACTCTTTCCGGTGCCCGGCGGGCCAAGGAGATGGACGACCTCGGCACGTCGAAGGAAGTCCAACTGGGCCAGCGCGGCGATGCGCTCGCGGTCTAGAGAGGGTTGAAAGCTGAAGTCGAAGCTTTCCAGTGTTTTGATCGGCATCAGCTTTGCGGTGCGCAGGGCCACGTCGATCCGGCGACTTTCACGGGTGCTGTATTCTTCGCTCAGCAATTCGTCGATGGCTTCGACGGCGCTGATCTGCCCTCGCTCGAGCTGGGCCAAAGTGTGATCCAGGGCCTCGAGCGCCCGCGGCATTCTCAACCCGATCAGCGCCCCGCGAATGCGGTCCAGAACGTCGCTCATCCCCTGGAACCTTCCGCCGCCATGCGTCGCCCGACGGCATCGTAGAATTCCAGGGAACGTCTCAACCCCTGTATCGGCATGCACTGCGGGAGCTGCGGTGGCGGGGCCTTGCGATGGGCTGGATCGACCCGCCGCAGAGCCTGGACAATGGTGCCGTCAATCAGTGCGTATTCGAAATCGGGCTCGCCACGGATCTCTCTGAAGAGACGCTCGAAAACTCCACCTTTGGCCCATCTGCGAAACCGGCGGAACACGCTGTTCCAGTTTCCGAACTCCGATGGCAGATCACGCCAGGGCAAACCGGTTGTCAGTGGCAGCCGTAATCTCCTCAAAACGGGCAACTGAAAAATCCCCGCACCGCGAGCGGCTTTGACAATTTCCGGACCTTGGATATCCGGAAATTGGCGAAGCCGCGGATCACTGGCCTGATGCCCTCCACAACCAGGTGGAGGTATCGAGGTGAAGGGTTTGAGGGAGATCGTCTTGATCCATGATCTGCGCCGACAAGGTCTGAGCATCACCGCCATTGCGCGAAAGCTTGGATGTGACCGCAAGACCATCCGGAAATATCTTGCTCGGGGTCTTGAGGCCCCTGTTTACAAGCCGCGGGCGCCACGCCTCAATCTGCTGCGGCCGTTCGAGGCCTACCTGCAGGAAAGGGTATCCAGCTTTCCGGAACTCTCGGGCCGGCGGTTGTATAGAGAACTGGTCGAGCTCGGCTTCTCCGGAAGCTACTCGACGCTGAAGCCCTTTCTGCGGGAGATCCGCCCCGCAAAGACAAAGCCGTTTGCCCGCCGCTTCGAAACGCCGTCAGGCCGTCAGGCCCAGGTGGATTTCGCCGAGTTCACCGTGGAGTTCACCGACGAACCCGGCGTCATCCGAAAGGTCTGGCTGTTCTCCATGGTGCTTGCCAACAGCCGCTGGCTGTGGGGGCACTTCGTTGCCAGCCAGAACCTGCAATCCGTGCTGCGCTGCCACATTGCTGCCTTCGTGGCGATGGGCGGCGTGCCGCAGGAAGTTCTCTACGACCGGATGAAGACTGCCGTCATCGGCGAAGATGAGGCCGGGATCGTGACCTACAATCCCGCGCTTGTCGCGCTGCTGAACCATTATGGCGTTGTGCCGCGTGCCTGCCGCCCTTATCGCGCCTGCACCAAGGGCAAGGTGGAGCGACCGTTCCGCTACATTCGCCAGGACTTCTTCCTGGCCCGGTCCTTCCGCAACCTGGACGATCTCAACCGGCAGTTCGAAGCCTGGCGCTGTGAGATCGCCAATGCCCGCACCCACGCAACGACACAGCGGATCGTTGACGAGGCATTTGCCGAGGAAAGGCCGGCTCTCCAGCCGCTCCCCGCCCTTTGCTACGAGGCGGTGCTGTCAGTCGAGCGTCGGGTCAGCCGCGACGGAATGATCTCGGTCGGCGGCAATCTTTACAGCGTTCCCGATACTGCGCGGCGGCGGCTTCTGGAGGTCCAGCATCACCCTTCCGAGCTGAGGATCTTCGAGGATGGCCAGCTCATCGCCCGCCATCCGATCCTCGAGGGCAAGGATCACCAGAAGGCGAGCGGCGCAAAAGGGGGACTCAGGCTCAGGCCATCGGGCGTTCACGCGGCGGACTGACCACGAAGATCGTGGCCTTGGTCGATGCCTTGGGCAACCTGTTCGACTTTGTTTTGCTGCCCGGCCAAGCTCACGACCTGAAGGGCGTTGCACCGCTGATCGAGGACATCGCCTTCGACGCCCTTCTGGCGGACAAGGCGTTTGATGCCGACTGGCTGCTTGCAGAACTGGACGCGCGGCGCGCGAGCGCAGTTATCCCGCCGAAAGCCAATCGCACGATCAAGCGTGACTACGATAAACACGCCTACAAGTCGCGGCACATGGTCGAAAACTTCTTCGCGAAGATAAAGGAGTTCCGGGCCATTGCCACGCGCTATGAAAAGACCGCATGCAGCTACGCCGCTAACTGGCATCTCGCCGCAACCATCATCGCCTCACGATGAATGTCCACGGACCCTAATCAAGTAATAGGATACTGACATGGCAACTGACGAGGCGTGTCGTCGTCATGGACCTAGCCCATCTGTTTATAAATATAGTTTAACTTTTTGAATGCCCTAAACATTGGCACTGGTGACCGAGTAAACTCAAAATCAGAACAACCTCTTAAGCATCGCACCTCAATCACTTCCGGCTATGTCGCGTTTGTCCAAGATTTCTTCAAGGCGAGTCAGGGCGCCCTTGGTTGCTTCGGTCTTTTCTAGCCATTGGCGATGCTCGTTCGAGATATGCTCGTCTACAGCAAGAGCGAACTCCAATGCCGCCTGCGGCCGGCCTTCTACCGCAGCGTCCCGCACGTCGTCGAGTTTCCGCGACAGTTCCACAAGATTTGCATAGGTCCGGATATAGCGCTCAGAGTTACGGTGATCTTGGGTGAGCTGCTCTCGCCCGATGGCATATGCACCTAGAGCTGCACCGCAGACAGTAAGCGCACCCATAATGTGTTGAGCAGCTCCCGACGCAAGCCCCACGACGCTCGTTAGCGCCGCAAGCCCTGCGCCTATGGCACCCAAGACCACGGTCCTATGCCCTGACTGCTCATGTTGCCGAGCGCGTGTCAAGAAATAGGCTTTCTGAACGTCGAACTGATACCGACGGAAGTATTCCAGTGCCAGAAGTGGCGCAGGGGCAGGTTGCTGGACTGCGTATTTTACCACGTCCTCAAAATAAGCAATGCGTTGGGTTTCTGCCGCGGCTCGCTTAGCCATCCAGGACTCTAGAAGCCGTCCTTGTCGCAGGATGTAGAGCGATATAACGCCCATAGTTGCAGCGACAGAAGCGACGATACCCAGCACCGTATTGCCATAAGCCAGAAGTCCTACCTGTAGTGAAATGGTATCCACCGCCGCTAGCGACCAGGACATTGCGCCAGCAGTCGCAGCGGAAGTAACAAGTGCGGCAAGATTGGCGCGGAACATCCAAGTCTTGTAACGCGCCGCAGCCTCTACGGCGTCACAATCGAACTCCAAGTAAGTTTGAGCCACGGCCCGTGCGCCGGCGCGTTCGAGCATGGCTGTGAGTTCTGGTGCAGTTGCACGATACTGCTCGCAATGCTCTTCAAGGTTGAGCACATAGTCCCGTTCGCTGGCCGTCCCTACTATGCTATAAGCAGCTATCCAGTTCATTCCGACCTTCCCTTTCCACCCCTCTGTCGGCGTCTAGATTTCACCATAGTTCATGCCACTCGGGCACGTTGTGCTTCGAGAGTTCAACCTCTGCGCTGTGAGGCGGTTTTTAGCAGCTTCATACAGAGTATCTTGGTTTCGCCGGTGGTACCCCGCCCATAGTCTCTGTCTAAGTTATTTGCATCTTGCCAGCTTTGCCTGGTTCTTCAACGATCAATTGGTCCTGGTGGCACAGCGGATCGCCTGTTCCATCTGCAGAACAAGGTCTGGTTCCCTAGCATCGATCATCTGAATAGGACCAAGTATCCAGCGTAAGCCTTGAGGCGGATCGGCCGACTCTAGCAGGATAGGAACAAGTATCTTGCCCCGCGCATCCGCGTATTTCACCTCGCGCGATACATACCGCGAAGCAGCGGCGGCCTTGCTCAAGAAGAGGAGAAGCACACTACAATGTTCTAGCCGCTCCTCAATATAGGCGTCCCACTCGACGCCGCCTGGGATGCCGCTGTCATACCAGACGCGGACCCCATGCGACGCTAGCTGGTCAAGGATCGGGGCGATCCGTTCCGCATCGCATCGCGAGTAGCTGACAAAGGCATAGGATGCGCTGCCAAAATATGGTTCTGCCTCGGCCGGGCGCAGAGGCTTCGTATGAGCGTCTTGGACGTCCAACACTTCCAATTTCGCTGGCTGCGGATCGGGCGAGATCCAGCCGAGGAGGTCACAAAACGCCTCCGGTTCGGCACAGCGCCCAATCTTCTGCGCAGGTGCGGGAGATGTCTCAGGTCCAAACAGCAATTCGACTGGCATCCCAGTCACAAGCGCCTCCTCCTCATCTGGGTTTGTCGTCCTGATTTCGGGTAAAATAGACCAGCGTAGTTCCGATGCAGACGGTTTCCAGATTCCGCGTACGACCTCTGTTAGCCATTCCCATGCCCCAACCGTATCAGCAACGGCTAGGTACTCGTCTACGGTTAGGCATGAGCGTGAAAAATGGTCGACTCGCGCACGCTGATCGGCCAGGAGTCCGGATGGCATTCCCGGCACGCGCTCGAGCCGGAGAAGGTTCCTGCGGGCAGTCCGTAGCGTCTCAGGATCGAGATCGACGGTCGCGAAATGTACGACATAGTTGAGTGCGTGGCCTGCCAGGAGAGCCTGCCGGGCCAGATCGTTAAGCCGCTCTCGCAGGCGCCAGGGTGTCGTCAGCCACGTCTCGCCTGCCGCGAGCAGCGGGCCCGGGTCCGCGATGCGAGCATGCCTAGGCGGCAGCTTCCCGATCAGGATCTCGTTCAGTCTGTGGGATTCTGCTGCCCGGAGGGTTTCCACTCGCGCTGTCCCGGATCGCTCGAGGCGGGTGAATGCGGCCAGCCACCGTGTCAGAGCGACCTCACGTTCAGAGGGACAGGCTACCGCAAGTACACGCTCAGTGGGCTGATCGGGATGGATTGAGAGCCGCAGCGACATGCCGGTCGGCGTGAGGGCGTTTCCCATTGCCGCCAGGCCGCGCACCTGCTCCCGCCACAGGCTGACCATGGTATCACCGACCGGCTCGCCCACGACCCGTACCACGCCCTGGACGATGCTCCCTCCCTCCACGGCTTCGTAGCGCGCGAGATACATGGCGGCTCAGTCAACTCGTTTCAGACGCGAGAGGCCGCGCTCTTTCTTGCCTTTCCGGCCCTCGTCGGGGCCGACGAGGCCGCTGCGGTCGGCGCGCTGGATGGTAAAGTCAATTTCTTGGTCGATCGCGTGCTCGGCAGCAATCTGTCTAACCAGTTCCGTCATCCGACTATGCGCCCACTCGATAGCACAGTTGAGATCAACGACGTCGTACTCAGTTAACAGCTCTTGGCTTGGATCAACGATGTTGATGACCACGCGCTCGCCCGTCTTACGATCCACGCCGCGCGCTAACTGCCGCTCCGCCCAGCGTCCGCGATTGAGGAAGGCGTCCCAGCCGATGTAGAGGTCGCGGCCATAGACATGGAACTGGCAGAAGACGAGCGCGCGCCGGAACGACAGCACGACCTGTTCGCGCTCTTCCTTCCCTTCGGCGCCACGGGTCGCTACCCGTTCAACCCAAGCAGCAAGTTCCGGATGCGCTGCTTCGCGGATGCGGGTCAGAAAGTGTTTGCGGGCCGAGTCAGCCTCGCTTCCGATGTCGGGCAGTACAGCATGCCAGTAGTCACCGAGTGCCAACACCCGAGGTTCGGCAAGTGGCCGACCCTCGTTGTATACAAGGTAGGTCTGCTGGCTGCGGAATGCTGCCAAGCCGATGAGGGCAACGATAAGAAGGAAGGGACCCGTCCAGCCGAGGCCGCTTATCGGATCAAGCAATGGTCCGAAAATCGAGCCGATCGCTGCCGTATGAAGTGCCCACCACATCTCCATAAACCACAAACCAGGCTGGAACACGAAGCTCAGCATGCCGGCAACGATCAGGAGGACAAGACTAAGCCTGCCACGACGACGCGCATGCAGCACGACCGCACCAATAAGCAGGCCAAGAGTGATCACCCCTTCGTCGCTGAGAAAAGCGGTAAGCTCCCATGAGATGGCAGCCAAAATCTCGCGCAAGCCATATTGAAGGTTCCCAACCATCTGAATGAGAGTGCTGCCCGGATCGATGATGAGGCCGAAGGCGATGCCGGCAAAGATTGCTAGCCGTGCCAAGAGGCTGAACGGGTCGGAGCGCAGCGAAACAAGCCGGTTGCGCGGCCGCCAGAACTGGAGCGGATTGGTCCGCAACTGCGGTTCGCTGAGACGAGGCAGACCCGGACCGTCGATAAGACCGTCCACGAGTTTGCGCAGCGCATCGTCGCCAAGCCTGCCGTAGAGCCGCACCTTTGGCAGTTGCCCTCGGTTCTCGATGCCGACACGGTACACGAGTTCGAAGCGGTGGTGCGGCCGCGGCTCGACGGCGATGGTGAGTTTGATACGCTCGCTGAATTGGCTATGCTGGAGCCAGCATTCCCATTGTACCCAGGCGGGGTGGACCTCGTCGCCGGACTTAAGGACGAGGGTCTCGAAACCACGCGCCGCGCAGGCTGCTTCAATCCCGGCGTAGAGACGATCGCGCTCAATGGCGGCGCGTCCCCACAGGCTGGAAGCGTGGCGGCGGAGGATGGGCCTTGCATCAATGTCCGGCACAACTGCATCGGCAGTGCCGCTGCTTCCGAACGTCGGGCGTCTGGTTAGCTGCGTCGATCCCGCATCGGTAATGCTTGTCATGACGGCTCCTCTCAAGCGATTCGGCGCATACGGAATCGCCGACTTTGCGTCTTCGATTCGTTCTTGCTGTCGCTGTCGCTGCGGCGGCCCAAGGCGTCGTCTCGCTGCCCGCGGATGATCGTGAAATCAATCTCCTGGTCGATCGCGTGCTCGGCCATGAGCAGCTTGACGTGCTCGCGGATCTGGCGGTGCACCCACTCCGCGACGCCGTTCGCATCGGCGAGCTGATAGTTGGTCGGGAGAGTTATCCCGGATTGAACGGTAGTCAGCCGGGCCTTCACGCCATGGACCGGACTATAGCCCTGGCTGACGTCGATTTCCTTCCAGTCGCCGCAGTCCAAGTGTGCGTCCCAGCCGACGTAGAGATCCTCTCCATAGCCATAGACGTGACAGAATACGACTGCGCGGCGAAAGCGCACAACGATCTGCTCGCGCGCGATAAGGTCATCCAAAACTCTGTAGTCGACGGTTTCGAGGCCGATGACAGCCTCCTCGGGGCAGGTCGAGCGGAGACGCTCGAGCAGGCTCTCGCGACACGGCACGGCCTCCCGACCGATGCCGCGGACGAGCGCATACCAAGTATCCAAGAACAGTAGCGATCGCGGCACTGACGCCGGTCGGCCGCAGTCCATAACGAGGACGCGCCGATCGGTGAGGCGAATAAGCCCGTCGACGCCCAAGACCAGAAAGCTTAGAACCAAAAAGATAATGCTTATCGCCCCGATCGGAAGCGAACCAAAGATCAGCAAGCCAAAACCGGCCTTCTGCAAATCCGAAAGACCGAGATTGGGAATTTTGTTGCGTCGGAAAAGGTTTGTGAAGGGTTTCCAGCGAAACAGCGGCGGTCGCTTGTTGCCTGTCCCCGCTGCATAATCCACAAGCTGGTCGATAGCGGCGTCGCCCAGCATATCGGGATCCTTGATACTCGCGAGCGCAAGCTGGCGCTTGGTCGTCCAGCGATCTATGCCACGGTCATGCAAAGAGGTTTCGACTAGTACCTCGCGGCGATGGTGCGGTAGCGGCGTAAGCTTCACGTTAATCCGGAAGCGTGCCGTCGTCCATATATTTCGGTCCGGTATCCAGGCATCGAACGACACCCACCCGGGCCATGTACCGAGCGGCGACCGGCGCACGAAGACCGTTAGGTTGCGCTTAGCCGCGGCTTGGCGAAACGCTGTAGCAATTCGGTCGAGTTCAACCTCGCAGTAATCCCAAAGATAACCGTTCTCAACACGCAAGAAAGGTGTAGCCTTCCTCACGTCATCAACGCGTCCGGCAACTGCGGGGCGCATGAAATCCTCCCAAACACACGCTCAGCTGATGTCAAATAGCTTGAAGCGTGTAATTTACTTACTACATACTTTTTATATACCATTTTTTATGAATTTTTCCATAATAAAATACTGAATTAGTGTGAGCTGAATCGTAAAAACCGGACAGTGAAGGTCTCTGGGCAGCGGTCGTAACGGGTTGCCACTCGTCGCCAGTCGTTGAGATGCCCGAACATGATCTCGATCCTGTTGCGGCGTCTATAGCGGCGCTAGTCATGCTTGACGAGTTTGCCGCGCGACTTCCGGCCCGGGATGCAGGGCTTTATTCCCTTGTCTTCCAATGCATCTCTGAACCAGTCGGCATCATAGCCCCGATCAGCCAGAAGCCACTCAGCTTTGGGCAGGCTGCCCAGCAGCGCTGCCGCACCGGTGTAGTCGCTCACCTGTCCCGCCGACATGAAGAACCGGATCGGGCGGCCTTTCGCATCGGTGACGGCGTGCAGTTTGGTGTTCATGCCACCCTTGGTGCGCCCGATCTGACGCCCACGCCCCCTTTTTTCGCACACAGGCTGGAAGCCGTGCGATGCGCTTTGAGATAGGTGGCATGGTAATCCTCCCCATGGTTAAGGGGATGCATGAGTAGAATTTTCTCGGCAAAACGGACGAGGAGATTCCGATGAAGAAGAGCCGTTTCACCGAGGCCCGGATCATGGGCGTGCTGCGCCAGGCCGAGGGCGGGTTGCCTGTGGATGAACTGTGTCGCGAGCATGGGATCAGCAGCGCGACGTTTTACAAATGGCGCGCGAAGTATGGCGGCATGGATGCATCCATGATGAGCCAGATGAAGGCCCTCGAGGACGAGAACCGGCGGCTGAAGCGCATGTTCGCCGACCTGAGCATGCAGGCCGATCTGCTTCGCGAGGCGCTTGGAAAAAAGTGACGCGGCCAGCTCAGCGCCGCGAGCTGGCCACGAGGGCGGTGGCGACGAAAGGGATCAGCATCGCGCTGGCATGCCGGGCGTTCGGCGTTAGCGAGACCTGTTTCCGCTACAGCCCGAAGCGCGACAACGAGAACGACCTGATCGGAGATCTGCTGGTGGGGCTGACAAAGGCGCACAAGACCTGGGGCTTTGGGCTATGTTTCCTGTATCTGCGCAACGTCCAAGGCCATGTCTGGAACCACAAACGCGTCTACCGGATCTATCGTGAGCTGGAACTGAACCTGAGGATCAAGCCTCGCAAGCGCCTGAAGCAAGAGAAGCCAGATGAGTTGGCTGTGCCGGAGGCGCCCAACGCGGTCTGGTCCATGGATTTCATGGCGGATCGTCTTGGGGATGGCCGAGCCTTCCGGCTTCTGAACATCCTGGACGATTTCAACCGCGAAGGACTGGGCATTGAGGTGGACTTCTCGCTGCCTGCGGAGCGCGTTGTTCGCACTCTGAACCAGATCATCGAGTGGCGCGGGCAGCCTAAAGCCATCAGGGTTGATAATGGCCCGGAATACATCAGCGGAAAGCTGGTCGAGTGGGCCGAGAAACGCAAGATTGCCCTGACCTATATCCAACCCGGAAAGCCCCAGCAGAACGCCTATGTCGAGCGATACAACCGGACGGTCCGGCACGAATGGCTGGACCTCTACATCTTTGAAACCATCGAGGAGGTGCAGGAAATCGCCACCGAGTGGCTGTGGACTTACAACAATGAGCGCCCCAACATGGGCATCGGCGGGATCACCCCTGCCATGAAGCTGAAAATGGCCGCGTGAATTCTACGGCTGCGCCCCGCTAAAACGGGGAGGATTACCTACCAAGCGCCCGGCTTTGGAGGCGGCGCTTGCCTTCCTGCGCCCCGAAGATCAGCTTGTAGTCTGGAAGGTGGATCGGCTGGGCCGGTCCTTGCGCGAGATGCTGGACACGGCGCACAAGCTGCAAGGGCAAGGTGTCCGACTCCGGTCCCTGACTGAGGCCATAGACACAGAGACCTCGACCGGTCGGCTGATGTTCAACTTTCTGGGCACCATTGCCGAGTACTTCCTCGACCTTAACCGGGAGCGTACTCTTGAAGGCTTGAAGGCCGCGGCTGCCAGGGGGCGCAAGGGTGGACGACGGCGCAAGCTGTCCGACGACGATCTGACCATGGCCCGTGCGTTGCTGAAGGACACGAACATCCCTGTAGCACAGATCGCCAAACGGCTGAACGTGAGCCGGGCTACCTTCTATGCCTATTTTACGCAGGCGAGAAGCAAAGGCTTGGCGTCGGAAGAAAGCAGCAGGGTTTCGCAGAATCCTTGAAGGTCGCCCTGTCTACCGAGTGAGTATTCGGCGTAGGTCGCTTGTCTCTGGCACCGTGTCGAAGACCAGCTGAGCCTCGATATGACGCAGGTGCGCTTCGACCAGGTCACTTGCCTTTTGGCCGTCTCCTGACCGGATCGCCGCGGCAATCTCGCCATGCTCATTGTCCTGGCAGAGAACATGATTTGATCCAGCGAAAAAACCGATGATGAGCGAGCTGCGCATGATCAGCTCATGCAGAAATTCGGCAAGAACGTCGTTCTGCCCCAGCTTGGCCAGAACAACGTGGAATTCACCCGACAGGCGGATCGCGCGCGCACGATCGCTGTTCCTCCTGGCGTCGACTTCAGCCTGCACCAGCCCGTCCAGTTCGGCAAGATCAGCCTTTGTAGCGCCCTGCGCGGCATTTCGCGCCAGCGTCTTTTCGATGGCCCGCCGGGCCTGAAAGACATTATGCGCCTCTGGTTGGCTGGGTATCCGTACAAAGGCGCCACGGTTGCGCTTCAGTTCGACCGTCTTGCGAGTGGCCAGAACCACAAGCGCGCGCCGCACATCTGTCCGGCTGCAATCATAGATCTCGCAGAGTTCCGGTTCGCTGAGTTTGGTGCCCGCTTTCAATCGTTGCTCGAGAATCGCGGCAATTACGCCTTCGACGATCCGGCTTTCCGCATTCTCCGCCATAAATCCAAGATTGCCCCTTGCCTGAACAAACGGAAGCTATGCCGCCGATCCGGGCAGCACAAGAAGCCCAGCAACATTTCTGACATGAATTGTTGACACATCACGTCCGAATCGTTGACGATCCGGAAACAGAAGCAAGCCGGAGGCGCCCATGAAAATCCTTCTCGTCAATCCCAACGCCACAGCCTCGATGACCGACAAGATCGCCGCCAGTGCCCGGCGCGTGGCAGGACCGGGGGTCGAGATCATCGCCCGAACCGGGGAAGGATCGCCCGCCAGCATCGAAGGTCACTATGACGAAGCGATGTCGGTGCCGGCCCTGCTGCGCCATGTCCGCGAAGCCGAGCAGCAGGGCGTGGCCGGCGTCGTGGTGGCCTGCTTTGATGACCCCGGCATCGGCGCCTGCCGGGAGCTGGCAAGCGGCCCGGTCATCGGCATTGCCGAGGCCGCGATGAAGGCCGCGACCATGCTTGCCACCAGCTTTTCGGTCGTCACTACCCTGCCCCGCTCGGTCCCGGTGATCGAGGAACTGGCCCGCCGCTATGGGGTGGACCACCAGTGCCGCAAGGTCCGCTCGGCCAGCATTCCCGTTCTTGCACTCGAGGAAGAAGGCTCGGGCGCCAAGGAAAAGGTGCGCGACGAAATCCTGCGCGCCATCCGTGAGGACAATTGCGAGGCGATCGTCCTGGGCTGCGCGGGCATGGCCGACCTGACCGACTGGCTGTCGCGGGAGACCGGGGTGCCGGTCATCGACGGCGTCACCGTTGCGGTCAAGTTCGTTGAAGGGCTGGCGGCAGTTGGCCTGGGGACCAGCAAGATCTGCGCCTATGCGCAGCCGAACCAGAAATAGACCAAGATCAACAACAGGGAAGGTTCAGATATGTCGTCAATGGAGAATCTGGCCGTCGGCCATGCCACCGATACCGGCCACAAGAAGGTGGGCGAGGAAACGCTTGCCCCGCAGCGCCACCGGATCATGGATCCATGGTCCTATCTGTTTGCCTGGTTGGGCGGCTGCGTGTCCATCGGAACATTCACCGTCGGTTCCGGCCTGGCGGGGACGCTGAACCTTCTTCAGGTGTTCCTGGCCATTGCCATCGGCTGCACTGTCATCGGCATTGCTTTGGCAATCAACGGCGCTGCGGGCCATAAGTACGGCATCCCCTTTATGGTGCAGGCGCGGTCGTCTTTCGGCTTTGCCGGCACGCGGCTGCCCGCCCTGGTCCGGTCGGTGCCCGCCATCGTCTGGTTCGGCTTCCAAAGCTGGATCGGCGCGGGCGCGCTGAACCTGGTGTCGGTGACGCTGTTCGGGTTCGACAGCATCGTCTTCTGGTTCATCGCCTTCCAGTTCCTGCAGATCGGCCTGTCGGTCCTGGGCTTCAGCGGCATCAAGTGGCTGGAAAACATCGGCTCGGTCTTCATCATAGGCGCGCTGATCTACATGTTCTTCAGCGTCATCGGCAAATACGGCGACCAGATCTCGACCAACCTGTTGCAGGCCGAGGGCACTTGGGGCGCGCCCTTCTGGGGGGCCACGATGCTGTTCCTCGGCGTTTACAGCACGATGATGCTGAACGTGTCGGACTATTCGCGCGAGCTGAAGGAAAGCGTCTCGCCGCTGCGCCAGGTGGTGATCTACGCCAACTCGATCCTGCCCGCGACGCTGTTCATGGGCCTGATCGGCCTGATGGTGTCCAGTGCCACCGGCGAGGTCGATCCGATCAAGGTCTTCTCGAGCGCAGTGGACAACAAGGTGCTGCTGATCATCACGCTGCTGTTCATCGTCTTCGCGCAGGTCACGACCAACGTGCTGAACAACGTGATCCCGCCCGCCTATGCGCTGATGGACATCTTCAAGCTGAACTTCAAGACCTCGGCGGTCCTGGTGGGACTGCTGGCCTTCGCGACCTTCCCTTGGGAACTGGTCAAGGACGAATCCGCCGCCGGGCTGAACCTGTTCATCCAGACCTATTCCGCCTTCCTGGGACCAATCTTCGCAGTACTGGTGGTGGACTACTACATCCTGCGCAAGCGCCAGTTGAACCTTGATCTGCTGTACGATGAGGACGGTCCCTACAAGGGTGTCAACTGGGCAGCGATCATCGCCACGGCAGTCGGCATTGTCTTCGCGCTGATCTTTTCTGGCATCTCGTGGTATGCCAGCCTGATCCCCGCAGGCGTGACCTATTACGTGCTGATGAAGTCCATGCCCTCGGCACGCCGTTTCCTGTCGAACTGACTCAGGAACTTAGGATCGGACGTCCGGCCTGTCATAGAGGGCCGGACGGTCACCCTTTCAGCACTTCGCTTCGCCCCTCGCAAGGATTGAACCCATGTCCCGGACATACCAACTTCGCGCGGGCGCTGCCGTTTCCCGCCGCATCTCGCATGCCGCCGTTGCAGTGCTTTGGCTTGCCGGAGGCAACATGGCCGCAGCCGAGAGGCCGGCCATTGTCCTGATCAACCCCAATTCGAACGCCGCCGCCACTGAAAGCATGACGGCGCTTGCCCAAGAAGCTGCCGGTGAAAAGGCTCGGATCCTGGGACGGACAAACGACGCAGCTCCACGGCTTCTGACCGCCCCTGAAGACATGGTCCAAGCCGCCAGCGGGGTTGTCGAGATCGGCCGGCAGGCGGCTATGAGCGACGGCTCCGCTGCGTTCATTGTTTCCGCGTTCAGCGATCCGGGCCTGGCCGAATTGCGCGAGGCGCTGCCGGATGCCGTTGTCGTGGGCATCGGTGAGGAGGCGTTTCACGAAGCGGCTCGTGACGGTCGCTTGTTTGCCATCGTAACAATCACCCCGGATCCTGCGTTGATAGAGTCGTTCCAAGCCAGAGCAGAGGATCTTGGTTACGCAGAGCAGTACAAGGGCGTCCGCGTCACACCCGGCGATCCAAAAGATCTCGTTGAGAAGCCCGAGCAACTCGATGCAGCCTTGGCCAAAGCGGTAGAGGAAGCGATCAGCGAGGATGGTGCGGAAGCCGTCATCATGGGCGGCGGTCCCTTGTCAGCCCCTGCCATGCGCATCCAGCCGCGTTTCGACGTTCCGCTTGTCGTCGCCGTGACGGCCGCCACAAATGCGGCGTTGAAGAAACTGGCTAGGTAGCAACGTCCACATCTTGCACGGGCACCAAGGTTTCTCGAAAGGTGCCCGTCGACTGCAATCGCTAACGTTGATCGCCCCCTTACTGAGAAAGTTCTCGGACCAATCATGCGAGACTCAGCTTGATCAGGTTTTGCAGCACCGGACAGAGGGTTGCCCTAAGGAGATCAGGCGTCCGCTGAACGATCCCCTTATGAACGCGAGATAGCCTCAGCAAGTGACGGCAAGTCAGCTGCGTTTCAGCTTCATGATTTCGACATCTGCTTCTGATCTACTGTCTTGCAGTGCAGATCGAGCCTGACAGAGACCACGTCGAATCCGAGGCGACTGGCTTCCTGCTTCAAAGCAGAGAGAAGAACATTCGACCTGAACGGCTCGAACGAAGCTTTTGATAAACCTTGCTGCGACGCCTGCTATTGCGGGAGCTGCGCGGCCGCCTGTTCAAGCATGGCCGGCATTTGAGTACGAGGAGGAGCGAAGGCCAGGACCATCAGCAGCGGGGCGAAGGTAAAGCGGCCGATCACGACGCTGGCTCCTGCCGCTTGCGCTCACTGAGGCTGGTCAGGCTGCCCATGAGGTTAAACTGGCCGTGCTGGAAGGCGCGGGTCATGCTGAGCAGGTAGCCGCCTGTTACAAGCATCGAGAAATGTCCCGTTCTCCGCCATTCAGAAATGTCCATCAGGCGCGACGGGGCGGGCAGTCGGGCAGGGCGGAGACATCCGCCATTGAACAGGTTTCCAGCCAAAGATCAGATAGCATCAACGGGCTGCGATGCCGCGTTCAAGACGTCATGACCCTGGCATGCCTGACCGCAGTTCCTCCCGTGGCACATCCAACTGCACGCGCGTCGACGTTAAGACACTACCGTCGCGCCCGCAGGTCAACCGGACCCGCCATTGAGGCGACTGGAAGGTCAGGCGGGTCTTTCCTTCATCATCGCCTTCACCTCGTTCCACAATGCTCCTGATCCTCCCGGACCGCATGAGGGCCTGAAAGCTGGCCACATCGAGCTCCAGAAGTGCTGCAATCTCGACCGCGTCAACGACAAAACGATCCTGGTCGAAGGCGATCCTTGTGGCAGAGCCGGGAGGCATGGCACCGCTCCTGCTCTTTATGTCGCGAGTTGCTCGTCGGCCGGGCCGAAGAACTCATAGTGGATGCGGTTGGCAGGGATACCCACATCCTTCAGGCCCGTAACAAAGTGGCGCAGGAAGGGTCGGGGGCCGCAGAGATAGACCTCCGCATTGTCCAGGGGCGTGTTGGCCCGCAGCCAGTTGATGGTGATCCGGCCCGCATTTGCCCCCTTGTCGGCGCCACTCTCGTAGAAGGTTTCGACCAAAACATTGCCATGCCGGGCGGCAGCGAGCCGCACCTGAGCATCAAGGGCATGATGTGCCGGGCTGCTGGTGCCATGGACATAGAAGACGGGTACATCGCGATGCTGTTCTGCCAACACCTCCAGCATGCTGACGACGGGCGTCAGGCCGACGCCGCCCGACAGCAGGACCAGCGGACGCTGCGGATCCTCGGCAAGATGGAAGTCTCCGGCAGGTGGCGTGGCCTCAAGGATGGTGCCGACAGGCGCGCGATCATGCAGGAAACAGGATGCCTCTCCGTTCGGCTCTCGCTTTACGGTGATCCGGTAGCCCTCGTCGCTCGGACTGCTGGAGATGGAGTAGTTCCGCTTGACGCCCGCAAGGCCGGCCTCGTCGAAGCGCAGGGTCAGATACTGCCCCGGCCGGTGCGGGACAACAAGCCCGCCGTCCTCGGGGCGCAAGATGAATGAGACGATCCCCTCCGCCTCGACCTTCCGTTCCGTCACCACGAAGCGGCGCCAGTCGGTCCAGCCTCCGGGTTTTGCTTCGATCTCTGTGCGGATGGCGTCTTCGCGTTCGATCAGAAGCTCTGCCAAGAACCAATAGGCTTCGCCCCATGCCTGCAGAATGTCCAGCGTCGCTGCATCGCCCAGAACCTCTTCCATGGCGCCAAGCAGAGCTTCGGCCACAAAGGGATAATGCTCCGGCAGGATCGCATAGCCGATGTGCTTCTGGGCGATCCGTTCCACTGCCGCGCCCAAAACGGACAGGTTGTCGATGTTCTGGGCATAGGCCAGCACGGCCTGCGCCAGGGCAAGGCGCTGCGTGCCCCTCTTCTGATTGGCCTGGTTGAACAGCACAGCGATGTCTTCGTTGCGGAACAGGCGGCGATACATCGTTTCGGTGATGACGGAACCATGTTGTTCCAGCGCTGGCACCGTCGCCTTCACGACGGCGATGGTCTGTTGCGACAGGGGACGCGGCATGAGTTTCTCCTAATCATGCATTTATAATGCATCTATAGATCCCTATACAGGTATTGGAAATACATCTAATGTAAAAAGATGAAGTTGACCCGCTACACCGACTATGCGCTTCGTGCGCTGATCTACCTTGCCGGCCATGATGGCGGGCGGGTGTCGATCCGGCAGATCGCGGAAGCCCATGGCATCTCGCAGAACCACCTGATGAAGATCATTCAGGACCTAGGGGCTGCCGGCTTCATCAAGACCACCAGGGGACGGCACGGGGGGCTCGCGCTGGCGCGGCCGGCGGCGGACATCACCATAGGTCAGGTTGTCCGACATACCGAACGCGACAATGGCCTTGTCGATTGCAGCACCTGCCGGATCGCCGAAGGATGCAGCCTGCCGGACGTCTTTTCTGAAGCCAGAGAAGCTTTCATGGCCGTGCTGGACAAGTGCCGCCTGTCGGATGCAGCCCGAACCCCGGATGCCTTTCGGCATTTGTTCGTGGCCTGACGGAGCAATCTCGGCAGCAGCGCTGGCCGGAAGGTCTTTCGTCTGTCTCTCCGCTTCAGTAGCCTGATCAGCGCTCGTCCAGCTGAATGTAGAATGGTTTTGCTCCCTTCTCTGTCCGCAAGTGGAGCCTCTTCTGGGCAGGCGAGGGAGAATATTTAAAGTCAGTAAAGTATTGTCAGCTTCCCTTTCCGCTCTGTGATAGGGCGAAGGCGACGAGCAGGCTGATGAGCATCCGATTTCATGAGCCGGCCGACTCTAATGCCACACACCATTTCCACCTCTCCAACCACGGCGGTTCAGCGTCACTGCAGGTTTGTCGAACCACCCGGTTCACAGCTTCGCGATGATCTGCCATGCTGCCAACGATGCGAAGCGCAGGAGCAAGCATGATTAACAATCTGACTGTGGCGGAGCGCCAGTTGGCCCTAGTCGTTTTGCTCATCGGAGGGCTCATCGGTCTGACGATGGCGGCGGTGGGCGCAGGAGAACCATTCGGGGCACACGGGTTTCTTGTCCTGTTCTTCTGCGCGGCCCTGTTCTTTCCGGTGCTGTCGCGCCTGGACGAGCCGGAGCCTTCACCCCATGCCGGGCGGAGCTACTACGACGATCCGATCAAGGTCGGTCTCATCCTGGCGATGGTCTGGGCCGTGATCGGAATGTTCTTCGGTCTCTGGGTCGCTTATCTGCTGGCCTGGCCGGACCTGACCATTGACGCCCCTTGGGCAAGTTTCGGTCGCCTGCGCCCTGCGCACACGACGGGCGTGATCTTTGGCTTCGGCGGCACGGCCCTTATCGCCACCTCGTTCCATGTCATGCAGCGCACCAGCCGGGCCCGCCTTGCCGGGCAGTTCAGCCCTTGGTTCGTGCTCCTTGGCTACCAGCTTTTTGTCCTGATCGCGGTCAGCGGCTACCTGATGGGCGTTACCCAGTCCAAGGAATACGCCGAGGCAGAGTGGTATGCCGATCTCTGGCTGGTGGTGGTCTGGATCACCTACTTCGTCCTTTACCTCCGCACGCTCGCGCGTCGGAATGAGCCGCATATCTACGTGGCCAACTGGTACTACATGGCCTTTATCCTGATTGTGGCCATCCTGCACATCTTCAACAATCTTGCACTCCCGGTCTCTTGGGCGGGGTCGCGCAGCTATATTGTGTGGTCCGGCGTGCAGGATGCGATGATGCAGTGGTGGTACGGCCACAACGCCGTGGCGTTCTTCCTGACCGCAGGCTTCCTCGGCATGCTGTATTACTACCTGCCGAAACGGGCAGAGCGGCCGATCTATTCCTATCGCCTGTCGATCCTGTCGTTCTGGGGGATCGTGTTTTTCTATGTCTGGGCCGGGTCGCACCACCTGCACTATACCGCGCTGCCGCACTGGGTGCAGACGCTGGGCATGACCTTTTCAGTGATGCTGCTGGTTCCATCTTGGGCCACGGCGGCAAACGCGCTGATGACGCTGAACGGCGCCTGGCACAAGGTGCGCGACGATGCGACACTGCGGTTCATGATGGTGGCGGCGATCTTCTACGGCCTGACCACCTTCGAAGGCTCGTTTCTTGCAATCCGCGGGGTCAACGCGCTGTCGCATTACACCGACTGGACGGTCGCGCATGTCCATGCCGGCGCGCTTGGCTGGAACGCGATCCTGATCTTCGGGGTGGTCTACGCGGCCGTCCCGGTGATCTGGCGGCGCGAACGAATGTGGTCGAACCGGCTGATTGAATGGCACTTCTGGCTCGCCGTGCTAGGGACCGTCGTCTACGTGCTTGCAATGTGGAACTCCGGGATCCTGCAAGGCCTGATGTGGCGGACCTACACGGACGCCGGAACGCTGCAGTATCCGTTCATCGCGTCCGTTCTGGCGATGAATCCCTATTACGTCGCACGGGCTGTGGGCGGGACAATGTTCTTTGTCGGCACGCTG
Organism: Paracoccus sp. SSK6; assembly: GCF_039770665.1. Lineage (NCBI taxonomy): Bacteria > Pseudomonadati > Pseudomonadota > Alphaproteobacteria > Rhodobacterales > Paracoccaceae > Paracoccus > Paracoccus sp. SSK6. Next base: position 7,461 of record NZ_JBDPNJ010000028.1, on the reverse strand, counting down.
ATCGGCATCTACAATCTCTGGATGACAATCCGTCAGGCGCCGGCAGCGGCTTCCGTGAGTGATCATCCAGTGTCCGTGCGCGACGAGGCGGGTGAACGCGGCGTTCCGGCGGAGTAAGATCATGCTGAAGAAACTTCTCACGCCGTTCCGCAAGTTCTTCCACGGCGTCTTCGGGTTGCAATACAAGCTGGAGCGCTACTCGCTTGGCCTGGCGATCGCGATCATCATCGCGGGCAGCATAGGGGGCGCGGTAGAGATCGCGCCGCTGTTCACCATCGATGAGACGGTGGAGGACGTGCCCGACATGCGCGTCTATACCCCCCTGGAGCAAGCCGGACGTGACATTTACATCCGCGAGGGCTGCTATACCTGCCACAGCCAGATGATCCGCACGCTTCGCGACGAGGTGGATCGCTATGGCCCCTATTCGCTTGCGGTTGAATCCAAATACGACCATCCGCATCTCTGGGGCTCGAAGCGGACGGGTCCGGATCTTGCGCGGGTAGGAGGCAAGTATTCGGATGCATGGCATTTTGCGCATCTTTACTATCCGCGCGATGTGACTCCGGATTCGGTCATGCCCGCCTATCGCTGGCTGGCGCGGCGGAATGTTGACCTCGACGACATGCCGCAGCGGCTTGAGGCGCTGCGGCGCGTTGGTGTTCCTTATACCGACGAAATGATCGCCAATGCGGTCGCCGACGCACGCGGACAGGTGGCGCCAGACAGCGCGCTGGCCGAGGGCCTGATCGAGCGTTACGGCGAAGAGACGACGATCCGCAACTTTGATGGCCAGTCAGGTGTTCTCACCGAGATGGACGCGATCATCGCTTACCTGCAGGTGCTTGGACGACTGGTCGACATCACCGCGACCGCCCCGGCCCTTGTGGAGGAGTAGGGCAATGGAGATCGACCACGACACGCTTGTCGCTTTCGCCAAGACGTTCGGCTTGTTCTACCTGATGGCGATGGCCGGGCTGGTCACGCTTTACGCGCTCTGGCCCTCGAACGGGAAACGGTTCGACCGGGCTGCCAAAAGCGTGCTTGACGATGAGGAGGGCCCATGTCGGTAGAAGAACGCGATCCGCTGACCGGCCACCAGACGACCGGCCACGAATGGAACGGGATCACCGAGCTTAACACCCGCGTGCCGCGTGCGGTCTGGTGGGCCATCGGCATCACCCATGTCTGGGCGCTGATCATCTGGATCCTGCTTCCAAGCTGGCCGCTGGTCACGACCTATACGAAAGGACTGCTGGGCGTGAACCAGCGGGAGCTTGTCCAGGGGGAAATCCAGGCCGGGCAGAGATACCGCGCATATTGGGAAACGAACCTGTCGGCTGCTTCGCTGGACGAAATCCGGGTTGAGCAGGCGCTGATGGATGTCGTGGTGGCAAGTGCCCCGACGCTTTGGGGCGACAACTGCGCCGCTTGTCATGGAATGCTTGGCGTGGGCGGACCGGGCTTTCCCAACCTGACGGACGCTTCCTGGCTTTGGGGCGGCAGCGACGAGGCGGTGCTCGAGTCGATTCGCGTGGGGATCAACGCGACCCATCCCGACACGCGGGTTTCGGAAATGCTGGCTTTTGGCGACCTGGGGGTTCTGACGCGGGACCAGATCCGAACGGTGACCGCCTATGTGCAGTCGCTATCCGGGCTGGCCGATCCAGGGCCGGAGGTCCGCGCAGAAGGGCAGACGATCTTTGAGGAGAACTGCGCCAGCTGTCATGGCGAGGAGGCGACCGGAATGGACGAGATCGGGTCGCCGGACCTGACGGACGACTTCTGGATCTATGGCGGCAGCGACGAAGCGATATTCACATCGATCCACGACGGGCGGCGCGGCTGGATGCCGGCATGGGAGGGGCGGCTGAGCGAGGCGCAGAACAAGATTCTCGCGCTTTATCTGCTCGACATCCTGCCGAACGCGCGATGAGTGGAACGAGCAGACACGGATCGCGCCGGTTCTGGATCGCCCTGGCGGTTGCAATAACCGCGCTGGTGGCTGCGGCGAACATCCACCTGGTGCATGTTTCGATCGCTTCTCAGCCCGGTTGCGTTCCGCACCTGAAAGCGCCCGATGGCAGCGGCACGACCTACCGCGCCGCCAAGTCGTCCTGTTGACGGAGATGTCGATGGAATCCCATTCTGTCCTTCCGAAGATCGTGCCGCCCTTGCCGCGCCCCAATCTCAAGGCGCGAAATCTGCCGAAGAGTACGGCGCTTGAATGGCTGAAGGCGGGCTGGCGCGATCTCTGGATGAACCCGATCCCCAGCCTGTGCTACGGGCTTGCAGTTTTTACCCTTTCGGCCTTTGTTGTCTGGGGTATGTTCCGGTTCGAGGTGGATTACTTCTTCCTGCCGGCGCTGAGCGGATTTCTGGTCCTTGGTCCGCTGATCGCAACCGGTCTTTATGAAAAGAGCCGCCGGCTGGAAGAAGGCAAGCGTACTGGTCTTGCAGGCATGATCTTCGTACGGCCCGCTTCGCGCTATCAGGCGGTGTTTCTCGGCTTGCTGCTTCTCCTGTTGTTCATGCTGTGGCAGCGGGCTGCATTCCTGCTTTACGCGCTGCACATGGGCGTGCGGCCGTTCCCGGGCTTCGACGAGGCTTTGCAGATGATCTTCACGACCTGGATCGGATGGTCGCTGTTGATCACCGGAAGCATCATTGGCGGCCTCTTCGCGGCCTTCGCCTTTGCCGTGGGTGTCTTTGCCATGCCGATGATGCTGGAGGAGCGGACCGATGCGCTGACCGCGATGGGCATCAGCATGACGCTTGTCTGGAGCAACCTGAGCGTCATGCTGTATTGGGGGGCGATTGTCGTTGGGCTGTTTGCCGTTGCCCTTTTGACGGGTCTTCTGGGACTCATCGTGATCTTTCCGCTGCTGGGACACGCGACCTGGCACAGCTACCGCGCCATCCGAATAAGCCGCGGCGAAAGCGTCTTCTTCCGACCGGAATAATACGAGCAGAACCTATTCGTCGTCGTTCTTGGCGCAGTCGGGAAGCGGCCTGTCGTCGCTGTCCAATACCCGCTCGGCCGCGCCCCTGAGATCTTCATACTGACCGCTGCGCATGCTCCACAGGAAGGCGCCAAGGCCGAGCAAGCCCAGCACGATGCTGGTGGGGATCAGGAGAGCGAGGACGCTCATTGGGCGGTCTCTTGGGCGGGGTGGTTGGCGAGACGGGAAAAAGGCAGGCGTTCCAGGCGGATCGAGTTTGCAACCACCACGATGGAGGAGGTCGACATCGCGATCGCCGCCAGCAGCGGTGTCACATGTCCTGCCACCGCCAGAGGGATCGCGAGGCAGTTATAGAGGATCGCAAGGCCAAAGTTCTGCCGGACCAGCGTCTCCGCTCGTCGCGCGATCCCATAGGCGCCCGTCACCGCGTCCAAACCGTCGCGTGTGAAGACGAAATCTGCCGCGAGCCGCCCGGCGTCCGATGCAGACCCTGGCGCCATGGAAACATGGGCTGCGGCAAGTGCCGCAGCATCGTTCAGGCCGTCGCCGACCATCAGGACGTGCCTGCCTTCCGCACGAAGTTCTTCCAGCCGAGTGATCTTCTGCGCCGGTGTTGCGCCCCAGGCAACCCTGTCGAAGGGGATGTCGCGGGCGATTGTTTGCGTCGCCTCTCGCCCATCGCCGGATAGGAGTTCGACGCGTATTCCGGCTGCGCGGAACGCCGCAATGGCCTCTGCCGCGCCGTCCCGCAGCGTCTCGGCGACAGTGAAGGTGGAAAGTGGACCGCCCTCAAGCGCAAAGGCCGGGCCGCTGCCGAATGTCTGGGTCGCTGTCCTGTGACCGGTCGCAATTTCGGCAACCCAGTCGGGCCGCCCGAGACGAGCGCGATGACCGCCAACCACCGCTTCTATGCCGCAGCCGGGCGTTTCGCGGAGTTGCTCGACCGCCGCAGGCGAGGCCGGGATGCCGAGCACGACCGCCCTTGATGCCGGGTGAAGCGAGCGGGAGGCAAGCGCGGATGCGATGGCCCGTTCCTCAGGCGACACAGGGCCGCCTCCGGCCAGAACAGGCGTTCCGGTGGTGATGGTGCCGGTCTTGTCAAAAACAGCGGTGTCGATTGTCACCAGCCGCTCCAGCGCAGAGCCGTCCTTCATCATGATGCCTTCGCGGAACAGGCGCCCTGCGGCGGCGACGTGCACCACGGGAACGGCAAGCCCAAGCGCGCAGGGGCAAGTGATGATGAGAACCGAGATGGCAATGAAGATTGATTCATACCAGCGGCCGGTGGCGAGCACCCAGCCCACCAATGTCAGTGCCGCCAGCAGGTGGACCACGGGCGCATAAAGGCGCGCTGCCCTGTCCGCAATCCGTACATAGATGCCGCGCCCCTGTTCGGCTGCGGCGAGCATGCGCGAGACCTCGGCGAGAAACGAACTTTCTGCCGGACGGGTGACGCGCATCCTGATCGCGCCCGTCAGGTTGAGGATACCGGCTTCAATCGGAGCGTTGGGGCCGGCCGGCACGGGAGCATGTTCGCCTGTGACCAGCGAGCGGTCAAGGTCGGTGGTGCCGTCAAGGATGAAGCCATCCACCGGGATCCGCTCTCCTGGGGCGATGCGCAGCACCATGTCGGGCTGAAGCTGATCCAAAGCGAGATAGGTCGTCGTCCCGTCCGGCAGTTCGCGCATGGCGCCGCGGGCTGCGAGGCGAGCAAGGCTTGTGACTGCACTGCGCGCCTTGGCCCGCATGAGCTGGTCGAGGTATCGGCCGACAAGAAGGAAAAAGAGCAGCACGACCGCAGCATCGAAGAAGACGTGCCGGCCGTTCATGGCGGTTTCAAAGACACTCAGCCCTGTGGCAAGGAGCACGCCAAGCGAGATCGGCACGTCCATGTTGAGGCGCCTTGCCTTTAACGCACGCAGTGCCGAGCCAAAAAATGGCCGACCAGAGTAGGCGACAACGGGAAGCGCGATCAGCGCGGACACAATGTGGAACACCTGACGCGCAGCGCCTTCGGCCCCGGCCCAAACCGAGACTGATAAAAGCATGATGTTGGCCGCGCCGAATCCGGCCACGGCGACGCTTCGAAGCAAGCTTGAGGCGACACCGCTTTCGGTCGCATCAGCGGGAGTGGCAGGGTCGAGGAGCGTGGCAGGATACCCCCGCGCCTCGAGCGTCTCCAAGGCCGGCAGAGGATCGGTTTCGGGATCGCGCAGCGTGATCGTAACCTGTCGCAGCGTCAGGTTCGCACGCGCGGCAACGACGCCATCACACTCGGCAAGCGCCCGTTCGACTGCGCCGATGCATTTCCCGCAGCTGATGCTTGGCACGGAGAGGCGACAATGGCCCCGCCCGTCGGTGCCCCTCTGCACTCGTTCTATGCGCTCAGCGCGCCGAAAGCGTGCAGCAACTGTGGAAGATAAGGTGTCCTTAAACGAGATGTCGGAACAGCTCACGTCAGCTCCTGGTTGAGCGCAGCATGCATCTGTTTCTTTACATCAAAGTCGCACGGCTTCGAAGCCTTTTGCAGGAGGAACCGTACTCGATATGCCGCCATCCTCTTTACCTGTTTTCCACCCATGGGTTGTCGAATTTGGCCTAATGTTGGTCAGTGTGGCACTGGCTGCAACCCGCAGGGGTGTGGCGTTTGTTTTCTATTGCCTTCGGAAACGCGCAGCCGGGGCGGGCAAGCTATGGTGAAACATACGGAATGCATCACATCTTGTCGGCACCGAAGTTGTCGTGCTGGTTGAACCTAGCGGTGCATCGTGATCATGGCACCTGTTCCTGTCGCTTGCGCTCTCTGAGGCCGATCAGGCTGCCCATCAGGTTGAGCTGTCCTTGCTGGAAGGCGCGGGTCATGCCGTTGGACGCGCTAGCCCAAATGCGACTTTGGTTGCCGGGAGAGTTTCTCGCGTCTGTAGCCGCGCCCGAGCAGGTTGGCCTTGAAGACCTCCGCGGGGGTGCGGAAGCCCAGGCACTTGCGCGGCGTGGCATTGAGGCCGGCACAGAGCTGACGGAGTTCGTCCTGAGAGAGCGTATTCGGATCGGTGTCGCGGCACAGCCAGCGTCTGAGCCGCTTGTTGGCATTCTCGACCGCACCTTTCTGCCACGGCGACTGTGCTTCGCAGAACCACGTCTGCGTGCCCACCTCGGCCTGCAGATGCGGCCAGTCGACGAACTCGGATCCACGGTCAAAGGTGATCGATCGGCAGGCATGTCGGGGCAGGGGCGTGAGCGCTTGGGCGATCTGCGCCATGATCGGCTTGGTGCGTTTCTCCTCGTTCTTCAGCGCGACCAGGAAGCGGCTGGTGCGCTCGATCATTGTGGTGACATTGGCAGGCCCGTATTTCTGCCGGAACAGCACCAGATCTGCCTCCCAATGCCCGAACTGCCGGCGATGCGCGATGACGTCGGGGCGGAACAAGATGCTGAGTTCCGGCGCAAATTTGGGCGGCGGGCGCTTGCGCAGCCGGTAGCCGCGCCGACGCCTCCGGCCGGAGGGCAGGTGGCGCCACAACTCACCTCGACGACCGTCTTGGGAATAGATGTGTTGATAGATCGTCTCCTGGCAGACCCGGCGCGGAGCATTCTCGTAGCGCATCCGGCCGGCAATCTGCTCAGGGGTCCACCCAGATCGGAGACAACGCTCGACCTGGTCACGCAACCCAGGATCGCGCACCAGCTTGCGCTGTCGCGTCCTCCGTCCATCCGAATAGCCTTGCGCCACGACGCACCAGTAGCCGCTGAGCTTCGGGATCTCGCTGTCGTGGAAATGATTGCGCCTCAGCTCACGGAAGATCGTCGAGCGGTGCCGGCCGAGCCTGCGCGCCATCTCGTCAGGGCTCAGCTTCATCTGCCGCCAGCGCTCGATCTTGCGCCGCTCGGAAAGGGAAAGGTGAGAGAACCGAACCTTCATTCTATGATCCTTTCATGGCTCAACCCATTGTTGAGCACAGAAAGTCGCATTTCAGGATAGCGCGTCCCCGGGTGTGGACTCACGCCGAAGCGCAAATCGTTGTTTTTCTTCTACTCCAGTCTGTTTCTGATGGCCATCAGGTTGCTTTCGAACACCTCGGCGGGTGTTCGGAAGCCCAGACACTTGCGCGGCGTGGAATTGAGGCGGTGGCAAATCGACCTCAAATATCGATTTGTCAGAGCCGTAGGCTCGGTCGAGCGGGGCAGGTGCTTTCTCAGCCTGCCATTCGTGTTCTCGACCGTTCCCTTTTGCCATGGCGCCTGTGGATCGCAGAACCAGGTGGCGGCACCAATCCCGTCCTTCAGTCGCCGCCAGGCAGAGAACTCGGTGCCACGATCAAAGGTGATTGACTGGCGTGCTTCGGCGGGCAAGGGGGCGAGCCCCGCGATCAGCGCTTCCATGATCGGCTCGGAGTGCCGATCCTCATTGCGCATGGCAACCGTAAACCGGCTGACCCGCTCGACCAGGGAGGTGACATTCACCTTGCCGTTTTCCTTGCGGAACATCATCAGATCGCAT
>NZ_JBDPNJ010000027.1:0-35746 GCF_039770665.1 Paracoccus sp. SSK6 | reverse complement strand
ACGCGAGGCTGGACAACCGGGCTCACGGCCCGCGTCAGCGGTCCCGCCCGAAGGGACGAGATGGGCAGGGCAGGGCGACCAGGACCGGCGGGCGAGGGACTGGCTCGGGACGAGACAGGCATCCGCGCGCCGCAGCCGGGAGCATCGCCCTGACCAACTCGGGTGGAGGCCGGCTCGCCGGCCGGAACCGGGGACGCGACCCGAAGGGGGACGCCCTGTTTATTCGAGGAAAGCCCAGGCAACCCGTTGCCCTGAACATGACCAGCGAGATTGACCTAGTGAGTGCCAGCACTGATAAGTACTTACAGAAGAAAGCGAGGTATTGAAGCTAGATCATGACTTTGGACATCCGAGGCAGCCTCAAAAACACTCGCAAGAGCAAGAATGCCCTCGTCGTCGTTGATGAGTTGATAGCAAACTCTATTGATGCCTTCTTGATTAGGCGCGCGACCACACAGGGCGATCTAAATCTCGAAATTAAGTTTTCGGTCCAGGCAAAAAGAATCGACTTGCTCGGTCATGAATACGATTTGGAAATCGAGTGCTTGGACAATGGGTGTGGCCTTGGGCCGGATCAGCTGAAGGCGTTTCTTACTAAAGATACATCGTACAAAGATGACCTAAGTATTCCAGGCATTGGAAACTGTAAAGGAGCGGGGCGAGTTCAATTTTTTCACCATTTCTCAAAGCTATCATTATCTTCTACGTATTTAGAGAATGGCAATAATTATTACGTATACTTGCCTGCTGAAGAAAACAGAAAAGAGCTTGAAGAAACCGATTTCCAAATTGATCAGCGTGATAATGGTGAGCTTGGAACGAGTGTGAAACTTTCTGGAGTTTTACCAAAGATTCGAGATACGTTATTCACGGTTTCGTTCATTCATGAATGGTTTAAAGCCGCGGCGCTTAAGCAATATGTTCTGTTCAGCGCACTGCAAAGATTTGTGAGTCTCAGAGAGGCTTTGGGGGATTTTCAAATTGAATTTGAGAGCGATCTGGAAGACGTGAAGTCGAGCGCGGTCTTGAACGCAACTGACATACCTGTGCACACCTCAGTAAGCAGTCTAGACGTTGTTCATGTAGAGGGCGATCAGACCATTCACGCGTCGCTGACCGTGACGCACTACAAGCTTGATGAGCGCACGTACCCTTTGCCGAAAAACGTCGTCGGATTGTGTGCTAAATCTGCAATCGCGGAAGATATAACCAAGCGGTACCTTCGGGCTAAATCAATCGAGAACAACGCAATCCAAGGCTGCTATCACATAATTCTTATCGAAGGAGCCTTACTTGATGAAGGCGTGAATGAACAGAGGGACGGGTTTGATAAAATTCCGCAAGAGAACGGAAGTGCTGACCTATTCGATGGCTCTTTGATAAGTTTCGAAGACATTTACGCCAAGCTAGATGACAAGGTTCAGGAACTAATAACTCCTCCTGATTGGTCTCGTGAAAAGATTGTGTCTGAAGTTGGTCACAATTTCGGGGTGTCGGAAGAAATGTTGTCCCACTCGAATACACGAGTTACGTTCGGTGACACGCCATCTAGTGTAGCAAAGCGTGCACTAAAGAATTTGCAGGATAAGGTGGTGGATGAAACTGCCAGCCTGTTATCGATGAAAGAAGCAATCGAGCAACTTGAGCCTGATAGTGATGAATTTCGGCGCAAAGTCGACTACATATCTTGGCAGTTTACGGCATCCCTGAAAACTGTGGATATGGCCAACCTTTCGCAGTTAGTAGTGCGGCGATCCACTATGATCGAAGTTTTGGATATGGCTGTTAAAGAGCTGCTGAAAGTGCAAACTGACTTGAAGCACGGAAAACGCAAGAACAATGAATCCCTTATTCACAACATATTCTTCCCTATGCGGAAGGATAGTTGTGAAGTGACTGACCATGATGTTTGGCTCTTGAGTGAAGAGTATCACTATTACGACTACATCGCCTCGGACAAGCCGCTTAGCCAGATCAAGTGGGGCAATGATACTCTATTCGAAGCTGATATCGACGAACAAATCGATTCGCTGCTAGCTCGCACTACGGACGATAACAAGGCATGTCGGCCCGACATTGCCCTATTTCACGAGGAAGGTTCTGTGGTGATCGTAGAGTTTAAGGCGCCTGGTGTGAGCCTAGATGATCACGACAACGACCTAATGGAATACGCATCTATTCTCGCTGCAAAATCCAAGGGTAAGTTGAAGAAATTTTACGGATACCTTATCGGGGATACGATTAACACTATTCGCTTACGGGGCTACAAGCCACTTCCGGGAGGGAAGGGGTGGTTCAATACTGATAATATTATTGAGCCGACGTCCCAATATGCTATCGGCCAACTGTATTCTGAACTGTTGCATTATGATGATGTGGTTGATCGTGCGCGGAAGCGTATTGGTGTGTATCGTGAGCGTTTGAAGCTCCCTAACTAACCGCCTTCCTCCCTTCAGGTCAATCTGGACGGCCGGATGAGAGCTGAGGATGCTGAAGCAGCGAACGACCGTATGGTCTGCAAAGCAGACGCTCCTCATCCGCCCTCTATACCCGCACGGTCGGCAACTCGCTGATCCTGGTGGTGTAGCGGGGCGAGCGGTGATCGGCACGCAAGCGCCATTCACCGGCAAAGCCCTCGCGCGCCAGCACCATCGTCTTTTTGCCGAAGCGGTCGTTGATCGCATCGAGCGCGTCCGTCAAGCGCGCATCACGCGGCCGGTCAGGCTGGAACAGCATGGCCGGCCGGTCGGCCCCGGGTAGCAGGTCATCGAGAATGACGCCCGCCTTGGTATAACCGCAGCCGTTGCCGGATGGATCGCCGCGCCAGCCTCGTCGCGCGGCTGAGACGGCGGCGTCCACCAGGTCGAATGTGTGATTGGACATGGGCCGCAGGCGCACGCTGCGCGAGGCAGAGTGTTGCGGGCGGTCCGGCTTATGCGGGTTGGTGTGGAAAAACACCGTCAGCGTTCCGGCGACAAGCTCGTGCTGGCGCAGCTTCTCCGCCGCGCGGGTGGCATGTGCGGTGACCGCCTGCGCCAGCACATCGAATGTCATCATGGGCGTGCCCGAGGATCGGGTCACGGCCATGCCCTTTCTCTGCGGCGGCACGTCCTCGAAGTCGATGCAGGCGATGCCGCGCAGCTCCGCCACCAGGCGTTCAAGAACAACCGTGCCGATCTTGCGGGACAGCGCCATCGGCAGGTCGCGCAGCGCAGCCGCGGATCGCGCGCACTGGGCGATCAGCTTGGCCTCGGTTGCCGGTCCGACGCCCCATATCTCCCCAATGGGGATGCGGTCCATTACATAGTCCCGGACCTGAGGGTTCATCAGATTGCAGACGCCCCCGAAGATCGGGTTCTTCTTGGCCGCATAGTTCGCCAGCTTGGCGAGGGTCTTTGTGGGCGCGATGCCCACGCAGGTCGGGATGCCCACTTGCGTTCGCACCGCCTGGCGCATCCGGGACGCGTGCGCCTCCATCCGCTCGCCAAAGCCGGACAGGTCCACGAATGTCTCGTCGATCGAATACACGTCCAAGCGCGGCGAGTAGCCGTGCAGGACTTGGGTCACGCGCGCGGAAAGATCCCCATAGAGCGTATAGTTGGACGACAGCGCCTTTACGCCATGCCGTTCCATGAAGTCGCGCATCTTGAAGGCTGGCGCCCCCATCTTGATCCCAAGCGCCTTCGCCTCGTCGGACCGGGCCACCGCACATCCGTCATTGTTCGAGAGAACAATTACGGGGATGCCGTGCAGCTTCGTGTCGAAAAGCCGTTCGCAGGACACATAGAAGTTGTTGCAGTCGATCAGGGCTATCGGCTTTTCGGACGCCTCAAGCATCGCCCTATTCGACGGGCAGGCGGCGCACCACGCCTGCCACCACGCCCCATATCTCGGTGGTCTCAGTCACGGGGATGGTCTGGTAGCCATCGCTGCGGGCGCGCGGGTCCAGGAACCACTGGCCGTCGCGCTTGGCGAGCTTCTTGACGGTGATCTGCCCATCGACCAACGCCAGGACAATGCGCCCGCTGCGCCGTCGCCCGGCACGATCCACGGCGATCAGATCCCCGTCCAGAATGCCCTCGGCCTCAAGGCTGTCGCCCGAGACGCGCCACCAGAAGGTGGCGTGTTCATGGCGGACAACCCACTTGAAGGGGTCAACCGTATCCTCAAGATCATCCGCCGCAGGCGAGGGAAAACCAGCTGGCACCTGAATGGCGGCCAGCGGCATGTCGCGGTCGATCAGCGTGACGCTGAGGGGATGAAGATCAAGTGACATGGCCTGGAACAATCCGTGAACATGGGCCATAGTTCCGATATGTCCCTGATCGTCAAGGACTACGGATCATCGCAGGGGCAGAAAGCTGGGGATAGGCTGCTGGTCCGGCATAGGTTGGCCCGCAGGAAGCGTGGCCTTGGCTGGAATTTCCAGCCGGGCGGCAAGCACTCGGGAACATGAAAACAACACAGGTGCCGCCCGGCTGATGAGCATGTTTTGTCTGTACATGACGCAGACGGCAACTTGTCCATTCGGGCAGGTGAAGTGAATTCCAAGCGTCGCTTGACCGGCCAGACAAAACGTCGTCTTTGATCTTATTCAAGTTGGGGCGAGCTTCCTTGTCATTTCAGTTCTCTACACATCAATCGAAATTTTTTGCTCATCACCTGACATCGGAGGGCATCCACGAAGAGGATGCACTGGCTCAGTCGCTTTCCGGGGCCAAGGTAGACCTCAACCCGCATCAGGTGGACGCCGCAACGTTTGCACTCCGCTCCCCCCTTTCGAAGGGCGTTCTCTTGGCTGACGAAGTCGGCCTTGGAAAAACCATCGAGGCTGCCCTTGTGATCAGCCAACGGTGGTGGGAGCGAGAAAGAAACATCCTTCTGATCGTGCCTGCCTCTCTGCGCAAACAGTGGGCTACCGAACTCCATGAAAAGTTTTCCCTTCCGTCGTTCATTCTGGATGCGAAGCGCGTCAAGGATCTTGAAAAGGCAGGCACCCCGAACCCCATTGGCAGGGGCGAGGGAATAATCATCATCTCATACGAGTATGCGGCTCGGATTGCGGATACCCTACGGCGCACGCCTTGGAGCCTTGTGGTCTTCGACGAAGCTCACAAGCTTCGGAACGTCTACAAGGCGGCAGATAATTCCAGGGCTTCGATCCTGCGCAAGGCTCTTGCCGGCCGACAGAAACTTCTTCTGACAGCGACACCCCTCCAGAACAATCTGATGGAGCTCTATGGGCTGATCAGCATCATTGATGAGACGTATTTCGGCTCCGAGCAGGCTTTCAGGAGTGAATTTGGTGGGCGAGAGGGGCTTGCCTCCCACGCGTTGCTGGCAAAGCGCCTGGAGCCTGTGTGCAAGCGCACGCTGCGCCGGCAGGTCCAGCGGGCCGGACTGATCAACTACACGAACCGGCTCCCAAAGACATTCGATTTCACCCCAGGACGGTTGGAAACCGAGCTTTACGAAAAGGTCTCGGAATATCTGCAAGATCCCAACACCATCGCTCTCGGACAGAACGGCCGTCACCTCGTCACGCTCATGCTGCGCAAGATCCTTGGATCTTCGTCCTTTGCGGTCATGCAGACGCTGGACAAGATGATCCGCAGACTGGAGGCGAAGCGTGTCATTGGGCCGGAGACGCTCGATGACCTGGACGATTTTAGTGACCAGGCCGAAGAATGGCGGGACGCGGGGTCAGGCTCTGAAGCGGACGCAGTCGAGGAGGACAGCGAAGACGCCGAACGTGTTGACCCGGCAAAGCTAGAAGCTGAAATCAAGCGCCTGACGCAGTATCGGGATCTGGCCGCCTCCATCTCGGACAACGCCAAAGGCAGGGCGCTTCTCGATTGCCTCTCGAATGTCCTCGATGAGATCGCTTCCAAAGGCGGGCAGCGAAAGGCCGTGATCTTCACGGAATCCGTCCGTACCCAGACTTATCTGCGCGATCTGCTCGAACAAAGCGGCTTTGCCGGGCAAACCGTTCTACTCAACGGGTCCAACGGAGATGCGGATAGCAAGGCGCTCTACCAGACCTGGCTGCAGAAGCATGGCGGCTCCAGTGTCGTGTCAGGTTCGAAGTCTGCGGACATGAAGGCTGCCATCGTCGATGCCTTCCGCAACGACCGCACGATCCTGATCGCGACGGAGTCCGGAGCCGAGGGTATCAACCTTCAGTTCTGCTCCCTGCTGATCAATTACGACCTGCCCTGGAACCCGCAGCGGGTCGAACAGCGGATCGGTCGCTGCCACCGCTATGGCCAGAAGATCGACGTAACCGTCATCAACTTCCTGAACCGGAAGAACCATGCGGAAGCACGCATCCATCAGCTTCTGGAACAAAAATTCAAGCTCTTCGAAGGCGTCTTCGGCTCGTCCGACGAGGTCCTGGGTGTCATTGAGTCCGGTGTCGACATCGAGCGGCGCATCCTCGACATCGTTCAGTCGTGCCGCACGACCGAACAGATCGATGCAGCCTTCGACCGCCTTCAGGAAGAGTTTAGCGTCGAGATCGACGAGGCCAAGAAAAATGCCCGCGACAAGCTGCTGGCTGAGATGGATGACAAGGTCATTGAACGGCTTTTGGGCCGGAAAGAGGCCGTTCATTCCGCCATTGGTGACTTCAAGCGCGCACTTCTCGGCATGGTGCGTGCCGAGCTGCCAGAAGCCAGTTTCCACCATGACCATGCGCAGCGTTTCGACTATGCGGGCGAGACCTGGTCCACCGAATGGCCCGAAGCCGATGAGCGCGGCTGGCGCTTCTTTCGGCTGGGCGATGACGGCTTGGCGGATCGGCTGATCCAGCAGGCGAAGACCCGCGATCTGGCACCCGTCACGCTGCGCTTCGACTATAGTGCCTACCAGGGCAACATGGGCGACGTGGCTCTGCTCAGGGGACAATCGGGCTGGATGCGTGTGGCTCGGGTTCGCCTGAAAACCCCGGCCAAGGTTTATGACGAACTGGTTATCGCCGCCTTCACCGATGCCGGCGTGACGATCGATTCAGAAACTGCTGCCCGGATGCTCTACGTTCCCGCAAAAACTTCGGGGTTGGAGGGCGAGAGCCTGCCCGAGACAGACCTGACCCATGCCCTTAACATGCGACAGACCGAGATCGTCGGGGTCGCTCAGGAACGGCTCAGCTCCTTCCTCAACGAAGAAGAGGAACGCCTCGATGCTTGGCGCGAAGACGCCAAGGTGTCCTTCGATCAGCAGATCAAGGCGCTGAACAGAGAGGCCTCTGAGAAGAAGAAACTTGCCCGGGCCACGCTGGCCCTTGAAGAGAAGGTTACGCTGCAACGCGAGGCAAAGGCCTTGCAGCGTCAGGTGGACGACCTCCAGCACCAGCTTTACACCCGCTTGCGCGAGATCGACGATGAGCGAGAGCGCATGCTCGACGAGATCGCAGATCAGCTAAACCTGATCCCCGAAATGACGACACTGTTTACTGCACGATGGAGCCTTGCCTGATGGCCGCCAAAACCAAACTTGAGCTGACCTGGATCGGCAAGGACAACCGCCCGCGGCTGGAACCTCGTATTCTGATCGAAGAACCAGAGTTTTCGCATTACGCCAAGACGCGGCGGGAGGGCGATATCTTCGACAACATGCTGATCCATGGCGACAATCTGCTGGCGTTGAAAGCGCTCGAAACTGATCCAGCGGTGCGTGGCAAGGTGAATTGCGTCTTCATTGACCCACCCTACAACACCGGGTCAGCCTTCGAACACTATGACGACGGACTAGAGCATTCGCTCTGGCTAACAATGATGCGTGACCGACTGGAGATTTTGCACAATCTCATGTCTGAAAATGGTTCACTCTGGATTACGGTTGACGACAACGAGGTTCATTACCTCAAGGTAATCTGTGACGAAGTTTTTGGACGATCCAACTTCGTAGCAAATTTGATATGGAAATCATCGGATAACAGCAACAACGATGCAAAGAAGTTTTCAACGGATCACAACCATATTCTTGTCTACTCTAAATCACCGGAGTGGTTGACTAATAAGTTGCGAGGGGAAGATGAGAAATACAAGCATTTCAAGAATCCAGACAATGATCCTAGAGGCCCATGGTTTGATGGCAATCCATTAGGATCTCCCGCATATCGCGAGAACCTAGTTTTCAATCTGAAATCACCCCAAGGTCATACCATAAAGCCACCCGCTAATGGTTGGAGATGGTCTCCTCAGACGATGAATGAAAAGATGGCATCCGGTGAAATTAGATTTACGCCGGATGGAAGAGGTATCAGAAGACGAACCTATCTGTGGGAGCAAGGGGGCCTCCCCCCTTCTTCACTTTGGATCGACTTGGACGAGACCGGACACAACCGACAAGCAAAGTTTGAGCAAAAGAAGCTTTTCCCTGATTGGTCAAAGTCGGATTGGTTCTCTACGCCAAAGCCTGAAAAGCTCATCAAAAAAGTTATGGATGTTGCCACCCGAGAGGGCGACTTGGTTCTCGACAGCTTTGCAGGCTCTGGCACCACAGGCGCGGTCGCGCATAAGATGGGTCGCCGCTGGATTATGGTAGAGTTGGGCGAGCACGCGAAAACCCATATCGTCCCACGTATGCAGAAGGTCATCGATGGCACTGACAAGGGTGGCGTGACCGAAGCAACAAACTGGAAAGGCGGTGGCGGTTACCGCTTCCTCCGGTTGGCACCTTCGTTGCTTCAGAAAGATGTCTGGGGCAGATGGGTCATCAGCAAGGACTACAACGCTGAAATGCTCACCGAGGCCATGTGCAAGCATTTCAACTATGTCTATGGGCCCTCAACCGAAGCCTATTGGATGCATGGTCAGGCATCAGAAAATGCCTTCATCTATGTGACCACGGCCAGCCTGACCTTCGAGCAGCTTCGCGCCATCTCGGATGAGGTTGGCGAGGACCGGAGCCTACTGATCTGCTGCATGGCCTATGAGGCCCAAGGTGAAAATCTTACAAACCTGACGCTGAAGAAGATCCCGCGCGTGGTGCTTGATCGCTGCGAATGGGGCCAGGACGACTATTCCCTGAAGATCAATGCCTTGCCTACGGCAGTGGGTGACTACGATCTCGATGACACTTCCGCGCCGAAAAAATCGGCCAAGACCAAAGCCGCAGAGACTCCCGATCTGTTTGGCGCAGAGGAGCACTGAGCCATGCAGACCACGGATCCGAAACGTGCCGTCCTTCAGATCACGCAGCGCCTGTCACTCCGCAAGCCTCAGGCCGAAGCCCTGCGGCGGCTCGATGACATCGTCACCCTTATTAACCCGAACAAGGCGACTGATGTCGAAATGGCGCGTACCGCTGTCCGCGAGGTGTATGGCAATCTAGCAGACGCCACCTTCGAAGATTTCGAGCGCGACTTCCCGAGCGTCTGCTTTGCTTTGGCAACTGGCGTCGGCAAGACCCGCCTGATGGGCGCCTTCATCAGCTACCTCTATATGATTGGAAAAAGCCGGAACTTCTTCGTTCTGGCCCCGAACCTGACGATCTATGAAAAGCTTCTAGCGGACTTCCAACCGTCAAGCCCAAAATATGTTTTCCGCGGCATTGAGGCCTTCGCCCACAATGCGCCCCTGATCGTCAACGCCGAGAACTACGAAGAAGGCCGTGGCGTGCGCGGGACCGACCTGTTTGGCCAGGAAGGCGCGATCATCAACATCTTCAACGTTTCCAAGATCAATTCGGAAGCGCGGGGCGGCAATGCCCCCCGGATCAAGCGGCTGCAGGAATACATCGGAGAAAGCTACTTCTCCTATCTCTCCGGTCTGGAGGACTTGGTGCTGCTGATGGACGAAGCGCACCGTTATCGCGGATCGGCCGGGGCCAAGGCTATTGCCGAGCTGAAGCCTATCCTGGGGCTTGAAGTCACAGCGACCCCCAAGTCGGTTGGTTCGAAATCGCAAGATTTCAGGAACGTCGTCTACCGCTATGATCTGCCAGATGCGATGGAGGATGGCTACGTCAAGGAGCCGGCGGTGGGCACGCGCGCGAACTTTAACCCGAAGTCCGTGGACGAGGCGATGCTGGAAAGGATCAAGCTCGAAGACGGCGTGCACTATCATGAGCACGTCAAGGTCGCTTTGGAAACCTATGCCCGCCAAAACGACGCGAAGGTGGTCCGACCCTTCATGCTCGTGGTGACGCAAGATACCACCCATGCCCGGCAGGTAAACGAGTTCGTCCAGTCGGATGACTTCTTCGGAGGCCGGTACAAGGGCCGGGTGGCTGAGATCCATTCAAAGCAAGGTGCAGAAGAAAGCGACGAGAACGCTCAGCGCCTACTGAACATTGAAAAGGCCGGGGACACGGACATCGTCATCCACGTCAACAAGCTGAAGGAAGGCTGGGACGTCTCAAACCTCTTCACGATCATTCCGCTTCGCGCTTCAGCCTCGGACATTCTGACCGAACAGACTTTGGGTCGCGGCCTGCGGTTGCCGTACGGGAAGCGGACAGGAGTAGACGTGGTAGATACCCTGACTGTTATTGCTCATGAGCGGTTTAACGACCTGATCGAGAAGGCCAAGGAAGACAATGGGGTCACGCGCAAACTGAAAACGGTGACAATCGGGGACGGAGGTGATGTCCCATCCTCAAAGCCGATGTCAGTTCCCGCCCCCTCCATTGTGGATCAGATGCTGGCTCAGGCTGAGGCGAAAGCCAAACCAACAGTTGCCGTGACAGAAGGGGAGGAAAGCAAGGACGGGGCGCCCACGGTACTGCCCGCTGCTGCACTATCGACTCCCCCCGGCCCCCACAGCCCTCTTACCATCACAACACCTGAGGAGCTAAAGGTTGCCAGGACCGTATTGGACGTCGTCCTTCCCCAAGTCAGCAAGCAGGTATCCTCAATCAAAGATCTGAAGGATCCAAAGGTCATTGAGCGAATTGCGGAAGCAGCAATGGCTGCCCAAACCGAACCCGGGCTGTTCGATAGCATGACAAAGGAAAAGGCGATCTCTGTCGCGCAAGAGGTTTGCAACATCTTCGTTGAGCGAACACTGGCGATCCCCGCCTTGACGATCACTCCCCAACAGCAGGTGTCTTTCGGCTTCCGTCGCTTCGACGTGGACATGAAAAGCTGGAATTTTCAGCCGCTTTCCCGCGAGCTGTTCATCCAGGCCCTGCGGACAGAAAAAACATCAAGGATTTCTGGGGAAGCGGAAGGGCCTACTGCGAGCCGGCTTGAGGATCACATAGTTGCACGGCTGATTGATTTTCCCGAAGTGGATTACGATGCCCATGCCGCAATCCTTTATGACCTGGCGGAGCAAGCCGTTGTGAGTACCCGTAACCGCTTTGGAGGCGACGAAGATCAGACCCGTAGTGTGATCCGAGGCCATGCAAAGGCCATGGCGGAGAACATCTTCTCGCAGATGAAGCAGAACATGTGGCGGGAACAGACCAACTATCGTGTTTCGCTCGCTTCCGCTTTTGGCGAACTCCGTCCGCAAGCATTCGAGAGTGCAGGCGCTGGCTTTATACGGGACCTGAGAACCCCGCCTGATCAGAAGCAGGAAATCAAGAAGTACATCTACACTGGCTTCACTAAAGGGTGCTACCAATACGCGAAGTTCGACTCCGATCCGGAACGGAAATTGGCAGTGGTCCTCGAAAATGATCCGTCAGTGCGCCTCTGGATGAAACCGGGCCCTAATCAATTCAAGATTTTCGATACCAGTGGTTCGCCTTATCAGCCGGATTTTGTCGTAGAAACAGATGCGGCCAAGCTCATCATCGAAGTGAAGCGCCTCTCCGACATGAAAGACCCAGAGGTCTTGCGCAAAGCGGATGCGGCAAGCCTTTGGTGCCACATCGCCACACAGGTGTGCATTCCACGCGGCGAAAAGCCTTGGTCATATCTCTTGGTGCCAGAGACAGATGTACAGGAGAACTTCACGATTGCGGGCTTGGTAGCAACGCACGCCCGTGTTCCCAACATGGATCTGCTCGGCCGCTACATCATTGAAGGGCAACTCTCAGAACATGAAGAACTGGTGCCTTGAGCAGACAAGGCACCGGCCTCCTTTACGGACATGGGTCAGCTAGGGTGGGCCTTGCTTCCAAATGAGCTATACGCATCTAAGTCAGGCATCCATCTTGAGCCGCCCCTTGTGCTTGGCATCGACGCGCCAGAGCTTTTTCCTAACGCCCTGCGGTTCCAGATGACGATAGGCCCCACCCGAGAACTTGGCCCAGTCAAGCGCCAAGCCTTGCGTCACAAGCGCTGCCGAGAGATCGGTTCCGTCCGGCAGAAGACACCTCGCCACGGCACGCTCATAGGTCATGTCATCGGTCAGGATCGCCTTCACGCGCTTGCCCTTGCAGAGAGCAATCAGAGCGAACTTGGCCTTCTGCCCATAGGGCTGATCGAGTTCCGGGGCGTCGATCCCGGCAAGCCTGACATGGGTGCCATCGATGACGATCGTGTCGCCATCTATGACATGACACCGGCCTTCCAGGATCCGATCAGTCTGGGACTTGGGTGGTCTTGCGACAGGGACGGTGGGCTGCCACGGCTGCGGGGCCGGTCTGTGGACCCGCCGCGGCTTGGAACTTGAGTCGAAAAGCTTGAGGAAACGGAAAAGAAAGCCAAACATCAGGTCATCCACAAAAGAATAATGTGCAGGTTCAGGCCATGGTTAAATCATCCGCAACCATAACCTCAAGCAGCGGGAGGTCGGCAATATCTTTCAGGCAAGCTTCTGGCGACGCATCCACTAAAAAATGGTGTGCTTCAGAAGTTTTACTCAGAAACAGGAAAACATTCTCCGCCCTCTGTCGCAGCCATCGCCGTTTCTGCCGAGGATGGCTGGTTCGTGCAGAAGTCCAAAAAAAATCATATCACCTGCCCGTTGTGGATGGCCTGCCAGCAGTCAGAAGACATAGCGGCTTACTTGGGCTTGGCCGCAAGCGCAGCAGCCATCTACCTCATAAAAATGGGCCATCAACAAGTGGCAGATCGACATCAGGCATGCAGGAATAAACGGTCATGTCAGGGTATCGGCTATCTCATAGATTCCCGACTAGCTGTCCGTATCATCAAAATTCTTGCAGATTAAACAAAGGGAATATCGAGTATGGCAGGGGCGTCTTTTCAGACCAATCCTATCGACCTTCACCGGCTGCTTGATGAATGCCATCGGGGTATTATCCAGCTACCGGACTTCCAACGGAGTTGGGTCTGGGACGAAGATCGCATCAAGAGCTTGATCGCCTCAATCTCCCGTGCCTTTCCCGTGGGCGCGCTCATGTCGCTGGATACGGGCGGCCCTGTTAACTTCAAGCCTCGCCCTGTCGAGGGCGCACCACCAACCGCCCGCCAAAAAGCGCCACAATCTCTTCTGCTCGATGGCCAGCAGCGAATGACCTCGCTTTATCAGGTAACATTGCGCGGCAAGGTTGTGGAGACTGTCACACCGAAGAAGAAGCGTGTGAAGCGTTGGTTTTACCTCGATATTGCCAAAGCAATTGACGACACGGTAGACCGCGAAGAAGCGGTTCTTGGTGTGCCGGAAGATCGCATCGAGCGAACGGACTTTGGACGCGAAGTCACCCTAGATCTTTCTTCGCCCGACAAGGAATACGCTGCGCTGATGTTCCCGGTCAGCCAAGTATTCGACTGGGACGCATGGCAGGACGGCTTCAACGATCACTGGTCGGGCAATGACCACAAGGCTGTGCGCGAGCAGTTCCGCACCTTCAAGAAAGAAGTCCTCGAAAACTTCAAGATGTACCGCGTCCCGGTAATTGCGCTTGACCGCTCTACGTCCAAGGAGGCGGTCTGCGTGGTGTTCGAAAAGGTAAACACGGGCGGCAAGGCTCTCGACGCCTTCGAGTTGGTCACGGCGATGTATGCGGCCTCAGGCCATGAATTGCGTAAGGACTGGTATGGTGATGACGGCATCAAGGGCCGATACCAGCGGCTTGCCGACACCCTGCGCCCGGCGGACTCGGATGCTGGAATTCTGGCCGGTGTCGGAAACACCGATTTCCTACAGGCAATCTCGCTGTTTTTCACCCGCGAACGGCGGCGCGCGGCCGAACAGGCAGGCAAGGAAGGCAAGGAATTGCCCGCTGTGTCAGGTAATCGGCAAGCTCTCCTGGATCTGCCGCTGGAAGCATACAAGCAGTATGAAACACAAGTGGAACGCGGCTTCATTCAAGCGGCCAAGTTTCTACACATGCTCCACATCTACCGGATTTTTGATCTGCCCTATCAATCGCAGATCGTTCCGCTAGCAGCGATCCTGGCCGACATCGGGGATGCTTGGGAGCACGAAGCCAATCGAACAAAACTGATCCAATGGTACTGGAACGGAGTGTTTGGTGAGCTTTACGGCTCCGCTGTTGAAACGCGCATCGCCAAGGATTTCATGGAAGTACCCAACTGGTTGAAAGGCGGACCTGAGCCTTCAACAGTCAGTGAAACCATTTTCCGCTCTGACCGCCTGAAGACCATGCGAATGCGGCTTTCCGCAGCCTATAAGGGCATGAATGCCCTGCTAATGAAAGAGGGTGCGCAGGATTTTAGGTCTGGCCAGAAATTCGATCATACAGTGTTCTTCGGGGAGAATGTGGATATTCACCACATCTTTCCACAGGAATGGTGCAAAACACAGGGTTTCAAGCCAAACGAATTCGATTCGATCATCAACAAGACCCCGCTTTCGTATCGTACGAACAGGATCATCGGCGGCGTTGCGCCAAGCGAGTATCTCCACAAACTGGAACATGGAAACAGTTCCACACCGCCAATTCATAGAGATAGGCTGAACAGCTATCTCCAATCACATTTGATCGACCCCGCCCTGCTCCGTGCCGACAAGTTCAAAGAATTTATGGAAGATCGGCAGAAACGCCTGCTCGCCCTAGTCGAACAGGCAATGGGTAAGGCCGCCTACAGCGGTAACACTCCAGAAGAAGGCGAGGACGTCGAGACAAGAGAGGATGGAACTGAAGTAGCCGTGCTGCTGCCCACAACTTGATCGGCTAATACCCATTCCCGCAATGGCTAGTTGCAGCAAGCAATAGCAACCAGTTCAAATTGGGAGACTTGCTGAAAACAAAGCCGTCGCAAGACGTGGTGGATAGGTCACGCACAAGGTCTATATGTCCTAGAGCTTCTTTAAATCCGCAAGCTCACGTTCCACTGCGCGCTCGAAGCGCCGGAGCTGGCCTGTGATCTTCTCATCCTGCCCAAAGGCGGCGGCGCTGCGTCGGGCATAGGACGAGAAATTTCGGCCTGGTTGCGCCGTAAAGCGTCGACGCAGCCGTTTGGTCCATGCTTTGTCGGCAGTGCCTGCCGCGATGTTGGCAGCTGCGACCTTCCATGTCCGCTTGAAGGCCCGCCGCATCTTGCGCCACTGCCGCGAAATGGAACTGTGCCGGATGGTTGCGCCGTCTGGACCAAGGTTGAACCCGAGATACTGCGCGCCATGCCCGGCGACGACAGACCCGCCGGGAACGAACGTCGTTCGCTCAATTTTGTCGGGGTTCAGTTCGAGCCGCTCTAGGTCCATCAACCTAATCATCTCTGCCTCAACAGCGGCGGCGTCTTCTTCACGACATATGACGAGGATGTCGTCGGAGTAGCGCCGGTAAAATGCGCCTATGTTGTCGCAAAATTGAGCGGCAGCTGCGTCGTAATCGATCATGTAGAGGTTGGAGAAGGCGGCACTTATAGGGGTTCCTTGGGGAATACCGAAACTCTTCTCTGGCTTCTGTCTCAATCCGGGATTTGGGTGAAACGGTATCGACGACGACTTCAACTCGCTGATCGTCGCAATCGGGTCGCGGGTTCTCAATTTTAACCTTGGGCCGAATGTTGGGTTCGCCCTCAACTCTTCAGAGTCCACAAATGAAAACCGCGTCATCTGGCGGAATATCTTGAACCAGTCGGCAGGCAACTTGCCCTCTCCGAGGATCCGCTTCAACCGCTGTTTGAGAAGCCCATGGTCGAGGTTGTCGAAGAAGCCGGTCACATCGAAAGCGAGTATCGTCACCGGACCATTAGCTTTGGCAAACGCGAGGGCCTCAGCCGCGAAGTGGTAGTTGCCCTTCCCGAGGGCACGGTAGGCGATCACGTTGTCCGATAGCCCGGCGGCTTTGTAATAGACGTCGAGCCGCTGTGCTAAATCGCTAGAATAATATGAAAGAACACAGGCGTCGCGATGCGAGGCGTATTTGATAGGCCGAGATTTTGTCTTTATGACGCGCTTCCCAGCGATTTCGCAGTACTTGTAGCGCTTTTCTTCCTTAACGTAGTGAAGCAGTGGGCCAGGCTGGTAGTCGGGGCCGCCGACGAATGTTGGATCCATCGCGCGCTTTGCGAACGCCTCACACACGGGTTTGTCGAAATGGCGGTAAGGTCGTCGCTTGAACCAATCCAAATCCACGTTCACTTCCTTATCGCAGAGTTCGGGGGACTGGCCTTTGACCCAAGGCTCCGACCTTAATGGCCGGGCGTCCCCCGAACGCACGCCGCCATCTGCTGGTTCGTCGTTCGATGTCTCGATCCGAACGCCTCTCCAACACGGGTCAGAAAACGCGAGGCGGTATGATATAACCGAGGAGGTCCGAGCGATGCTCGTAGTCTCATTCCATCTGGTCGACCTGGCCGCGATGCTAATCGGCATCGACGTCCTAGTCGTCCGAATTGAACTTGACAGTCTCAACGATCCAACCCTCCGGCTAATTCCGGGGGCAAATTCAAGGTGGTAACGAGCCATTCGCATTGCAAGCCTTAAAGCAAGATATTCTGTCCACTGATGCGCAAGCGTCAGTGGCTTTGGATCGCCGCGTCCCCGAGATATTCTTACTTGATAGAATTGAACTGCATGTTGATCTCAAGAAGACAACCACGTGCGCTTCTACGAAACAGGAATGCAACCGGAAGTAAGTGGGAGAGTCAGCAATCTTGATTGTGTCTATTAAACGTTCGTTTTCCGGACAGTCTCAGTGACAAGTGCCGGAGCCCTGCTTCTTGTCCATCCGAGTGTCCGAAAACCGTGTCAGGAAATCAGTTGTCCGGCATACCCTGTTCAGCTACTATCCTGACATGCTAATTGGCTACGCCCGCGTCTCCACGGATGATCAGAACCTCGATCTGCAGAGGGATGCGCTGCAGCGGGCCGGGTGCGAGCGCATCTTCGAGGAAAAAGAGTCTGGTCGCGCCGGGACCAAGCGTCCGGCGTTTGAGGCGGCGCTTGCCTTCCTGCGCCCCGAGGATCAGCTTGTGGTCTGGAAGGTGGATCGGCTCGGCCGGTCCTTGCGCGAGATGCTAGACACGGCGCACAAGCTGCAAGGGCGGGGAGTGCGGCTTCGGTCCCTGACCGAGGCTATTGATACCGAGACCTCAACCGGGCGGTTGATGTTCAACTTCCTGGGTACCATCGCCGAGTACTTCCTCGACCTGAACCGCGAACGGACCCTCGAAGGTTTGAAGGCCGCGGCTGCCAGGGGACGCAAGGGTGGACGGCGGCGCAAGCTCTCCGAGGACGATCTGACGATGGCTCGTGCGCTGTTGAAGGATACTAAGATCCCCGTGGCGCAGATCGCCAAGCGGCTGAACGTGAGCCGGGCCACGTTCTACGCCTACTTTCCACAGGCAAGGACGAAGAACCTGCCATAAGCAGGGCAGGACTTGATTGAATCTCATTTGAGATACATATTGTTTCCTGAACAGGAGGACACGCCATGCCCGCCCAAACCTCGATGCTCCATGTTCGCGTGGACAACCATCTCAAGGCCCAAGCGGCCGAGGCCCTGTCCGGTGTCGGCCTGACGCTTTCGGATGCCGTGCGCATCCTGCTGACCCGCGTTGCCGCCGAGGGCGGTCTGCCTGTCGGTCTGACAGCAGACCCGGACGCCTATGACGCCTGGTTTCGTGCCAAGGTGCGGGAGGCCTTGGCCGATCCGCGTCCGACCACCCCGCATGACCAGGTGATGCGGGAAGCCCGTGCCCTGATCGACGGGAAACGGCGTGCCTGAGCTTGAGTGGAAGGCCCTAGCAATCGCGGACCTGCTGGCGATTGTCGATTACATCTCGGACGACAACCCGGATGCCGCTCTTTCCTTGATGGACGAGATCCAAGGCAAGGTGGCACAGCTCCCGGCACATCCGAAACGCTGCCGTCCTGGCCGGGTGGAGGGCACGCGGGAACTGGTGGTCCGGCCCAATTACATCGTGGTCTATACTGAGACCGCGTCGGCAGTGACGGTGCTGCGCGTCCTTCATGCCGCGCAGATGTGGCCCTGAGCCGAGCAGTGTGAGCTCAAGGGCTTTCGTTGGTCGTAACTTTCTATTCCGATTGCCTTACGGGAAACATGTCTTCGCCACCTCGGTGCAGCCTGACATGATGGCGGCGGCATAGCCATCGGACATTCAGCGGTTCGTCGTAGCGGTCGTGATGGGCATCTACCGCGTCGCTGCCGCACACCTCGCAACTCTGTTTCTGCAGCGCGCCCGAGACAAGCGCCCGCTGCACTGCCAGGTGAGCCGTATACTTGGCCAGATTGGCACGGCGCCAGTTTGTCTGACGGGTTTCGCTCTTGAGCGCCGGCTGGCGAGAGGTCTTTGAATTCTCCGTCAACACATCAGCGCTTGGCTGGTCAGCGCCAGAGACAGGCTTGGTTGCGGCCCTATGCTAATGCGAGCCGCGAGCTCACGCTTGCCCGCAAGACAACACGACTGGCCGATCAGTAGGGATCTCATGGGCCATCTGTAACACATGACGTCCCTTCACTGCAAAACATGTCGGACCACTCATATGAGACTCCGGCCATGGCGGATCTTGCGAGCCTGGACAGGGCAATCGGTGTCGACGCTGCACCTCAGCAGGGTGTTCGTTGCACCATCCCCATTCGGACGCTACAGGAAAAGAGTTCGGAGCGGCGAACCACAGAGCTGGCGCCGCATGTCCCAATGCCGGGCTTAGCTCCCGTTCGCTGCGTCGGCGCAATAACGTTAAACCGGATCAAAGCCACGCTTGGATAGGAAGTTTGTTGCGCACTGGTTCTCTAGACCCTGTCTTACGACACTTGCGTCAAACTCTCCTGCCCTCATCGCATTGTTGCGCCTGCGGCACCCTAGCCCTTGTGAGGCATAGCGTAGAACGGTGTCAACGGCGGTCACAATCCAGTCACGCGCGGTTCTGACGTGTTCAAGATCAAGGAAACTGCATTTCGCCTCTGGCGTTGAACCAAGGGCGAGGAGAAAGAATGAGCGATCTGTGGGTGGTTATCGGTCTAGCCTTGCTTCCTGGCTTGGGTAATCTGGCCGGCGGCATGATGGCAGAGTTTGGCCGCACTACTCCGAGGCTTCTTAACTTCGCGCTGCACGCCGCCTCGGGCATTGTCCTTGGTGTCGTCGCTATCGAACTCATGCCGGAGGCACTCGATAATCTCGCCGGCTGGTGGATTGCTGCGTCTTTTGCGGCAGGTGGTGCAGCCTATGTTGGTGCCGAGTCGCTGATCGAGAAGATGAGCACCTCGAAGAACGGCGGCGGCAGCAGCATGTGGATGATCTATGTTGCAGTCGCCGTCGATCTCTCCGGCGACGGCCTTATGATCGGGACGGGCTCTGCGGTCGCAACATCGCTGGCCGTGGTGCTCGCCGCGGGGCAGGTGCTGGCTGATTTGCCAGAAGGTTACTCGGTTGTCGCGAACCTCAAAGAGAAAGATGTGCCGCGAACACGGCGTATCGCAGCTTCGCTGTCCTTCCCGCTCTTCTGCCTTGGAGCGGCTCTAATCGCCTGGTTCCTGCTGCGGAGCGCGCCGGATGCCGTCAGATACGTCACTCTGAGCTTTGTTGCCGGGCTTCTGTCGGTTGCCGCAGTCGAAGACATGCTAGAAGAGGCGCACGAGGCGGCCACCGACAACCGCACTTCGGCGCTAGCGTTCATCGGTGGTTTCGTACTCTTCACCCTCGTCTCCGCCGGACTGGAAGCAGTCATGGGTGACGGCAGTATGGGCGGTCAGGGCGGCGCAGACAGGCAGGAAATTTCCGATGCTGTATGATCATGAGTATAGACAGGTCGGCAGGAGCTCTGGCTGTGTGAACGGTTGGCAGGTCTTTGCTCCGGCTTCTTGGTCGCCAAGACCGACGCCTGTTGCATTGCATGAGCATCCTTTCAAACTGCCAAACCTCTGGTTACCTGAATTTAAAAAGAAATCCTGCCGTTACACAAATAATCCGATCTTTACTCAATTAGCACTGTTGCGAGTAGGTTCACGTTGAGCGCGATAATTGTGATAGCAATCAGGGCACAAAGCGCGGTCAGCCATTTAGGCGACACCATTGCTCCCATTTTTGCACGGCTGGCCGTAAACATGACCAATGGCACGATGGCAAAGGGCAACTGGAAGGACAGAACGACCTGGCTGAGGATCAGCAGCTGCCCAGTGCCTTCGCTGCCATAAAGCAGGATCACCACCGTCGCCGGCAGGATCGCGAACCCCCGAGTAATCACTCGTCGCAACCAGGGCTGCAGCCGCAGCCGGATAAAGCCTTCCATCACGATCTGTCCTGCCATGGTTGCGGTGACAGTCGAATTCAGTCCCGAACACAGCAGCGCCAACCCGAACAGGACGGGGGCGATTGCGGATCCCAGTAACGGCTCCAGCAGCAAATGCGCCTTGTCGATCTCGGCTACGTCAGTCTCCCCGACGGTATGAAACGCCGCCGCTGCCAGGATCAGGATCGAGGCATTGATGGTCAGCGCGAACATCAGCGCAATGGTTGAGTCCCACGTAGCCAGGCGCAGCGCCTCTCGTCTTGATCGCAGGTCGAGACGATAGGCGCGGGTCTGCACAATCCCGGAATGTAGATAAAGGTTGTGCGGCATTACTGTCGCGCCAATGATCCCGAGTGCAAGATACAGCATGTTGGGGTTTTCGATGATCTCACGGTTTGGCGCAAAACCTGCGATCACGGCGCCCCATTCTGGATCAGCCTGCGCGATCAGCACTGTAAAGCAGGCCGTGATCGTCCCCAACAGAGCGATGATGAACGCCTCGATCCACCGAAAGCCCTTGTTCTGAAGCCACAGGATTAGGAACACATCAGCCGCTGTGATAAAGATCCCGATCTCAAGCGGGATGCCAAACAGCAGGTTCAGGCCGATGGCGGTGCCGATCACCTCGGCCAGATCGGTTGCAATGATCGCCAGTTCGGCAAAAATCCACAAGGGAATGGACACCCACCTGGGGTAGGCGTCTCGACAGGCCTGCGCCAAATCCCGCCCTGAGGCCACTGCAAGGCGTGCACACAGTGACTGCAGGAGTATGGCCATGATGTTGGACAACAGCGCCACGAACAGCAGCGTGTAACCGAAGGCCGCTCCTCCTGCCAACGAGGTCGCCCAGTTGCCCGGATCCATGTATCCGACGGCGACCAGATAGCCAGGACCGATAAAGGACAAAAAGCGGCGGAAAGGCGTCATTCCGCCGCCTACGGCGATCGTGCGGAAAACCTCGGAAAGGGATGGAGTGTCGCGCTCTTGGCGCCAGGCTTTTGATGACATGGGCTGCAACTTTCCAGAACACTCGAAAAGTTAGTCTCGGCTAAGAATTTACCCTTTGCCTTTGCCTGTCAATCTACGATGTGCAACAGTTCTCCCAATGACATGTGATAGCTCTTCAACTGAAGCCACTGATGAACCCCGTCTCGCCGACAGTCGCGCCGAGGCCTTCCAGGAAGTGCGCAGCGCACGGCGCAACGAACTGGCGGAAGATTACGTCGAACTTATTGCCGAGCTCATCCACGAGCACGGAGAGGCCCGGCCTGTTGCCATCGCTGCGCGCTTGGGTGTGCGCGCGCCAACGGTGACCAAGGCACTGGACCGGTTGGCTAGGGAGGGACTAATCACCCGCGAACGATATCGCTCGGTCTTTCTGACGGAGAAGGGTCGTGCCTTGGCTCATGAATGCCGCCGTCGTCATGAGATTGTCCTGCGCTTCTTGATCCGCCTCGGCCTTGATGCCGAGACGGCTGAACGGGACGCCGAAGGCATCGAGCATCACGTCAGTGAACGAACATTGGCTTTGTTCGCGACCTACGCCGATCAGGCGTAGACTGGCACCCAACACAAACTGTCCAGCTTTATAATCTTGCCCCGGTTAAAAAGCAGGTTCCCTGGATTTCGACGAGCGACGCCATGCGATGAAGACCAGCAAGGCCCCCATGGTGATCGCGATATCGGCGCCGTTGAACGTGGGCCAGTGCCAATTCCGCCAGTAGAGATCGATAAAATCGGTGACCGCACCCTGTCGCAGTCGATCGATGATGTTGCCGAGCGCGCCGCCTACGATCAGCGCAAGACCTGTCCGCTCAAGGAGGCCTCCCGCACGAAATGCCATAATCGCGAACACCAAGGCAAGCCCGCCCGTCAGTGCTGACATGAGCAGCGGCCGTCCTGTCATGGCACCAGACATCATGCCAAAACTGGCTCCTTCGTTGAAGCCAAGCGTCACATTAAACCCAGGAACAACGGGCAAGATATCTCCGGGAGAAAGCAGCAACAGTGCCGCCGTCTTGGTGGCCTGATCTGTCAGCACGGTGGCACCAACCAGGAGAATGAGCAGGGTCGCCTTCATGTCGCGCTTCCCCTGTGAAGGCCGATCCAACGCGGCACAGTGTTAAGATAATGCTCATAGTCTCTTCCCAACGCCTGCCGCAGCGCGGTTTCCTCGGATCGAACCTGTGTGGCTGCTGCCCAAAGGAAGAGCATAGGAGCGAAAAGCGTGGGAACTGCAGGAACGGCGAGACCCACCCCCGCAAGCAGCATGAACTGACCCACAAAGGTCGGGTTGCGGCTGAAGCGATAAAGCCCGCCTGACACAAGTGCGCCCGTTGCACCCTCGGCGACACCCACACGCCACGAGCTGCCCATCGACATCTGCGCGGCGAAGGCCAGCATTGCGCCGATCCCGGCAAGAAAGGCGCCGATCAGGCTAAGCGCCACCGCCTCACCCTCGGTCCAAAAAGGGTCGATCTTGTGCAAGGCGGGCCAGGCCAGCCAGAGCAGCGGGCCAAAAAAGGCTAGAACAAAGGCTGCCCTAAATCCGAACGCTGCCCAGCGATCGCGTCCCCTGGCTTGGCCAAACAGCCAGATCGACGTCCTCGCTGCCTGAGTCGCAATGGCGCTGCCCCAAAAAAAGAGCAGCAGATAGCCCGCCAACAGCGCCAGCACGGACCAGCCAAACCCTGACAGCACGGCCTCAGCCCTCACGCTCGGGATTGAAGCCCAGCAGGCGGAGCGCGTTCAGCGTAACAAGCACTGTAGCCCCGGTATCGGCAAGGATTGCAATCCAAAGGCCAGTGATCCCCAGCACTGTCGTCACAAGGAAGACCACCTTCAGACCAAGCGCGATGGTCACGTTCTGCCGAATGTTGGTCATGGCCGCGCGGGCAAGCCGGATCTGTGCCGCGATATCGGTCACCCGGTCACGCAGAATGGCCGCATCGGCGGTTTCCAGCGCCACATCGGTGCCCGATCCCATGGCTACGCCGATGCTGGCCTGCTTGAGGGCAGGAGCATCATTGATGCCGTCACCGATCATCATCACGCCGCCCTGTTCGTTCATCTCGCGGATTGCGCTGAGCTTGTCCTCTGGCATCATGTCGGCTTGGAACTGCATGCCCAGACCTTCGGCAATAGCCGCGGCGGTGCGGGGATTATCCCCTGTCAGAATGGTCGATGTGATTCCCATAGCCGACAATTGGCGCACCGCTTCTGCAGCGTCGGCACGGGGTTCGTCCCGCATGGCAATGAGGCCAAGCGGAATGCCTTCGCGATAAACGGCCACGGCGGTCTTTCCCTGCTCCTCGAACATGGTCGCTTGCCGCAGACCGAGTTCATCCAGGCCGCCATTCTCGGAGGCATGTCGGGGCGAGGTCACCCAAGCCGGCGCATCACCCACTGTTGCGACGACTCCCCGTCCTGCCAGTGCGCGTGCATCGCGGGCGGGAAGGGCAGGGACGCCAGCCGTTTCGGCCCTGTTCAGGATAGCCACTGCAAGCGGATGACTTGATCCGCTTTCGACACCTGCCGCGACCTCAAGCAGCTGCGCTTCGGTCGTGTGGCCAAACGGAACCAGATCGGTGACTTGCGGGCGGCCATGGGTCAGGGTGCCGGTCTTGTCAAACGCTACCTTCGAGACCTTGGCGGCGGCCTCGATCACAGCGCCCCCCTTCATCAGCAAACCTCGCCGGGCGCCGGTAGACAGCGCAGATGCTATGGAGGCAGGAACCGAGATCACCAACGCGCAGGGACAGCCGATCAGCAGCAGCGCCAGCCCGCGATAGATCCAGGTATCCCAGGACTGGCCCAAGACCAGCGGGGGCACCACGACCACAAGGACCGCGACCGTGACGATGGCGGGCATATACCAGCGGCTGAAGCGGTCGATAAAGCGCTCGGTCGGCGCACGCGCCTCCTCGGCTTCTTCGACAAGACGGATGATACGGGAAATGGTATTGTCCTGGGCGGCCTTGATCACGGTGACGCGCAGCACGGCCTCGGTGTTGATCGAGCCCGCGAAGACCCTCTCCCCCGGACCGCGTGTGGTGGGCACGCTTTCTCCTGTCACCGGGCTTTCATCGATGCCGGATATGCCTTCGATGATGTCTCCGTCGGCCGGGATCCGATCGCCCGGTCGGACCAGAACGGACTGGCCCACCTGAAGACTGGCGGCGGCGACTTCGCGTGTCGTGCCATTTTCCTCCAACAGCGCGGTTTTCGGAACCAGATCGGCCAACGCGCGGATGCCGTTGCGAGCCTTGCTTGCGGCGACGCCCTCAAGGACCTCTCCGACGGCAAACAAGAACACAACCAATGCAGCCTCTTCCGCTGCATTGATGAACAGCGCGCCGATGGCAGCGACTGTCATCAGCCCCTCGATGGTGAAGAACTGGCCGGATCGTGCCGCAGCAATGGCACGGCGGGCGATGGGGGCAACACCGATCAGGCAGGCCGCGACAAATGCCCAGGCACCAACGCGTGGCGCGAACAGCTCCACGCTCCAGGCCGCAGCCAGCAGCAGACCGGTGAAGATGACCAGTTTGCCCTTGCCGGTCTGATACCAGTTCTTGCCGCGATCGGCTGGGTCATCATGGACATGGCCGGGACTGCCATGCCCGGAATGAGCGGCATCGGCCCCAGCGGGACGTGCGTGATCATGCGCCTCGTGATTGGCGCCGGATGCCGCACCAGGAAGGACGAACTCCTTCTTCTCGGCCCCGCGTGGCGTGATCCCGTATCCCAAAGCTCGCACGGTCTTTTCGACCTGCTCTCGGTCGGTCTTGTTTCCGTCCAGGGTCAAGCGAAGACGTTCGGACATGATGCCGACCTCGACCCCACTGACTCCCGGCAAACGGGCCACAGCGTTTCTGATCTTGCCGGCACATGATCCACAATCCATGCCGGACACTGTCCAGTCGCAGACGGTTTCGTCAGCCAGATCCGATTTCGTCATCATTCTCTCCTCCGCCGAAGCAGGGCGGTTGCCATCATCGAATCAGAGTTCTAAGTGCTCTAGCTACTATAGGTTCAAGGAGAATCTTGATGCTGACCATCGGAAAGCTCGGATCATCAACCGGCGTAAAGATCCCCACGATCCGCTATTATGAGCAGATCGGCTTGTTGCCGGAGGCCGAGCGCAGTCCTGGCAACCAGAGGCTTTACACCCACAAGGCACATGAGCGTTTGGTTTTCATCCGTCACGCACGCGACCTGGGATTTTCGCTGGAGGCAATCCGTGATCTGCTCAGCCTGTCGGACAATCCGGATCAGCCCTGCGCCGCGGCGGATGCCATCGCAAAGGCACAGCTTGCCGAAGTCGAAAGCCGTCTTGCCCGACTTGCCGCACTCAAGACAGAACTGGAGC
This sequence comes from Paracoccus sp. SSK6, assembly GCF_039770665.1. NCBI lineage: Bacteria > Pseudomonadati > Pseudomonadota > Alphaproteobacteria > Rhodobacterales > Paracoccaceae > Paracoccus > Paracoccus sp. SSK6. The sequence goes on along the minus strand of NZ_JBDPNJ010000027.1, from coordinate 9,850 downwards.
GCATGGTGGTGCAATGCGCGGGCGACAGGATTTCCGATTGCCGGGTCATTGAAGTCCTCAGCGATCACTCCCTGTGCATCACCGACCACGCCATCGAGGATGCGAATTCTTGACGGAGGCTGCGCATCCTGCGCTGCTCATTGTCTGGTGCGTCAACTGTGCGCACCAGTTCCTGTAGCCGGCAAGCTGTTCCCATTGCGAGAGGCTGGAACATCTCCGCATCTCCCTTCCTTGCCGCGACCAACTGACAAATCTGTGATCCCTCCAGATTTGCCTTGAACCTCTAGCTGCTTGAGGTTGCAGAAGGCCCAACCGGCCGCAACGAGCAGGACAGACAAAAATGATACCTTTCGGACATCGAGTGGGCAGATGCTGACGCTCCTCGGGGCTACTCTGGGCGTCTGGCGCGGGATGATCCGCGCCCGCCAACTGGGCGGAAACAGACTGGACATGATCCAGTATGCCATCGCTCACGCAATTGCTTTCGGACTGCTGGGAGCATTTGTCGGAATAACCCTCGGACGTCTTTTCACGCCATGAACCGGAATGCTGCCGCTTGCTGGCTGTCTCCTGCAGCCAAAGCGACGCTTCCCACATCTGACGGGATATCAGACTTGATGATCTTGCGAACCCTGCTTCTTGTCGGCGCTGTTGCCGTGACCGCGCCGCTACACGCCGAGACCCTGAGCGAGCCTGCGCCCCCGGCGGGACAAACAGCCAATCTTTCGCAACACGAGGTGGTGGCGGGCGATACGCTGGACGCGATTCTGTCTCGTGCCGGAATAGCCGCAGAAACGCGGAACGAGGCGGCACTGGCCATTGCGGATGTTTTCGACCTGTCGACCTTGACCCCTGGCCAAGTGCTAAGATGGAGCGTGTCGGAAGATGATCCCGCCCGTTTGAAGCGCCTGTCGTTGTTGATCGAGAACGGCACCGATATTGTTCTCGATTTCAGCAAGCCTCTTGAGGCTGCCTTGGTCAACACTCAGATCCAGGTCCGAGATCGCCGCGAGGCCTTCGTGCTTGTCGGGCCGCTTTATGATGCGCTTGCAGAACGAGAGGCGCCAGAGAGCTTTGCTGTCGATCTTGCTGCCCTCCTGGCGGGACAAATCGATTTTCGCCGTGACCTGAAGGGCGGAGAGCGCGTGGCGCTGATCTGGCAGGAAAGTGCTCTGCCTGACGGTACAATCCTGGGAGAGCCTCGGCTGTCCTATGCCCGGCTGGAGCTGAACGGGCATATTTACGAACTGGTAGCAGGTCCACCGGACGAACCCGCCATTCTGTTCAAGAATGGCAAGCCGGTGCAGCACACCGCTCGACCTGTCATCGGTGCGCGTCTGTCTTCGGTCTTCGGCAAGCGAAAGCACCCGGTTCTTGGCGTAGGGCGAATGCATACCGGGGTTGATTACGCCGCAAAGATTGGCACGCCTGTCAGGGCGACCGGGGCGGGCAGGGTGATTTTCGCAGGAACCATGCGGGGATACGGCCGGACCATCGATATTGACCACGGTGGCGGCGTTGTGACCCGCTATGCCCATTTGTCTCGCTTCGCCCCTGGTATCGAGAGGGGCACTCAGGCGAGCGCGAATGACCATATTGGCGATGTCGGTGCGACAGGCCTCGTAAGCGGGCCGAACCTGCACTACGAAGTTCGTGTCGATGGCCAGCCGACAAACCCGATAGAGAAAACGCCGGCATTACACGCCATGGCGATCAAGCCAGGCGATCTGTTGATGCTTGCGACGGCAAGGGTCGCGACCGGGTTCTTCATCAGCACGAATGTGGAGAACAAAGGCTGATGGTAGCCGGAGATGGCTGCCGGCCGGCAGGACGTTCCAACACGAAATCGGAGACTATGTTCGATGTTCGACTTGCCCATGCGTGACTCCCCGACCTCCCGCGCCGAGACGCTTTTGTTCATCGCCTTCTTGGTGGCCCTGGGCGCGACATTGGGCGCGCTCTTCATTGGTGAGGTGCTGGGCCAGACCCCTTGTATCCTCTGCTGGTATCAACGCATCGCGATGTTCCCGCTGGTGCCGATCCTGGCTGTCGGCCTCTGGCGGGGTGATGCGATGGCAAGGATTTATGCACTGCCGCTGGTTCTGGCGGGACTTGCGGTCGCGCTCTGGCATTCGGGACTTTACGCCGGGCTGATCCCGGAAGGCATCAGTCCTTGCACCCAGGACGGTCCATCCTGTTCCGACCGCACTAAGATGACCATCCTGAGGCTGCCCATTCCCTATCTTTCGCTCGGCTGCTTTATGGCAATCGCGCTGTGCCTGAACCCCATGAAAGGAAAACCATCGTGAACCGAAGAACCATCGTCGTGAGCACCCTTGCCCTGGGCGCAGGCGCATTTGCCGGTGGATCGTGGTATGTCACGCGGCAGCGTGAAGCCGAACAGGCCGCTGTCGAGCGTGCAGCCTTGGAGGCCCAACCCGATGCGCTCATCCGGCCGCATTCGCCGATCCTCGGGCCAGCCGATGCGCCAGTGACCCTTGTGGAGTTCTTTGATCCGTCTTGCGAGGCCTGCCGAGCCTTTCATCCGGTTGTCAACGAGTTGCGTCGCGAATATCCCGTCCAGCTTCGCGTGATCTTGCGATACACGCCGTTTCACGATGGTTCGGACGAGGCCGTGCGCATTCTGGAGGTTGCGCGTCGTCAGAACGTTTTCGAGCCGGTGCTTGACATTCTGTTCTCCGAACAGCCGACCTGGGCACTTCATGGTCAGCCGCGGCTCGATCGGGCTTGGCAACTGGCAGGTCAGGCTGGACTGGACCTGGAACGCGCGAAGTCCGAGCGGTTACATCCTGATATCACCGGCGTGCTAAACCAGGACATGGCCGATGTTCAGGCCATGGGAATCCAAGCGACGCCTACCTTCTTTGTTGGTGCCGAGAGGCTGACGGATCTCAGCATCGAAAACCTGCGCGCGACGGTTTCGAACGTCGTGTCGGGACTCGGGTGAGGCGCGCGACATCAATGAGCTTGCGAACGATCCGCTTTATCCTTTGGGGACTGGTGTGCGTGGTCCTGGCCGTTATCGCGATCCAACTCTGGGGTGGACGGCAGCAGACCCCGCAAACCTTCCAGCCAGACTTCGCCCTGCAGGACGGAAACGGACAAACCCATACCATGGCCGACTTCCGGGGAAAGTTCACTCTGGTTTTCTTCGGCTTCACGAATTGCCCCGATGTCTGTCCGACGACCATGTCCGAAGTGGCCCAAGTCATGGACGATCTCGACGCCGATGCGGATCGGGTGCAGCCCTTGTTCATCTCAATCGACCCGGAGCGGGACCGCAGACAGGGTCTGACCGAATATGTGGCGGCCTTCCATCCGGCAATCCTTGGCTTGTCGGGGGATGATGCCGCCACGAAGGACGCTGCCAACAGCTTCAAGATCTATTTCGGACGTGAAGAGGACCCATCCGCTCCCGACGGCTACACTATGTCGCATAGCCCGGGGCTGTTTTTGATCGGGCCGGATGGTGAATGGCTGCGCCAGTTCGCCTATGAAACCCCTGCTGCCGAAATTCTGGCAGCTATCGAGGAAAGGATATGACCATGAAAGCCTTCGGGGTTGCATTTGGATTTGCAATGCTCCTTCCCGCACTTGCCTCGGCCGATTGCGCCAGCGTGACAGCGGGCGAGCTCACGATCTCGAAGGCTTGGTCACGTGCCACCATTGGCACCCAGCGGCCGGCTGCGTTCTATGTTGAGATCCGCAATGACAGCGAAGCGGATGATCGCCTAATCGGGATCGAGACACCGATTTCGGGAATGCCGATGCTGCACCAGACAGTTATCCAGGACGGGGTCGCCTCGATGCCGCATGCCGAGGCTGTTGACGTTCCGGCAGGCGAAACGATCTCTCTGTCACCTGGCGGCTACCACGGCATGTTGATGGAGCTGAACACGGCTCTTTCCGAAGGCCAGTCCTTTCCTGTCACCCTGACCTTCGAGCAGGCAGGGGCAGTCGAGATCGACACCCATGTCCTGTCAATACGCGCGCAGGAGGCGCAATGCGACGTCGAAAACTGATCCTCGGTGGGGCGGGTCTTCTTGGCGCATTTGGCTTCACCCTGGGCCTCGGAGCATGGCGCAGTGGCGACCTGCGTTGGCTGACGGACGTCAGGGAAACCGAGAACGGTCGGCCAGACCTCTCCCGGATGGCGTGGCGGCTGATCGATGATCGGGGCAATCCTGTCGTCCCGCAGGATTGGCTTGGCCAAGCCAGCATGGTCTTTTTCGGCTTTACCTGGTGTCCGGATGTCTGCCCTACCACGCTGATGGATATTGCAGATTGGCTGGAGGGCCTTGGGCCGGACGCAGACCGGATCCGGGTCGCCATGATCACCGTCGATCCTGAACGGGATAGCCCCGAGATCCTGGCCGAATACTTGTCGAATTTTAATTCCAGGATTCGCGGCCTGACGGGCTCGGCTGACGCTGTCGTCGAAGCCGCCAAGGCCTTTGACGTGACCTACACGCGCCTGCTGCGAGATGACGGGGACTACACCATGAACCATACATCCGGCGTGTTCGTGTTTCATCCGTCAGGTGAACTTGCCAGTACCATCGACTTTCATGAGGAGCGCCGCTTCGCGGTGCCCAAAATCCGGAGAGCCATCGGATGAAGCATGCCTTTCTTATTGCAGTTGCCCTGCTGGCAGCGCCTTTGTCCTCGGAGGCGCAGGAGGTTGTCCCTGCCATTCATGTTGTCGAGGGACAAGGCTGCGAATGCTGCGTGAAATGGACAGAGTATCTGCAACAGCAGGGTTTCGACGTGACCGCCGAAGAACGCTTCGGCGTCCTGCTGATCCAGCACAAGATCGACCTTGGTGTCCCCGCCAAACATTATTCCTGCCACACCGGCCAGATCGACGGCTATTTCCTCGAAGGCCATGTGCCCGCCGAAGATATTCGAAAGCTGCTGGAGGAACGGCCCGATGCAGCAGGCTTGGCTGTGCCCGGAATGCCCTATGGCAGCCCCGGCATGGGGCCCGAAGACAAGCGCGAAGCGTATGACGTGTTGTTGATACGCAAAGACGGAAGCAGCGAAGTGTTCACCAGCTATCCCGCTGCCGACGGCATTTAGATCAGTCATTTATACCTTAGGACGGAGCAATCCTGAATGGCCAGTTTAAACCGGCGTCATTTTTCCCTGGCAGGCTTGGCGGCCCTTGCGGCGTGTGGCGCTCCGACGCCGCAGACGCCGACGTTCAAAGTCTATTCCGGTCCCCTGGTCACCCAGGTCGTCATTCAGAAAGGGCAGCGCCGCATGTATCTTCTGAATGGAACGACGGTGCTGAAGTCTTATGATTTCGGCCTGGGATTTCAGCCGGTCGGCCACAAGCAGTTCGAGGGAGACGGCAAGACCCCTGAGGGGCTTTATTTTGTAGACCGCTTCAATCCTCGTAGCCGGTATCACCTTTCTGTCGGCGTGTCCTATCCGAATGAGCGCGACCGTGCTTTTGCGGAACAATTCGGTCGCGATCCCGGCGGCGATATCATGATCCATGGCCGTGGGCCGGAAGGCAACCAACTGGTGCGCCAGAAACGGGACTGGACCGCCGGGTGCATCACCGTCAGCGACGAAGAAATCGAGGATATCTATGCCATGCTGCAGCCCGGCGTCCCGATCGTGATTCATGCCTGACAGATGGGATGAGACGGGCGGGAAAGCTGTCCCATCATTACTGAGGCTTCTAGAAGGGACGCCAGCGAACAGGTTCGTTGGCGTCTTCCTGTAAGGAAAAGCTTCTAGAACACCGTCACCTGCGTTCCGATCTCTGCCAGCTCGTAGAGCCGGGTAATATGCTCATTATAGAGACCGTAGCAGCCGTTAGAGGACTTTCGGCCAATCTTCCGTGTGTCGTGTGTGCCATGGATCAAGTAGGCTGGCCATGACAGATAAAGGCCGTACGGTCCCAAGGGATTGTTCGGATCTCCGCCCTCGACACGTTGCGGCAGATTGGGATCCTTTTCCCGCATGCTGGGCGTTGGTGTCCAAGGCGGGTTTTTTGCCTTTCTGACAACTTCAGTTTCGCCCCGGCGGGTCAGATCTTCGGTGATTGGGATAGAGCACGGGAAGACCAGGTTGACTGATCCGTCACCCGACCAGTAATGCACTGCACGCGAGGTCACATCCGCAAGGATCACGCCTTTTCCCAAGCTCGGGTAAAACTCGCTCCAGTGTCTCGCGCGAAACGACGACTGATTGCGCCGGGGATCTGCGCTTGGATCGACCTGATAGGCACCGAGATCGGGTGCCCCACCGGTCGAGGGACCGCCATAGACAGGCTGCCCGGTATAAGGGTCAAAACCCTGCGCCGGGGCGCCGCCGCCCGGCAACACCGTCGCTGTTGCCAGCAAGCCACCTAGAAAGCGTCGACGGTCGCTACCTGTGTCCTTAGGGACCATTCACTGCCTCGCGTTTTTGGATAAGTTATCCAACAATTATAAAAGGGTACTCTTAGAAAGGCACTTGGCCAAGGAGACGAAATGCCGCGTTGTTCAAGATGCTGTGCGTTCCGGATGCGACCTACTGCTGTCGGCAACTGTCGTGCTTGTGCGCCGCGCTATCCAGTGCGAGGGATGCTTGACAAGCTAATCACGCAAGGAGACATAAATGAGAAACAAATCCCTCATCATCTTGGCGATTGTCCTGATCAATGCCGGTTGCGGAAACATGGCAACAAGGACAGAAGTCACACAAACCGGATCCGAAAATCTTTCCCCAGAGCTCCTCGCGCTGGCTGCGCCGGGGCAGGACGTTACCTCGGCCCGTCTTCTGCCAGAAGATAACTGCTATTGGTACGAGCATCGCGGGCAGGTGGAAACAACACTTCTTCCACTTACCACGGCTGAGGGCCGTCCAATTTGCATGCAGTCACAAGCCTGAGGCCACTCGGGCGTATGATCAGACCTGCAACTCCAGCAAAGGTGTGGCCTAGCTACGCGTGGTCACACTTTCTGCGGCCGAATAAAGAAACGCAGTGGAGCCGATTTCTACCTTTGGATAGAGATCGTTGATATGCGCCATGACCATCCGCACGCAGCCAGAACTGGCGCTAGTGCCAATGCTTCTAGGAAACGGGGTTCCGTGGATGCGCAAGTAAGTATCCCGGTCGCCGACATAGAGGTAGAGAGCCCGTGATCCTAAAGCGTTTTCGGGACCTGGCTCCATTCCACCTTCGAATTGGGCATAGGTCTCCGGCTCCCTGTCAATCATGCTCTGCGTGGGGGTCCAATGAGGCCATTCGACCTTTCGCTTAATCGTATAGACCCCCGGTTCGTATAGGTCCCCTCGACCTATGGCCACGCCATAGCGCATTGCGGTTCCCCCCGTCTCGATATGGTAAAGATACTTCGCCACAGCATCTACATGGATGTCACCTGCCACCAGGCCATCATTGGCCTTTACCCTTTGAGGCAAGAAACGAGAGTGCACACCCCAGGGATTGGAGGTGGAGGGATTGTAACCGGCAGGCGTAACCTGTGCGTCCCAAGCAGCCTTCTGTGCTTCAGTCGGCCATGATGCCGCAAACAAAGGACCTGAAATGGTCGCCGAAAACAGCGCTGTCGTTGTGTGAATAAAGTGTCGTCTTGTCACCATCTTTTATGCTCCTATTCCTTCTCGGCATCTTCCCGGCACATGCTTTTAACGCAACCTCCTCAGCCCGCTAAATCGATCTTTAAGATCAAATTTTCTTGTGCAATCGGTTACTTATGACTCAAAGACGGTGAGTTCATGATTGAGCGGCATCTAGCAACACATCCAACCTTTCAAACAGCAAAAGGGCTAGTAATAACTGAACGACGAAGCCGCCGACGGAGGGGTAGAAGCTGAGGAGCTCCGCGAGACGAAAGATGCTTCGCGTCGGCCTAAGCGCAGGATTCCCATCAGATTGAGCTAGCCTTGTTGGAAGGCGCGGGACATGCTGCAGGTTCCTGTTGCAACCAAGTTGAAATGTCCTTGGCTGCGCAAAGTAGGAATGTCTCACCGAGGGTGGGCAAGCATGGCCGGGCAGGGCGGAGACATCCGCCATCGCAGCCCTGACCGGCCATGCGGTCAGAGCCGCAGCTTTCGACGTTCCTTTGGCGAGTAGAAGGCGCGCACGCCCTTCGTTTCGACCCGCTTCTCGAAATCCCGCCAGGCAAGACCATCGACAAGATAGGGCGGGTTATCCGAAATCGTCAGGGTGCCGAACCTGTTCATGACCGACAGCACCCAGCCAGGGGAGATCGATGTCCGGTAGATCTCGACAGAGAACCGGTGGCCATCGATCAGCACGTCCTGTGTCAGATCCGAGAAGATGATCTCCGGCTCTGCGCTGTCTGCCATGTTCTTGCCCTGCGTGCTCGATCAAAGCACAGGGTATCACCGCAACTGGGCCAGGGAAGCGTCATTCCAGGGGTGGAGCGGCATGCGCCTTTGCCTTGCGGGCTGCCGAGGAGTTCCAGCCGTTGTTGCGGCGTCCCGTGGGCGTGTAGCGGGTCCGTTGCTTGCCGACCCGGTGCACCTTCGGCGGAGCCTTGTCCTGCTCGGCCTTGATGTATTCCAGGACCGCGCTCAGATGCTTGTTCTCGGTAATGGCCGCATGGGTCACCCGCTGATCCTTGTCGAACACGGAGTAGGGCAGCGAGACACCCTTCCAGCGGAACTCCAGCCGGCCGTCCGCGAACTCATAGCTGTCCACGTATTTGCCCGGCAGATCGCGGGTGATCTCGTTCTCGGCCAGGATGATCCGCAGCCGGTCGTAGGAAAAGGCCAGCTGGCTGCTGACATAGCGTTCGTCGCGATAGCACAGAATGTCACGCAGCCGATCCGGTTCGACATTCAGTGGCCGATGCAGGTTGTCCGCACGGCGTGGCACCTTGGCAAACTGCGCGTTGTAGCGCGCCATGAAGCCGGGAAGAAAGGCATTGGCAGTCTCCATGTCGGAGATGCCGGCCAGCCGCAGTTCCTTGACCAGACGGTCCTGCAGGGTGCGGTTGGCGCGCTCGACGCGACCTTTTGCTTGCGAGGAGTTGGCGCACAGGATCTCGATGTTCAGTTCGTTCAAGGCCCGGCCGAACTGGGTCATCCCATAGCCTGTCCTGGCACCTTGCTTTGGCACCCGGAACACTGTGTGCTTGTCGGAGTAAAAGGCAACGGGCCGGCCATGCAGCGTCAGATACCGCTCCAGGGCTCCAAAATAGCTGAAGGTGCTCTCGGAGCTGACGAATTCCAGGTGCATCAGGGTGCTGGTGGCGTCATCGATGAACACCAACAAGGTGCAGGCCGGCCCGCGATCCTCGAACCAGCGATGATCCGAGCCGTCGATCTGGATCAGCTCGCCAAGGCACTCCCGGCGCAGGCGCGGCTGGTGGAATGTTCGGCGCTGCTTGCGCGACAGCCACAAACCCGCATCCTGCATCCACTTGCGCAAGGTCTCGCGCGACACTGTCAGCCCGTGACACTCCGCCAGCTTCTCGGCCGCCAAGGTCGGGCCAAAGTCGGCATAGCGGTCCCGAACGAGCGACATGGCAGCCTCCCGGATCGTCGGGTCGATCCGGTTGTTCGATGCCCGTCCACGTGCCTGGTGCCGGATTGCCGCCGCGCCGTCAGCCCCGAACCGCTTCAGCAGCCGGTGAACCTGTCTGCGGCTCAGGTCCAGAACATCGGCCGCGGTCACGGCTGACATCCCACCTTGCAGCACCTGGCTCAGAACCTTGACCCGGTTCAGTTCCCGTTCACTCATCATCACCCATCCCATGTCTCGGCTCCCAAGGATCGACACGATGCTCATCCAGGGGAGTGTGACATTCCTGAATTGCAGAGGTGAGACATTTTAACTTTGCGG
>NZ_JBDPNJ010000026.1:0-37228 GCF_039770665.1 Paracoccus sp. SSK6 | reverse complement strand
GTACTTCCAACAGACCGGTCAGCTGAAGAGCCAGGACTGGGACTATGCGGGCGATGCGGGCTGAACCAGAGGGTACACGATCGACCCCGAGCCGACCGCTGATGAGGATGAAAAGCCGCTAATTGCCACGGTCGTTGAGTTGACACCTCAACTGACGTATCGGCAAGGACCGGCAAGGATTATGTTCTAGTCAAGAGCTCTCGTGGCTGAGAGCGCGTGCCATCCTCTCTTCAGCTGCGATTTCTAGGCGCGCCCTAAGAAGGGCTTTTGTTTTCTGATTGTTGATTTCCACCCAGAAGTGACCCAGGCAGGCCTCTAATTTCCATTGAGATTTGACCCATGTGACCCTTCCCCGACGCGGAGAGCTTAGGGGGTTTACGGAGTGATCCACATGGGACTTTTGAACGTGATCCGGAAGCTGCGGCTGCGGGAGAAGTTGCCAATCCGCGAGATCGCGCGTCGCACCGGCCTGTCGCGCAATACGATCAAGAAGTATCTGAACTCAGGAGCGATCGAGCCGTCCTTTGCCACGCCGGATCGGCCAAGCAAGCTTGATCCTTTCGCCGAGAAGCTGGCCGGCTGGTTGAAGACGGAGGCCGGCAAGTCGCGCAAGCAGCGGCGGACGCTGAAGCAGATGCATGCCGATCTCGTGGCGCTCGGCTTCACCGGCTCCTACAACCGGGTTGCGGCCTTTGCGCGGGACTGGCGGACAGATCGCCAGCGCGAGCAACAGACCACGGGCCGCGGCACCTTCGTTCCGCTGTCTTTCCGACCGGGAGAGGCCTTCCAGTTCGACTGGAGCGAAGACTACGGGCATCTGACCGACGAGCGCACCAAGCTTCAGATGGCGCATATCAAGCTGTCGCACAGCCGGGCCTTCCTGTTGCGCGCCTACCCCCTGCAGACCCACGAGATGCTGTTCGATGCCCACTGGCACGCGTTCCGTGTGTTCGGCGGCGTGCCTGAACGCGGCATTTACGACAACATGAAGACGGCAGTGGATCGTGTGGGCCGTGGCAAGGAGCGGCAGGTCAACCTCCGCTTCCTCGCCATGGCCAACCACTATGTCTTCGAACCGGAGTTTTGCAATCCGGCAGCGGGTTGGGAGAAGGGACAGGTCGAGAAGAATGTTCAGGACTCCCGCCATCAGGTCTTGCAGGGGATGCCGGGCTTTCCCGACCTTGCCACGATGAATGCCTGGCTGGAACAGCGCTGCCTGGAGGTGTGGCAAGAGACCCCGCACGGCACGCTGCCGGGCACGATTGCCGATGTCTGGGCTGAGGAGCGGGCCGCATTGATGCCGTTGCCGCCGGCCTTCGACGGCTTCATCGAGCTCAGTAAGCGTGTCTCGCCCACCTGCCTGATCAGCTTCGAGCGCAATCGCTATAGCGTTCCGGCGTCATTCGCGAACCGGCCTGTCAGCCTGCGGATCTATCCGGACCGGCTGGTCGTGGCGGCCGAGGGCAACATCCTGTGCGAGCATGGCCGCATCATCCAGCGCAGCCACAAGCTGCCACCGCGGACGATCTATGACTGGCGGCATTATCTTGCCGTTCTCCAGCGCAAGCCCGGGGCTCTCAGGAACGGAGCTCCATTTGCGGAACTGCCGCCTGCCTTCCGGCAGTTGCAGGAGCAGATGCTGCGCAAGCCCGGCGGCGATCGGGAGATGGTCGACATCCTTGCCCTGGTTCTCCAGCACGACGAACAGGCCGTGCTGACGGCTGTGGAGTTGGCCCTGGCCGAGGGCGTGGCGACCAAGACCCATGTGCTGAACCTGTTGCACCGGCTGGTCGATGGCAAGGTCATTGGCGGGCCGCCCCTTGATACTCCGCAGGCCCTGGCCCTGCGCCGCGAGCCAAAGGCCAATGTCGAACGCTACGACGGCCTGCGCACCCAAGCTGCAGGAGGCCGTCATGCGTCATGATCCTGCCAGCGGCGCCATCGTCATCATGCTTCGCAGCCTGAAGATGCATGGCATGGCGCAGGCCGTGACGGACCTGATCGAGCAAGGGGCGCCGGCCTTTGATGCAGCCGTGCCGATCCTGTCTCAACTGCTGAAAGCCGAACTGGCCGAGCGCGAGGTCCGCTCCATCGCCTATCACATGAAGGCCGCACGCTTCCCGGCATACAAGGACCTCTCAGGCTTCGACTTCGCCGCCAGCGAGATCAACGAAGCCACAGTCCGGCAACTCCACCGCTGCGAGTTCATGGACGGGGCCCAGAACATCGTCCTGATCGGCGGCCCGGGCACGGGGAAGACCCACATCGCAACCGCCCTCGGCGTCCAGGCCATCGAGCACCACCGCCGCAAGGTCCGCTTCTTCTCCACCATTGAACTGGTCAACGCCCTCGAACAGGAGAAGGCCAAGGGCAAGGCCGGGCAGATCGCCGAAAGCCTGACCCGCCTCGATCTCGTGATCCTCGATGAGCTGGGATACCTGCCCTTCAGCGCCTCGGGCGGGGCGCTGCTCTTCCATCTGCTGAGCAAGCTCTATGAGCGGACCAGCGTCATCATCACCACCAACCTCAGCTTCAGCGAATGGGCCACAGTGTTCGGCGATGCCAAGATGACCACCGCATTGCTCGACCGGCTCACCCATCGCTGCCACATCCTGGAAACCGGAAACGACAGCTTCCGCTTCAAGGCCAGTTCAGCCGCCGCAGCGCGCCAAAAGAAGGAGAACAATCACGCCTTGACCACTGAATGACCCCAAAACCATAATCAAAGGTGGGTCAGTTCTCGATGGAAAACCTGGGTCACTTCTGGGTGGAAATTAACACTCTCATCGCCTTTCCCTGAATTGGTAAGCGAATTGGTCGAGATGGACCGGGAGCTCAGCTCCGCGCTCGGAGTCTTCGACGACGGGCTCAGCTTCCTGTCCTCGGACGCGTCCACCCTGCTTACTCGTTTGAGAACTGCACGAGAGGACAGTAGTGCTAGCAAGGCAGCGGCTCATGAAAACATTGATAGGGTTTCCGCTTCGAAAGGACGTGGCGCCCAACTCGCCGCTGAACTCCGATCGATTCCGCCCGGACGAGGGAGCTCAGTAGCAACAAGTGCTGGACGAAAAGGTACCGCTTGGCGTCTATTCGAAATCGTTTGCTACGAAGCCATGCAGTATCTTTTCGAGGAGCACTTTTACAATTGGCGGGATCAAGAGGACGTTGGTGGGGACACCAGCCGCTTCGACGTGATTGCAAAGGTAAAAGGGACCGACGTCTTTAGCCGCATGCTCATCGAGCACTTCTACAGCCGCTACGTCATCTTCGAGTTTAAGAATTATGAGAAGCCGCTCAAATCCAACCTTATCCATGTAACCGAAAAGTATCTCTTCCCTCGTGCTTTGCGGGCGAGCGCGATTATCGTATCACCCGCCGGCCTCACCGAAGCAGCGGAGAAAGCCGCTCAAGGCGCGCTGCGAGACGCCGGAAAGCTGATGCTTAGTATAGACCGCGAGACTCTTTGCCTCATGCTAGAGGAGAAGGATCAAGGGACGTCACCAGGAGTCAGAATGGAGGCGATTTTGGACGGCGTTCTCCAGCAGCTAGGGCGATAGCGGGGCGGGGAGATACCTGGGGACTACACAAAGCGCGCTTGGCCAAGGAACTGCGAGACAAGAAAATGCTTGTAGCATGTTCGTTGTCCAAACGGCAGGGAGACTTGATGACAGATCCATAACACCCGTAATGCTGGCTGGGAACGCCTTTGTTTTCTGAGAATCTTTCAGCCATTGCTGCACCAGGATTAGAGACATGCGCGCCAAGTCCAGCGGCAAGGTCCTTCTAGACTGGACCTAACACGCTAGAGCATCCGATTGAGGTCGGTGGGGCGGTTGTCGAGGATCTGCTCCATTGAGAAGAGGCCAGTCACCTTGTCGAACTCAAAGCCGTCGATCAGTTTTTGATAGAAGCGATCATAGCCTGCCATGCCTGGCGTGACGATCTTCAGAAGGTAGTCCCATTCGCCGCCGATGCGGTTGAAGTCGATCACCTCGGGCAGGCCTTGCACGTGGCGCGAGAACCGGTCGATCCACTCGCGGGAATGATGCCGGGTGCGGATCATCACAAAGACAACTAGGTCCAAGCCCAGGGCCGCCAGGTCCAATCGGGCCTGTGAGCCGGCCAGGATGCCCGCTGCCTGCAGGGCTTGGATGCGCCGCCAGCACGCGTTCTGCGACAGCCCAACGCGCTCTGCGACCTCGCGCTGCGACAACGAAGAGTCGCGCTGCAGAGTGGTTAGAATGCGGAGGTCAATTATATCAAAACTGCTCATTCTACCGTTCATATGATCGAACCTAGGCTTCATTTACCGCAAATTGAGAGAAATTGATTGGCGCATGTTGGTCTATCTTCGCGATGCCTAATGGAGACCTGCCATGACCGAAGACCCGTTCGCCCCCTTTCTTGCCGAACTCGATGCTGCCGATCCAGTTGCAGCCCTCCGCGACGGCTTGATCGGTGAGGGAGCAATGATTGGGGGGCCATTTGGCCCAAAACCTCTACTTTATGCCGATTATACCGCTTCGGGCCGAGCACTGCGGCAGGTCGAAACCTTCGTAATGGACCATGTCTGGCCCTTCTACGCAAACAGCCATACCGAAGCATCGTTCTGCGGCGCGAGGATGACGGGGATGCGGCGCGCGGCGCGGGCAGTCATCGCGCGGGCTTGCGGCGCGGGGCCGGATCACGCGGTGATCTTCTGCGGGGCAGGGGCTACGGCGGGGGTGAACCGGCTGGTCACGCTACTCGGGGCAGGACCTGGCACACGAGTGATCCTGGGGCCCTATGAGCATCATTCGAACCTGCTGCCTTGGCGTGAAAGCGGCGCCGAAGTGATCGAACTGGGCGAAGATCTCGCGGGAGGTCCCGACCGTGCCGCTTTGGCCGAGGCCTTGGCGGATGCGGCAGGGCGACGAGTTATCTGCTCCTTCTCGGCCGCGTCAAATATCACTGGTGAACTCGCTGATGTCGTTTCTCTGACGCGGCAAGCAAAGGCCGCCGGGGCGCGGATCGTATGGGACTATGCCGGGGGCGGCCCCTATCTGCCAATTCACATGTCTCCGGCGCCGGATGCCGATCTGGATGCCATCGTCGTCTCGCCGCACAAGTTCGCGGGCGGTCCCGGCGCGTCCGGCGTGATGATCCTGCGGCGCGACGCTGTGATAACCGACCGACCCAGCTGCCCCGGCGGCGGGACCGTTCGCTTTGTGTCTCCGGGCAGGCACGACTACAGCCAGCGGATCGAAGCGCGCGAGGAGGCAGGCACGCCAAACGTCGTCGGTGACTTGCGCGCAGCCCTTGCCTTCCTGGTCAAGGACCGCATTGGCACCGATTTTATGGCCGAACGCGGTGCCGCGATGACTCGCCGCGCTCAGGGTGCTTGGTCCCGTCAGCCGCGGATCGAGCTTCTCGGCCCCACCAACCGACCGCGGCTGCCGATTTTCTCCTTTCGGATCCGCGATGGGCAGGGCGGGCATATCCATCACCAGCTGATCACCCGGCTTCTGTCAGACCGCTACGGCATCCAGGTCCGCGGTGGCTGCGCCTGCGCGGGACCTTATGTTCATCGACTGCTAGGGATCGATGAGGAAGCGTCGGACCGGATACGGCAGGCAATCCTGTCGGGAAACGAGATCGAAAAGCCCGGCTTTGTCCGCCTTAACCTGTCCCCCCTGATGACTGACGGCAAGGTGCAGGTGGTGCTGGACAGCGTCAGCGAGCTGTCGCGTGACGCTTCCGACCTCGCGCGACACTATCAGGGCGATCGAACAAGTGCGATCTTTTCGCCGGTCTCGGGGATGGCGCTTGCATGAAACGTCGCCAACTGGGCCCAGCAAGAGATCACATTCTGTCCGCCTCTCGGTGTTTCTGAAGATAAGGCAGGTCAGGTCGCAGCTTTTCTCCTGTCGTTTCTTAGGGAGTTTCAAATGAAAGTATTTGCATACTTGCATGTTCAACCAACAGCTGCACAGAATGTCTTTCTATTGTGGGAGGAACGGCATGCGTTTTATCCGTCTCATCATCATGACGGCCGTGGCATTCTGGGTCGCAGCCGGAGATCCCGTTCGAGCGCAAGACGGTTATGCCGCGCAGAAGGTCATCTATCACATCAATCTGGCCGGCGGTGACGATGGCAGCGCTTACAAAGGTGCGCTGAACAACATGCGCAATCACCTCGAGGCAGTCGGTAAGGCAAACATCGACCTTCGAGTGGTGATGCATGGTGACGGGGTCGGGCTATTGCAAGCTGCCAAGGACAATCAACAATTGCAGGGTTTGATTGTATCATTGAAGAACGACGGGGTTCGTTTTCTAGTCTGTAACAACACTCTGGTGGGCCGCGACATTGATCCGGAACAGGATTTGTTTGACGTTTGGCCAGAAGATATCGTGCCTTCTGGAGTAGCCGAGATTGCCAAGCTCCAGTTGGAAGGCTTTGTCTATATCAAGCCATAGGAGCGTTCTGCACTCTGAGGTTAAGGGCCCGGCGCTGACCTGTTGCCAGATCCTCAACCTCCGACAGCCAGTTTCCTAAAGATCGTTGATCTGTATTTCCTTGATGCAGGGGTCATCTTCTCGGTTTACGACCCCTGAGCGTCGATGATCTTGTGAGCAATCTCTTTCACCTCTGACCAACACGCGTTGCAATTCGGCAGGAAGATAGGCCATGGATCTATCGCCCATCACGGACACACTCGGGGACCTCCCCACGGCAGCACTGATGGGATTGCTGGTGGGGATCTTCTTCGGAGTCGCGGCAGAGCGGTCTGCCTTCTGCTTGCGCGCGGCCACCGTCGAATTTGCCCATGGCAGGCTTGGCCCGCGCATGGCTGTGTGGCTGCTGGCATTTTCTTCGGCGGTGATCTGGGTGCAGGCGGCCCGGCTCCAAGGCTACATAGACACCGACGCTGCGCGGATGATGTCCGTTACCGGCAGCATCAGCGGCGCGATCATCGGCGGGCTGATCTTCGGAGCCGGAATGATCCTTGCGCGGGGTTGTCCTGGGCGCCTTCTGGTTCTAGCGGCGACCGGCAACCTGCGTTCGATCCTCAGCGGGCTGCTGTTTGCCGTAACGGCGCAAATGACGCTACACGGCTGGCTTTCAGGGGTGCGCACCCAGCTTGCCCAGTTGTGGACCACGCCCGATGGGCGCAACATCGACCTGTCTGCGGGGCTGGGTCTGCCAGAATGGGGCGCTCTTCTGGTCGGAGCCTTGTGTGCGGCACTTGCGTTGTTCCTGGCTTGGCGGAACCGGATCTCGGCGGGTATCCTGATCTTCGGCGCGGGAGTGGGCGTTACCGTCGCGATCGGCTATTTCCTGACCTACAGCCTTTCGCAGGTTGCCTTTGATCCTGTTTCAGTCACATCCGTGACCTTCACCGGCCCATCGGCCAATACGCTAATGGCCATGCTGGTGCCGTTCGAGGGTTGGAGCTTCGACGTCGGCTTGGTGCCGGGGGTCTTCATCGGCTCGTTTCTGGCGGCATGGGTCGCAGGGGTCCTGCGGTTCCAGAGCTTTGAAAGCGCTGCCCAGACCCGCCGCGCCATGGTGGGCGCCGTGATGATGGGCTTTGGAGGAATGCTGGCGGGGGGCTGTTCTATCGGCAACGGGGTATCTGGCACGTCGGTCATGGCTTTGACGGCCTGGATCGCCCTGTTCTCGATGTGGATCGGCGGGATGATTACTGATCGCCTGGTCGATCAGCGGCGCGAGGAGGGGCGCGATCAACCTAGCCCCCGATCATTCAAACTCCATCTCTGAAAACACCACTCCGGCATTTTTCGTGGCGAGTTCGTCAAAGGTGTCCATCCAGTCCCATTGGGACTGATCCACGTAGTACGCCTGCGACAGATCGCCCCCGGCATCCAGATGGTCCGCGATCTTCCCCCGCAGATCCTTGAGGTAATCAACGGTCGCGTGCCGCACGGTGGCAAGATCGGTGGGTGCGCCGTGGCCGGGAACGATGACTTCGGCCCCCAGCGGTTCCAGCTTGGTTTCGAAGGTTTCGATCCAGCACAGGGTGCAGGTGCCTTCGAAGATCGGCGGCATGCGTTCGGAAAATGCGATGTCGCCCGCAATCAGCACCTTGCTGTCAGGCAGCCAGACCTGCGTGTCACCGGGCGAATGCGCAGGGCCGAGGTGCAGCACCTCGATCCGCCTGTCGCCCATCTGAATGTCCTTGCGGTCCGTGAAGGTTTCCGTCGGCTCGACGATGCTTGTGCCTTCGGCGTTTTCCCTGGCATAGGATTTTAGAGCCTCGAGCCCGCGCGGGCCCTCGGTGTCGAGGAACTCTGCTGCCGCTTCTTCTTGTGCCAGGATGGGAACGCCCTCTGCAGCCCAATAGCTGTTGCCCAGCATCGAATGGCCTTGGCCGTTTTCGTTGATGACCAGCTTGACCGGCTGGTCGGTAATCTTGCGGATTTCGGCGTGCAGTGCCTCGGCCAGCTTCCACGACGCGCCGCCGTTGACCACCACAACCCCGTCCGATGTCATGATGAAGGACAGGTTGTTGTTATGGCCTGCGTTCTCATAGGTCGGCGGCTGCGTCGCACCGATGGCGCTGTAGACGCCTTCTGCCACCTTGACCGGTGGGCTGTAGAGGACCGAGTCGGGATACTTGTCGGGCGTATCCTCGGCCTGCGCCAGGGTCGCCTTTACCGCCATCACCATCGCGGCCGCCAATACGCGTCCAGCAAAACGCATCTTCATGCCTCGCTTTCAAAGGTAAACGCCTCGCCCTCGCGCCGGACCCGACCGATGCCGCCATGGGGCAGGTGATAGCCCAGGATCATCCAGCCTTCGTCAGCCAGCCGCGCAAGCATCGCTTGGCGTGTCTGCGCAGCAAGAGCCAGGTCGTGATCGGTTGCCGTTCCCAGATCGGGCCGGACGAAGCCAGCAAGGGAGGTGACGAAGTCACCCGTCACGAACGCGCCCTGGTCCGGAGTGCCGATCTCAAAGGACATGTGGCCTGGCGTATGGCCAGGGGTTGCTACGGCGCGGATGCCCGGCAGCACCTCGGCCCCATCGTCAAACCGTTCCACAAGATCGCCGATCACGGTCAGGCGGCGCATGGCGCCCGCCGCAAAGGACTGGCGTTCCTCACCGATGGTGTCGATGGTCGCTGGGTCCGTCCAGTAGTTGAATTCGACCTGGCCCATCTTCAGCGCCGCATTGGGGAACAAGGGTTCGTCGAAATCATCCAAAACACCCCATAGATGATCGGGGTGTCCATGGGTGAAGATCACGTCGGTCACGTCCTCGGGCGAGACGTCGATGGTGGAAAGGGCTTCAACCAGCCGGCCGGCCGTCGGCACGAAATCAGGCCCCGAACCTACGTCGAACAGCACCACGCGGTCCCCGTGGCGCAACAGGGTGACGTTCAGCGGGCTTTTCACAACGGCCTCTGGGTCGATGTCCAGGCTGCGCAGAAGATCGCTTCGCTGGTCCTCGGGGATCATGGCGAAGGCAAAGTCGGGCGGAAATTCGATATGGCCGTCTGACACGCTGTCGATGCGCAGGGCGCCTGCGGTAAGTGTGGTCACGGCCCAGCCACGCAGCGGCGCGAATGGCAGCACCACGGCCGAGAGTGCTGCGGCGGTGCGGGTCAGAAAAACTCGGCGGGCAATCTGCATGGCGTTCCTTCCTGTCAGGCATCAATGCGGGTCGGGCTTGTTCACTGGGACAGCACGTCCCGGATGTCGCGGCCTGTTTCGGGTCCGCCTGCTGCCGCCCATTCCAGCACCTCCAGCGTGTCATCGGCGTCCATGACGCCGGGAATGACCGCCATGGCAGCGCGGGCAGCGTCAGCGTCGGCGGGCAGGGCAGCGGGCAGCAGGATCAGCGTCGGCGTCAGCGGCACGTCCCATTTCGCGGCAGCGCGCTTTTCGCTTAGGACCTCGCCATCGGTGTCGGTCAGTTCGGTTCCGCCGAACAGATCGACCTGCACCACATCGAAATGATCACGGATCAGGCGGTCGATGCGCGGGTCGGTGAGAACCTCGTTGTGAAGCCGGGCGCAATAGATGCAGCCGCGCTGTTCGACGATCAGCAGCAGGTGGCGGCCTGCGTCGGCGGCCTCCTGATTGTCTTCGGCAAGAACCTTGAAGCTGTTCTTCAGCCAATCGGGCTTGTGAAGGCCGTCGTCGCCCAAAGGAACCGGCCCCGCTAGGGCGGGCAAGGCGAAAAGCGGAAGGACGAAGCCCAGGGCAAGATGAAACCGTGTCATCGCGTTGTTGCACTCCAATCCATGTTGTCCACCATGACGGCGGCGATCCGGTTTACGCCGTCCGTGGCGATAAGGACCGCGAACAGGATCAGCATAACCCCCATGGTTCTTTCGACCAGGCCCAGGATGCGTTGATGGCGCGCAACCCAGGCAATGAAGGGCCGTGCGAAGAACGATATGAGGACAAAGGGAATAGTCATCGCAAGGCCGTAGACCAGCAGCAGGGCCGCCCCGTGCCATAAGCTGTCCTGCGCCGAGGCAACGAACAGGATTGCCGCAAGAGCCGGTCCCGCGCAGGGTGTCCAGCCGAACCCGAAAGCCAGCCCCATGGTATAAGCCCCCACCAGCGTCGCCGGATCGCCCGAAGATTCGATCCGCGCCTGACGGTAGAGAAACGGGATACGCACGAGGCCCAGGAAATGCAGGCCGAACAGCCCAAGGATCGTCGCCGCAAGCCAAGACAGCTCGGTCCGCCACTGAGAAAAGGCCGATCCCACGGCCGTGGCCCCCAGACCCAGCATCACGAAGATCGTCGTCACGCCCAAGGAAAACGCGATCGCCCCCAGCACCAGCCGACGCTGCGCGCCAGGGTCCATGCCCTGCGACCCGCGCAATTCGCCAATGGAAACCCCTGCCAGATAGCACAGGTAGAAGGGCACCATGGGCAGGATGCACGGCGACAGGAATGATAGCAGTCCTGCAACGGCAGCGCCGCCAAACGAGATTTCGGGCATCGGCAACCTTCCGACAGGTCCGAGTGGATCGAGGCGCCCCTTACCACCAAGCTTGCATTGACACAGTTATATCATCATATTGGAATACGTATCGCCGTCCGTCAATGCGGTTCCCCATGGTTCTCAAGCTGCATCCGTCTTGGTCTCGACTTGCCTCCCTGCTTGCGGCCTTGGTTGTGCTGTGCGCAATGGCGGCTGGGGCCTATGCCGGACAGTTCCAGCTTCTGATGTTCGAACGTGACGGATGCAGCTATTGCCGGCAGTGGAACGAGGAGATTGGTCCCGCCTATCCCAAGACGGCAGAGGGGCAGGCCGCGCCGCTGCAACGCCTGGACATCAAGGCCCCGCTTCCCTCGGGCGTGACGCTGACCGGGCGGTCTCCGGCTTTTACGCCAACCTTTGTGTTGTTGTCCGATGGGATCGAGGTGGGCCGTATCGAAGGCTATGCGGGCGATGAATTCTTCTGGGTCCTGCTCGACCGCCTTCTGCGCGATGCTGGCTGGCCAACGGTATCCGATGCAGCCAACACCCCTTCTGATCCGGCAAAACCCATAACCTCCCATGCCCCATGAAAGCAGGAGAAACGAACTGATGACCAAGATGGCAATTCTCAGGACCTGCGCTGCGTTTCTGGTTCTCTCCCTGCCTTCCGCGCAGGCGATGGCTCAGGATGCGGCCTCGTCAGGCGAGACTGGCAGTTCCTATGTCCGTACGGTGAAAGGGTCGTTCGAGGACGTGGCGTTCGCTGTGGAACAGGCGATCACGAACGAGGGCCTGGTGATCGATCTGACAAGCCATGTGGGCGAGATGCTGGCGCGCACCAAGGAAGATGTGGGCGGCGCCAAGGATCTGTTCACCCAGGCTGATGTCTTCAGCTTTTGTTCCGCGAAGGTATCCCGCGAGGTGATGGAGGCCGATCCGGCCAATATCCAGCACTGCCCCTATAGCATCTTTGTCTATGAGACTGCGGACGAGCCGGGCAAGATTGTTGTCGGTCACCGCACTTACCCGGGCGAGACGATGCAGCCGGTCAACGAGATGCTGACCAAGCTGGTCGATACCGGCACGGAATAGGTTCCGAAGGTTCTGCAGCCACGAGCCTGCTTGGGCTATAAATCCTCGGACAACAGCAGTCGCTGCAGGCCCACCCAAGCCCCTGCGGCGATTGCCATCAAGGTTACAGGGCCCGACCAAACCAGCAGGGCGGTGGCGGTCAGTCCCTGGCCAATGGTGCAACCCATTGCAATGACCCCGCCGATCCCCATCATGATGGCACCGCCCAACTGGCGGCCCAGTTCACGTGGATCGTCGCAAGCTTCCCACCGGAAGCTGCGTCGCCATATTGATCCGCCAATCGCACCGGCAAGCGTGCCTGACACCAGCCCGACGGAAAAGGAGGGAAGCGTTCCGGTCGCGGTCATCAGATAAAGGATCGTCCGCCCGACGGGGGCGGTATAGGACGGGCCTTCGATCAGAACGGCGTCCATGCTGTGTCGCGCAACCTCTGTCGTGCCGATGAAGGCCAGCACGACCGACAATCCCACTCCTGCTGCGCAGACGATCGTGACAGCCGAATGGCGTACCTGCGGATGGCGCAAGCCCACTGCTATCAAGGAGAGGCCAAAGGCGGCGGCCAGCCAGGCGGGTTCAAGACCGCTCATGGCCGCGAAGGTCTCACCCATTCCAAATCGCCCAGTTTGTTCTGTTTGGGGGAATACGAAGACGCGCAGGGGCGCCAGCGGCCCTGCAAGCGTCGCGTAGGTGGCAATACCCAGAACGACCACGATCAGCACCGACCGGATGTCGCCGTCGCCAGCCCGGACCAAGGCACCGAAACCGCAGTTGCCTGCCATTGCCATGCCATAGCCAAACAGCAGACCACCAGCGATACTCGCCACCGGGTTCCAGGCGATGCTGTGATAAAGGCTTCGGCCAACGTCGATCAGGCCTGCGGCATCGGCCAGATGTGTCGACAGGATGGCCACGCCAAGGGCCAGACTCCAGATGTGGACGCGGCGGAAGTCTCGGCCGATGAGGGCGGTTTCAAGGGCGCCCAAGGTGCAGAAATCGCCCAACCGCGCGCAAAGGCCCAGAAGCATTCCGACGCCGAGCCCGACAGTTCCGGCCTGCAATCCTGCCGCGATGTCCGCTGTCATGGTTGTGTCAATCAAAGGTCCCGACGATCTTCATTGCCGAAGATTCGCGCATAACAGATCAGCAATTCGCCGATGCGCGGGTCCTTGAGCGAGTAAAAGATCGTCTTTCCATCGCGGCGCGCTGTGACAAGCCCTTCGATCCGCAGTCGCGCAAGCTGCTGGCTGACCGCCGACTGCCGCGCGTCCAGCATGCCTTCAAGTTCGCCGACACTCTTCGGACCCTGCGCCAGATGGCACAGGATGAGAAACCGACCTTCGTGACCCAAGGCCTTGAAGACGTTGGCGGCTTCCTCGATCACGGCGGAGCGCGCCGTTGAATCTGTCTGCGCGGTGGATGGGCTTGAGAGCATGGTGTCCATTCTGCCGAACAGCAGTTTTCCCAAGCCAGAGCGCGCGAGGCTGTCCGATCCGCTCATTGGTGTCCTTCGTCCGCAGCACGGCCTGTTGGCCGATGTTTCACCAAGTATTCACTTATTGCAATATAATCATTGCTTCCGGTGTCAAAGACCCTAAAGTGATGGATGCGTGAGTCGCAAGGGAGTGTGGCTTCCGCGCCTTTGGGAGGGCAGATGCAGAAAATCCTGGTGCTGACAGTTGTGGCAGCCAGCCTCGGCGCTGCAGCAATGGCAGAGACTCTGCCGAATGACGTGTCCTGGGCCGAAGACGGGTCGATTTCCGAATCCCTGACGGGCACGCCCGGTAATCCCGACGAAGGCATGGTCATCATGACAACCAATGCCTTGGGCAATTGCGTTGCGTGCCATGCCATTGCGGCGATGCCTGACGTGCCCTTCCAGGGCAACATCGGCCCGCAACTCGACGGTGCCGCCGACCGCTGGACCGAGGCGCAGCTGCGCGGGATCGTGGTCGATGCCAAGCACACGTTCCCGGACTCCTTCATGCCCGGCATGTACAAGGTGGGGCCGTTCATTCGCCCCGGGATCGCCTACACGGCCAAACCGCCCGAAAAGCCGGAGGACATCCAGCCGATCCTGTCGGCCCAGCAGGTCGAGGATGTCGTGGCTTATCTGATGACGCTCAAGGAATGAAACCAGCCGCGTTCCACGGGGACGCCGGGAACGCGACAAGGAAGGAAGGACAACATGCTGATTTCACGACGCGGAGTTCTGGCCGCAAGCGCCGGCCTTGCCGGGCTGGCCATGCTCCCGATCGCCGTGCGGGCTCAGGATGCGGCGACGGCACCCGCCCGGACGGCCGAGGAGATGATTGCCGAGTTCACTGGCGGCGCCGATGTGGCCGAAGGTGACGGCGTCAAGTTGACCGCACCCGAGATTGCCGAGAACGGCAACACGGTTCCGATCTCGGTCGAGGCGCCGGGGGCCGCTGAAATCCTGCTGATCGCTTCGGAGAATCCCACACCAGGCGTGGCCAAGTTTAGTTTTGGCCCGCTAGCTGCCAATCAAGCCGCGGCCACGCGCATTCGCCTGGCCAAGACGCAGGACATCGTTGCCATCGCCAAGATGGCCGACGGCAGCTTCGTGCGCACGGCCTCGAATGTGAAGGTCACCATCGGCGGTTGCGGCGGCTGATCCAGAGAAAAGGAACAGGAACATGGCAGAGAACGTCAAACCGCGCGTCCGCGTCCCGAAAACCGCATCGAAGGATGAGGTGATCACGATCAAGACGCTGATCTCGCACCCGATGGAGTCCGGTCAGCGCAAGGACAAGGATGGCAATGTCATCCCGCGCTCGATCATCAATCGCTTCACGGCTGAATTCAACGGGCAGCTTGTTCTGGACACCACGTTGGAACCGGCGATCAGCACCAATCCGTATTTTGAATTCGATGCCAAGGTGCCTGAGACCGGCGAGTTCAAGTTTACATGGTATGACGACGATGGCTCGGTCTACGAGGATGCCCACAAAGTCGAAGTGTCCTGAAAGCGGATACCAAGCCGGTCATGACCGCAACCAGGAAGAATGGCGCGGCATGACATCGCCAGGGAGGAGAGACGGCAAGATGAAGCTGCAATACACTGTGACGGTCGCGGCTGCTCTCGCGGCGCTCCTTTCCCTGAGCGCGGCTCAGGCTGATCCGGTCGAAGACGACCAGCTCGTGATCAATGGCGAAGAGGAACTAGCGACCCAGGCACCTGCACCCGATCATCTGGAGGGCGCTCTGGGCGATACGGTCTATTCGGGCTGGCTGTTTCGCGACACCGATACCCGCGCGATGCAAAAGGACGACTTCGACAACCCAATGTTCCTGTTCGTCGATGCCGGCCTTGAGGTGTGGAGTACGCCCGAAGGCACCGCAGACAAGTCCTGTGCCGATTGCCACAACGACATCGAGGAAAGCATGAAGGGCGTTCGAGCCCAGATGCCCAAGGTGAACGACAAGGGCGAACTCTGGTCGCTGGAAAACTACGTCAACGACTGCCGGACCAACCGGATGGGCGCCGAAGCGTGGGGCTGGAACAGCCAGGAGATGAAGAACATGACCGCCGCCATTGGCCTGCAATCGCGGGGCATGCCAGTTGCAGTCGAGATCGATGGCGAGGCCGCGCCCTTCTGGGAGAAGGGCAAGGAGATGTATTACACGCGCTATGGCCAATTGGAGATGTCCTGCGCCAATTGCCACGAGGACAACTTCGGCAACAACATTCGCTCGGACCATCTGAGCCAAGGTCAGATCAACGGATTTCCGCTGTATCGCCTGAAGGACCAGGGCGCCGTGTCCACACATCAGCGTTTCGTGGGCTGCGTTCGCGACACCCGCGGCGTCCCTTTCGAAGCCGGCAGCCAAGAATTCCGCGAGCTTGAGCTTTACGTGGCCTCGCGCGGGAATGGTCTGGCCGTCGAGACCCCCGCCGTCCGTCACTGAACCGGCCGCGGCGGCAAGCCACGGCCGATCACACACGCACAACATGTGCAAACATCTGAATACTATGAGGTAACGGTGGCTTCGCGCAGGGAATTTCTACAGGCCGGTCTGGCCACATCAGCGATCCTTGCCGGGTTGGGCATGTCGAACTGGTCGCGGGTAATGGCGCAGCAGGCGCTGACGCAGGACCAGTTGCTGCAATTCGACGACTTCGGCAACCTGACGCTGATCCACGTCACGGATGCGCATGCGCATCTGCGGCCCGTCTGGTTCCGCGAACCCGATACCAATATCGGCGTGGGCGAAGCCGCCGGGCGCGTCCCGCATGTCGTGGGTGAAGCCTTTCAGAAGATGTTCAGGATCGCACCGGGCAGCCCCGAAGCCTATGCGCTGACGTACCCCGACTTCGAGGCCTTGGCCAAGACCTATGGCCGGATGGGCGGCTTTGATCGCATCGCGACCATCGTGAAGGCGATCCGCGGCAGCCGTCCAGAGGCGATCCTGCTGGATGGTGGGGATACCTGGCACGGCAGCTATACCAGCCTCAAGACCCGGGGCGAGGACATGGTCCGGGTCCAGAACCTCCTGGGCGTCGAGGCGATGTCCAGCCATTGGGAATTCACCTTCGGGACCGAACGGGTTCAGGAGCTGATCGAGCAATGCAATTTCCCCTTCCTGGGCGCCAACATCTACGATGTGGAGTGGGACGAGCCGGCGTTCGAGCCCTACAAGATCATCCAGAAGGGCGATCTGGCCGTCGGCGTGATTGGTCAGGCCTTCCCCTATCTGCCGATTGCCAACCCGAAATGGATGTTCCCCGAATACAGCTTCGGCATCCGCGAGGAGCGGATGCAGGAGGTCGTGGACGAGTTGCGCGCCCAAAACGTTGATCTGGTCGTCTGCCTGTCGCACAACGGCTTTGACGTCGATCACAAGATGGCGGGCCGGGTAAAGGGCATCGACGTGATCCTGTCAGGCCATACCCACGATGCCGTCCCCGAGCCGGTGCTGGTGGGTGAGACGATCATCATCGCATCGGGCAGCCACGGCAAGTTCGTCAGCCGGGTCGATCTGGATGTGCAAGGCGGCCGGATGACAGGCTTTCGCCACAAGCTGATCCCGGTTTTCTCGGACGTGATTGCCCCCGACACCGAGATGGCATCGCTGATCGAGGAGGTCCGCGCGCCCTACAAGGCGGATCTGGAGGCCGTGGTTGGTCAGACCGACCAGCTTCTTTATCGACGCGGCAATTTCAACGGTACCTGGGACGACCTGATCTGCCGCGCCATCCTGGAAGAACGCGATGCCGAGATCGCGCTATCGCCGGGTGTTCGCTGGGGGGCCTCGGTCCTGCCGGGCGACATCACCCGCGAGGATATCCATTCGGTCACCTCGATGACCTACGGTGAGTGCTATCGCACGGAAATGACCGGCGAGACGCTGAAGACCGTCATGGAGGATGTGGCCGACAACATCTTTAACCCCGATCCCTATTACCAGCAGGGCGGGGACATGGTCCGCGTGGGCGGTCTGGCCTACACGATCGACCCGACCGCGCCCATGGGCAGCCGCATCACCGACTTGCGGCTGATCGCCGAGGACGCGCCGATAGACCCTGCCCGCAGCTATGTGGTCGGCGGATGGGCATCAGTCAACGAGGGCACCGAAGGGCTGCAGATCTGGGACGTGGTCGAAGACCACATTCGCAAGGCAGGGGGCGCGCAGCAGGACGCGCCCGTTTCAAGCATTACCGTCAAGGGACTATGAAGGAGTTGGCTCGCATGACCGTCAGACCGGGAACGACCAGCCGCCGGGCATTCATGCGCGCCGGCTTGGCCGCCAGCGTCGCGCTTCCGGCAGCCGTGTCCGCCGCGCGCGGGCAGGGGGCGCCGGATCCGCTGATCACCGAAGTGCAGGACTGGGCCCGCTACAGCGGAGACGGCGTGGACGCCACGCCCTACGGGTTGCCCATTCATTTCGAATCGGACGTGATCCGCCGCAACGTGTCCTGGCTGACGGCGGACACGATCAGCTCGATCAACTTTACGCCGATCCATCAGCTGGACGGCACGATCACCCCTGCGGGCTGCGCCTTCGAGCGCCACCATTCCGGGGCAATCGAGCTGGCCAAGCCCGACTACCGCCTGATGATCAACGGGCTGGTAGATCGCGAGCTGGTCTTCACCTACGAGGATCTGGAGCGCTTCCCCCGCACCCAAGCCGTCTATTTCTGCGAATGCGCCGCCAATACCGGCATGGAATGGGCCGGCGCGCAGCTGAACGGATCGCAGTTCACGCATGGCATGATCCACAACATGGAATATGTCGGCGTCTCCCTGAAGACCTTGCTGGCCGAGGTCGGCGTCAGGCCTGAAGGCAAATGGATCTACGTCGAAGGCGCCGACGCCTCATCCAACGGTCGGTCAATCCCGATCGAGAAGGCAATGGACGACGTGATGGTCGCCTTCAAGGCCAATGGCGAGGCGCTGCGCAAGGAACACGGCTATCCCGCGCGCCTGGTCGTGCCGGGCTGGGAAGGAAACCTCTGGGTCAAGTGGCTGCGCCGCATCGAGGTGACGGCTGGTCCCGTCGAGAGCCGCGAGGAGACGTCGAAATACACCGACACGCTGGCCAACGGGATCTCGCGGAAGTGGACCTGGGTCATGGACGCCAAGTCCGTCGTGACTGCGCCCAGTCCGCAGGTCGGCATCAAGCACGGTCCCGGTCCGCTGGTCATCACGGGGCTGGCCTGGTCCGGGCGCGGGGCGATCACCCGCGTGGACGTGTCGGTCGATGGCGGCAAGAATTGGACCACGGCGCGGCTGGCCCAGCCGGGCGTGCCCAAGGCGATGACCCGGTTCTACCTGGACCATGTCTGGGACGGCGAGGAGATGCTGCTGCAATCGCGCGCCGTGGACGAGACCGGCTACGTGCAGCCCACCAAGAACGCCCTGCGCGAGATCCGGGGCGAGAACTCGATTTACCACAACAACGGTATCCAGACATGGTGGATCAAGAAAGACGGAAGCGCGGAAAATGTCGAAATCTCGTAAAGCAGCAGCCCTGCTGATCATCCTGGCCGCAGGTTCCGCCGCGGCCGAGACGCAGGTTGCACCGTCCGATGCCGCGTCCGCGGCGGCCCAGCCTTTCGGGCTGGGACGGCCCGCATTGCCCGAGGAGGTCGCGGCCTGGAACCTTGATGTCAGCCCTGACGGCACTGGTCTACCCGAAGGCTCGGGAGACGTCATGACGGGCGAGGAAATCTATCTGGAGCAATGTGCCGCCTGCCATGGCGACTTCGCCGAGGGCCTGGACAACTGGCCATCGCTGTCAGGGGGCGAGGGCACTCTGGACCGGGAAGATCCTGAAAAGACCATTGGCAGCTACTGGCCCCATCTGTCCACGGTCTGGGACTACGTGCATCGCTCCATGCCATTCGGGAACGCGCAGATCCTGACGCCCGACGATACTTACGCAATCACGGCCTATCTGCTTTACTCCAACGGCCTTGTGGAAGACGATTTTGTTCTGTCAAACGAGAACTTCACCGAGGTCCAGATGCCCAATGCTGATGGCTTCATCGAAGATGACCGTGCGGAAACCGAATACCCCGTCTTCTCGACCGAGCCCTGCATGGAAAACTGCAAGGACAGTGTGGAAATCACCATGCACGCGTCAATTCTGGACGTGACGCCCGGCAACGAGGATGACGCGGCCGAGGATGCTCCTGCCGAAGCCACTTTGGACTGAGAGGCGCGGCGGTCCCCCTTCTGATGCCTATGGCTCAGTCGCGATCCGCGATGGCGCGGATCGCTCCACCACAAACTCCAGACAGGAAGAACCATGACCTATTTCTCATGCCTCGCCATTCCGGCGGCCTTTTTTGCCATGGCCGGAGCAGGTCTTGCCGCCGATCACCAAGTGCAGATGCTGAACAAGGGTGAAAGCGGGATGATGGTCTTCGAGCCGGCCTATGTTCGTGTCGAGCCGGGCGATACGGTGACCTTCGTGCCCACGGATAAAAGCCACAACGTCGAGTCCATCGCCGAAATCCTGCCCGAGGGCGTCGAGAAGTTCAAAAGCAAGGTGAACGACGAATTCGTCCTGACGGTGACAGAGCCTGGACTCTACGGTGTCAAATGCACGCCGCATTTCGCGATGGGCATGGTGGGCCTGATCCAGGTCGGCGATGAAGCAGCCAATCTTGAGGCCGCCAAATCCGCCAAGATGTCGAAAAAAGCGCGCGAGCGGATGGACGAAGCCATCGCCCAGATCGAATGACCTCCTGAAGATCGCGGTGAACGGAGAAAGCGGGCGAAGGCGATGCGCCCGCGTTTTCTTCGACCATCATCGCAAGAGGATTACTTACCCGGAGACCC
The DNA here is from genome assembly GCF_039770665.1 of Paracoccus sp. SSK6. Classification (NCBI taxonomy): domain Bacteria; kingdom Pseudomonadati; phylum Pseudomonadota; class Alphaproteobacteria; order Rhodobacterales; family Paracoccaceae; genus Paracoccus; species Paracoccus sp. SSK6. The sequence continues at coordinate 16,888 of NZ_JBDPNJ010000026.1, read as the reverse complement.
CGCGTAGGCCTGCCGGGTTTGTCATCTTCGTGTCTTGCCTCACCAGTGTGGTCCATGCGTCGAACTGTGACAGGAAGACCTCACCGTTCAGGTGGTCCAGGAAGTGGGTCTTCTTCAGGCGGTCCATGACGGGACCCTTCACTTCGGACAGGTGCAACCCGATGCCCAGTTCCTTCAGGCGGTGGTTGATCGCCTCGAGGCTCTCGAGCGCGGAATAGTCGATCTCGTTCATGGCCGAACACATCAGCACCACATGGCCGACCGCCGGCTGCTTGGCGATCCGATCCTGGATCAGATCCTCGAGAAAGCGGGCGTTGACGAAATAAAGGCTTTCATCAACGCGCAGGGTCAGCACCGCGGGGTCGGTTGTCACCTCGTGTCGCAGCACGTTGCGAAAATGGTTGGTGCCCGGCACCAGCCCGACCTCGGCCACGTGGGGCCTGGAAGTCTTGTAGAGATGCAGGCCGACCGACAGGATCACCCCCGATGCGATGCCGATCTCGACGCCCCAGACCAGGGTCAGCACGATCGTGGTGACGACGGCGGCGAAATCGGCACGCGAATAGCGCAGCGTTCTGGATAAGATCGCGACATCGACAAGGCTTAGCACTGCCACGATGATGGTTGCGGCCAAGGTTGCCGTGGGCAGGAAATAGATCAGCGGGGTCAGCAGCAGCGCGGCGATGGCCAGGCCTGCGGCGGTAAAGACACCAGCGGCCGGAGTCGCGGCCCCCGCGTCGAAATTCACGACCGAGCGGGCAAAGCCCCCGGTGACCGGATAGCCGCCGGTAAAGCCCGCCCCAAGGTTGGCCATGCCCAGACCAATCAGCTCCTGGTCAGGGTCAATGCGCTGGCGGCGCTTTGCAGCCAGGGTTTGCGCGATCGAGATGGATTCGACGAAGCCGATGATTGAGATCAGGATTGCCGGAGCAGCCAGCTGGCGGATCAGGTCCGGGGCCAAGGCCGGCATTCTCAGCGGTGGCAAGCCATGGGGCACGGCACCGACGATCGCCACGCCCCGATCGGCAAGGCCCAAGGCCCAGACCGACAGCGTGGTGACCACGACGGCCGCGACGGGGCCCGTCTTGGCCAGCATGTCCGCCAGCAACGGTCCGGCTCCCATCCGTCGCAGAAACGGCTTCAGCCCGCGCCGGACCCAGAACAGAAAGCCCGTGGAAAGAACGCCGATCGTCAAGGTCATCGGGTTCGTCTGCCCCAAGTGGGCCAGGATGTCGGGGATCATCTCGACCAGGGTATGGCCGCCCGCCTCGATCCCCAGGATATGCTTCACCTGGCTTGTCGCAATCAGGATGCCGGATGCCGTGATGAAGCCCGCGATAACCGGGTGACTGAGGAAGTTGGCCAGAAAGCCCAGCCGAAGGCCCCCAAGCGCCAGCAGGAACAGTCCCGACAGCGCCGCCAGCGTCAGCGCCGCCGCCGCGTATCCCGCCGTGCCCTGTTGCGCCACCTGCCCGACTGCGGTGGCGGTCATCAGCGACACGACTGCCACGGGGCCTACGGCCAGCGTCCGCGAGGTGCCGAAGATCGCATAGAGGACAAGGGGCGCGATCGAGGCATAGATCCCGGCCTCGGGCGGCAGGCCAGCCAGCATGGCATAGGCCAGCGACTGCGGGATCAGCATGATCGTCACGATCACCGCCGCCACCGCGTCGCTGGTCAGGGCGTGCCGGTCATAGGTTCGACCCCAGTGCAGAATTGGCAAGAAGCGGCCCAGCTTGTCCATGGCTCAGGTCTCGACCGGAAGGCCCTTGGCCTTCCAGGCCTCGAAACCGCCCTCGATCACGCGGGCTTGGTAGCCCATGGCGCGCAGGGTGTCTGCCGCCAGGGCCGCTCGGGCGCCTGAGCCGCACAGGACATGGACGCAGCCCGTGTCGCGCAAGTCGGTGAGCCGCGTTTCCGCCGTCTGCGCGGTGGCGTCGGCGCGGCTTTCCACCAGACCGCGCGGAACATGCAGGGCGTCGGGCACGCGCCCATGGGTCTCGAGTTCACCCGGCTCGCGCACGTCAAGCACCAGTGTGGCTGAGCCCTCGCTCGTGGCGGCATGCTCGGGCGAAACAGTTGCCACGCGGCCTTTCGCCTCGGCGACCAGATCCTTCATGGTCTTGGCCTTCTTCTGCGGTGCGGGAAAGCGGTTCACGGGGATCTTGACGTAGCTGTTGCCATCATCCTCGGGGGCGGGCAGGCGCCCGCCGCGCAGGTTGATCTGCAGCGCGGCCAGGATCCGGTCAGGCAGGGCCAGGGTGGCATCGCGGGTGTCGCGCAGCGCAATCCAATCCTCACGCCGGGTGCCGTCCTTGACGTGCTTGTTGCCCGCGCGATGCTGGGCCACAGTCGCCTCCCATTCGGGCTTGTCGCGGTCATCAGTGCCATAATCGTGGCCGACAAACAGGCGCGTGTCCTTTGGCAGGGCCAGGATCGCCTGGATCGAGTCCCACAGTTGTTCAGTATCGCCGCCGGGGAAGTCCGCGCGCGAGGTGCCGACATCGGGCTGCATCAGCGTGTCATGGGTAAAGGCTGCGTCGCCGCAGACATAGGTGATCGAGCCCAGCGTGTGGCCGGGCGAGAGCATCACCCGCGCCTCCAGCTCACCGATGCGGAAGGTCTCGCCAGGGGCGAACAGGCGGTCGAAGTCCCGGGCGGGGTCGAAGGCATCGGGCAGGTTGTAGAGCCCGGCCCAGAGCCCTGCGATGTCATGGACCTTGTCGCCGATCGCCGTGGACGCGCCGGTGCGCTCCTTCAAAAGCGCCGAGGCCATCACATGGTCGGCATGGGGATGCGTGTCCAGCACCCATTCGACCCGCAGTCCGTTCTGCCGCACCAACTCCAGCACCTGATCCATGCTCTCGGTCGAGAAGCGATAGTTCTTGGGATCGAGGTTCCAGACCACATCGATCAGCGCGGCCTTCTTCGTTGCAGGATCGGCGCAGACATACTGGATCGATCCGGTGTCGGGCTCGTAGATGCCCCAGACATCGGGGCTGCCCGCACCGGTGGAGGGCGAATGGCGGACGACCCGCTCCTTCAGCCTGGAATTGCTCATGACGTCACTCCTTTTCCTTGCAGTGAACTGCCTGCCTTGACCTGGGCGCCCAGCCACAGGCCTGCCAGCATCGCGGGCAGAAAGATCAGCGTGCCCGGCGCCAGCAGGGGCAGGGCGGTGAAGGCCGGGCCGGGGCAGAAGCCGCCGATCCCCCAGCCGATGCCGAAGAGTGCCGCTCCGGCCAGCAGGGGCCGGTCGATGGCGCGGTTCTTCGGGATGTCGAAGGTCCGGTCCAGCACCGGCGCTTTGCGCCGCCAGACCAGACGGTAGCCTACAAACGCGGTCAGGGTGGCTCCGCCCATGACGAAGGCAAGGCTGGGGTCCCAGGTGCCGGCCAGGTCCAAGAAATTCAGCACCTTGGTCGGGTCGGCCATGCCCGAGATCACCAGCCCCAGCCCGAAGACCAGACCCGACAGAAAGCCCCACAGCACCCGCATCACGCACCCCCCAGGATATGGCGCAGCACGAAAACGGTGGCAAAGCCCGCCGCCATGAACGTCACGACCGCCGCCAGCGACCGACCCGAAAGCCGCGCCAGCCCGCAGACCCCGTGCCCCGAGGTGCAGCCCGAGCCGAGTGCCGTGCCCATGCCCACCAGAAGCCCCGCCACGGCCATGCCGGGCAGGTTCTCCGGCACCGTCTGCGCAACAGTCCCGCCCACAGCCATCACCGCCAGCGGCGCCAGAACCAGGCCCGCGAGGAAGGCCCATCGCCAGTCACGGTCCTTCGCCGCGCCGGGCAGCGCCAAGGCACCCTGGGTGATGCCGGCAATCCCCGCGATGCGGCCAAAGAGCCCCATCACCATCACCGCGCTCAACCCGATCAGCATTCCGCCCAGCAAGGATGCCCAGGGGGTGAAGGCGGTTTCGATCCCAATCTCCATTGGTGTTCTCCTTCATCAAAGCAGCTTGCCCCAGCCGCCGTTATGGCCTATATATTAAGTATGTCTAAATCAGTCAATGATAATATAATAGATCTCCATAAAGCGACCCGTGCCCTGCAGGAGCGCGCTGATCACGTGGCCGGGCGACTTGCGCTTGTCGCAAACGCCAAGCGGCTGCTGATCCTGTGCGAACTGAGCAAGGGCGAACGCTCGGTCGGTGCGCTGCAGCAGGCCGTCGGCCTGAGCCAATCCGCGCTAAGCCAGCACCTGGCCAAGCTGCGCGAGGCCGAGATGGTCGACACCCGCCGCGAAAGCCAGACCATCTTTTACCGCATCTCCGATCCCGATCTGGAGGTGCTGATGGCCGCGCTCTACGAGGCCTTCTGCAAGGATCTGTGATGCATCGGGGCCTTTCGGCCCCGCCTGCCGAGCCGTCAGATGATCCGGACCTGGGTGCCGACCGGACACAGGCCGAAGAGCTCCTCGATCTTCTCGTTGTAAAGTCCGATGCAGCCGTCCGAGGACAGCCGGCCGATCTTGCGCGTGTCATGGGTGCCGTGGATCAGGTAGGCCGGCCAGGAGAGATACATGGCGTGCGTGCCCAAAGGATTGTCCGGTCCAGGCCCCATAGGGCGATAATGGGGAAAGCGTTCCATCATGGAGGCCGTAGGGGTCCAGCTCGGTCCCTCCTTCTTGCGCACGATCTCGGTATAGCCGCGCTTGGTCAGTTCCTCGGAAATGGGCACCGAGGTCGGATAGGTCCGGTAGGTTTGTCCATCGCCCGACCAGAAATGCAGTGCGCGCGAGGTGGTGTCGGCGACAATCGCGCCCAGGCCCAGTTCCTCGAAGTGATCTTGCCAGTGCTGCATGGCGAAGCTGCTCATGTTGCGGGCAGGTCCGGCTTGCGCGCGCACCAGGCTGGGGGCGGCAAGCCCTCCGAGAGCGATCAGGCCGAGGGTGCGGCGGGATATGTTGGTCATGGTCTGCTCCTTCTGGGGTGTGAACGGGGATCAGGCGCTGCCGCGGGTTGCAGCAATGGCTGCGCGCAGGCGGTTGCGGTCGAGGGCGCCGGGCAGAAGATTTTGGCCGATGATGAAGGCGGGGGTGCCTTGCAGGCCAAGCGCTGCGGCCTGCCGGCTGTTGCGGGCCATCAATCCGTCCCATCTCTCGCGGTCCTGCCGGTAGGCGGCCAGCATGGCTGCGGGATCGAGCCCTGCTGCGGTCAGGGTGTCGCGGACATCGTCCTCCGAGAGGCGTGCGGGCGTGGCCATCAGGGCGGCCTGCGCCGCAGCGTGGGCTCCTTCCTCCACCGCGCCCAGCACCAGCTGCGAGGCGAGGACCGAAGCCCCGCCAAAGATCGGCCAGTCCTTCATCACCAAACGGAGATTGCCGTCGGCCTCCACCTCGGCCATCAGGTCAGCATGGCCGCGCTTGCAGAAGGGGCACTGGTAGTCGAAAAACTCGACAACGGTCACATCGCCTCCCGGATTGCCCAGCACCGGCTGATCGGGATCGTAAAGGACGTCATCAAGGGTCAGCTCGTTGCCATCGGCTGGCTGGCGCAACAGGGTCCAGGTCAGGCCGCCAAGGGTGGTCAGAACGGCGCCGAGGCCGGCGGAGGCCAGAAGGGCTCTGCGGTGAAGGGTCATGCGGGGTCTCCGGAGGTCTGTTTGGTCTGATCTACCGGGGGCCGCGTGGTGCCCTGTCCCGACTGTGCCTGGGTCAGGACCACGACCCTGGTCATGCTGTCGGTGTTCTCGGCCAGGTGGATGATGTCCTGGTTGAAGAGGCGAATGCAGCCGGCCGAGCTGGCCGTGCCGATCGACTGGGGATCGGGCGTGCCGTGGATGCGGTAGAAGGTGTCGCCGCCGCTGTTGTGGATGTAGAGCGCGCGGGCACCCATCGGGTTTGCCAGCCCGCCATCCACGCCATCTTTCGAGGGACCGTAGTGTTCGGGGTTCTCGGCCAGCATGCTGTCGGTGGGGGTCCAGCGGGGCCAGGCGCGCTGATAGGGAATATGCGCCTCTCCGGTAAAGCCGTAGCCGGCCGCCCCGACGCCCACGGTATAGCGCATGGCCTTGTTGCCGGGCCGGACCTGGTAGAGCCGCTTGGCATGGGGATCGACGATGATCGTGCCGACCGGCTCATTGGTCCAGTAATCCACAATCTGCCGTGCCTTTTCCTCGCTCAGCAGATGCGCGGGAATGGCCGGGACGGTCAGGTCCCCATCAGGCCTGGCGGCATACATGGCAGCCGTTTCCGCGCTGACAGGAGCCGGCGCCGGGGCAGGGAGCGGTGCGGCCAGGGCAGGCGCCGGGGTCTCGCAGGCCGCAAGCGCCAGCAGCGCCGTCCCGATGAGGAGCGCCTTGAGCAATTGTGTCATCCTTGGTCCTTTGCAGTGTCGATCATGGTGCGCAGGGCGGGACCCGAGATCTCACCGGTCTGTGCAGCGACAAGGGCGCCCGTCGCATCGAAGACCAGGGTCGAGGGCAGGCCCACCGCCCGCAGACGGCTCATCAGATGCCCGCGCGGGTCGCGCAGCATCCCATCCGGAGGCAGGCTCCCGGCCGCCAGGAAAGCCAGGATGTGATCTGCACCTTCGCCCTGGTTGGCGAAGATGAAGGACACCTCGGGCATCTCGGCGGCCAGGGATGTCATCATCGGCATCTCGCGGCGGCAGGGCGGGCACCATGTTGCCCAGAGATTGATCACCGTCACCCGGTCCCGTCCGGCCAGTTGGACAGGGCTGCCGTCCAGGGCCAGAAGCTCCATCACCGGCAGGCGCATCTGCGGACGCGGCAGGGCCGCGGTGATCGCCTGATGAGCCATGGCCGTAAGGGCAGCCGCGACCAGCAAAGGCCGGAGAACCGCGCCCCGGCCCTTGAGAAAGGCGACCGCCAGGACCGCGCCCGCCGCAATCCAGCCGGCGCGGGCAGAATAACCGCCCTGCCACAGCTTCAATGCGTCGAGCGGCGCGGCAGCAAAGTCGCTGGCATGACTCAGGACGAACCCCAGCCGTGCGCCCAGGATCCAAGCCAGGATGGCCCAGCCGGCCCAGGCCTCGACAGCCCCAGCATGACCAGCGTAGCGCTTGGTGCGGGCCGCGATCTTGCTCACGGCCAGGAACAACAGGACAGCCACGATTGCTGCCAGGCGTGAGGCGTCGAAGACGAAGGGACCAAGGGCAACAGCGTTCATCGGGCCACCTGCGCGATGGAGGCCAGCAGATCCGCTGTATCCACATCGCCGATCAGTCGGCTGCCCTGTGCCTCGGTCCCGGCCGCATCGACAAAGATCATCGTCGGGGGACCGGCGGCGGCGAGGGTCTTCATCACTGCCTGAGCCTCGGCATTGAAGTCGCTCACATCGACCTTGATGCGGGCCAGATCGCTGAGCGCGGCTGCCACCTCGGGGTCCGACATGGCCCCGCGCTCGATCGCGCGGCAGGTCACGCACCAGTCGGCCGTGACGTAGATCAGGGCGGGCTGTGTTCCATCCAGAGCAGTTTCCAGGGCAGTCGGGCTCGTCACGGTCTGGAACGGCACGAGTTCGGCGACCGCTTGTGTCGTGCGTCCGGCCAGGGGTGCCAGGGGACGGGTCGGATCATCGGCCCCCAGTGCGGCGCCGATGCCCTGGATCAGGCCGGCAAAGACCAGAAGCAGTCCTGTTCCCGCAGCGGCGCGTGCCGTCCGCGACGCATCTGGCCCCAGACGGTCCAGGGCACCCATGGCCACGCCGCAGCCGGTGAGCAGCACCGACCACAGGAGCAGGATGACCGGTCCAGGCAGGATGCGCCCCGCCAACCAGATTGCCATGGCCAGAAAGACGACGCCGAAGACGATCTTCACCCGCTCCATCCAGGCGCCACGGCGGGGCAGGATCTGCGGGCCGAAGACGCCAACAGCCAGCAGCGGCACACCTTGGCCCAGCCCCAGGGCGAACAGCGCGGCCGCGCCTAGGGCGACATCCCCGGTCTGGGCGATATAGATCAGCGCGCCAGCCAGTGGCGCGGTCACGCAAGGCCCCACGATCAGCGCCGAGCCGAAGCCGAGCATCGCCGCGCCGCCCAAGGAACTGGTTGCACTCGTTCCCCGCGACAGCCGTGCCTGCCAGGCCGCGGGCATCTGCAGTTCGAAGAGGCCGAACATCGACAGCGCCAGCACCACGAAGATTGCCGCGATGAGACCGATCGCCGCCGGCGATTGCAGCACCGCCTGCAGGTTCGCGCCCGACCAGGCTGCCACGATGCCCAGCAGGCCGAAGGCCGTGGCCATCGCGAAGACATAGGCACCCGTGAGGGCCAGTCCGCGTCCTGCGGTCAGCCCCTGTCCCTGCCGGGTCAGCATCCCGGAAACAATCGGCACCATCGGCAGCACGCAGGGCGTCAGCGACAGCAACAGCCCGAAGCCGAAGAAGCCTGCGAAGACCAGCAGGACGCCGCCACGGCCTTCCAGGTCCGCGACAAGGCCACGGTCCTCCGCAAGGGTCAGACCTGTCTGCTGGGGTGTATTGGTGTCATCAGCCGACGAACCGGATGCTTGCTCAGCACCGCCATCGGCTTGCCAGGAGCCAAAGGGATCGTCCTCTGCAGCCTCCTCTGTCCTGATTGTCCCGTCGGCTTCCAACACCGCTTGTTGGGGGGCATAGCAGATGCCGTCCTGCTGGCAGCCCTGCCAGTGCAGCACCGCCGGGCCCTGCGGATCGGGGATGGTGATGGTTAACGGCGTTCGGTAAATCTCGTCGCGGCCCATCCACGGATCGTCATAGACTTCACCATCGGGCAGGGTGAGGGGCAGGGACGTGCCGTTTGGCGCCTCTGCGGCAATCTTGCTGCGATAAAGATAGTAGCCTGGTTGCACGTCCCAGGAGACCTGCAGATCGCCTGAGGGGGCGGGTGTGATTGTGAGGACAAAAGCTTCGACCGGGTCGAGCGGCGGGCCGGGCTCTGCACGTGCCGCCCCTGTCGCCATGGTCCATGCGGTGAGTGCCGCCAAGAGGATTCGTATCATCATGGTGTTGCGGCTAAGGAGGTCAGCTTAAGCCAGTCTTAAGCTTGCCCCGCCACATCCGGCCTCGAGGAACAGGAAAGGATGCCCATGCGGCTCTTGATCGTGGAAGATGACCCGGTGCTGTCCGAGGGCCTGCAGGTGGGTCTCGGCTTGTCGGGTTTTACCGTCGATGCGGTTGCGACACTTGCCGATGCCCGCGAAGCCTTGGACCATAGCGAGTTCGGCGGCATGGTGCTCGACATCATGCTGCCCGATGGCTTGGGCACCGATCTCTTGGCCGAGATGCGGGCGGGCGGGAACACGTTGCCGGTGTTGCTGCTGACGGCGCGGGACCACGTGCGCGACCGGGTCGCCGGGTTGGACACGGGTGCTGACGACTACTTGGGCAAGCCCTTTGACCTGGATGAACTGGCCGCACGGATCCGCGCCATGCTGCGCCGGCAAGGCGGACGCGCCACACCCGTCCTGCACTGGAACGGGCTGGAACTGGACCCCGCGGCGATGACGGCAACCCGGGAGGGCCAGCTCCTGCGCCTGTCGCGGCGCGAGTTCGCCATACTGCATGCCCTGGCAGAGCGTCCGGGGCGCATCCTCTCCCGCACGCAACTCGAGGAACGCCTCTACGGCTGGCAGGAGGACGTGGAAAGCAATACGGTCGAGGTGCATATCCATTACCTGCGCGCCAAGCTCGGCCGCGAGGTGATCGAGACGGTGCGCGGTCTCGGTTACTGCATGCCGGTGTCCGGCGCAAAGGCGGGCTGATGTCGATCCGTCTTCGCCTCATCCTGATCCTGACGCTGGCCACCACTGCGGTCTGGCTGTCGGCGGCCTTCTGGATCAACATCTCGACGCGTGCCCAGGTCGAGCGTGTGCTGGATGCCCGCCTCTCCGAGGCAGCCAATATGGTCAGCTCGCTCATGGCCGACCGCCGAATTGCGCTGAACGACGCGGCGGCCGGGGCCACGATTGCCCTGCCAAGTGACGGCGGATACTCGCGCCAGCTGTCCTGCCAGATCTGGTCGCTGCAGGGGGATCTGCTGGGCGCATCCTCGGGCGCGCCGGATGCAAGGCTTTCCGACGACGAGGGCTTTGCCACCACCCAGATCGACGGCGAGCCGTGGCGGGTCTTCACCGTGCTCAATCCCGACGTGGGGGTCCGCGTCATGGTCGGCGACCGGATGGAGGTGCGTGACCGTCTGGTGAGCGACGTGGTGCAAGGGCTTCTCTGGCCGCTGGCGGTGATCTTTCCCGCACTTGCCCTGCTGATCTGGATCAGCGTCGGGCGCGGCCTTGCACCGCTGGCGCATCTGGAAAGCGCCCTGCGCCAACGCCAGCCCGACGATTTGCGCCCCTTGCCGGAAGGCCGGGATCCGCGGGAGATCCGCCCCGTCCGCCGGGCGCTGAACAGCCTGTTCCATCGTCTCGAGAATGTCCGGCGCTCTGAGCGGGACTTCACCGCCTTTGCGGCCCATGAGCTGAAGACCCCTTTGGCCGGGTTGCGCACTCATGCGCAAATTGCCCGAATGACCGCCGATCCGGCGGTACGCGACCGCGCCCTGGCTTCTATCGCCACCTCGGTCGACCGAACCGACCGGATGGTGCGCCAGCTTCTGGACCTGACGGCCATTGATCAGGACGCGACCTCGGTCGACCGTCTGGACATGGCGGAGTTGCTTGCCGATGTTGCCGATCAAGCCAATGATCAGGCCGATGCCCGCCAAGTGCGCCTGCTGATCGAGGCTGACAATCTTCCTCCGCTTTATGCGTCCCGCATCCTGGTTCACAGCGCCCTGCGCAATCTGGTCGAGAACGCGATCCAGCATTCCCCCGCGGGTGGGGTTGTCCGCCTGATCGCGACTTGCGACGGATCATCTGTGACAGTCCAGGTGCGCGACCAGGGACCCGGCATCCGGCCCGAGGACCGCGACCGCGTCACCGATCGGTTCTGGCGCGGTCCGGGCCGCGAGGTTCATGGCAGCGGCCTGGGACTTGCCATCGTTGCCGCCGCCGTTCAGCGCATGGGCGGACATCTGGAGGTGGGTAAAGGAACAGGAGGACAGCAGATGTCGATTGCCCTCCCGCTGTCGGATCTTGACGAAAGGTCCTGTTCTTAAGCTCCCCTTAAGCTTGGGGATCCAACCACCTTCCATGACGTGGCGCACCAGATGGCGCCGTTTGGTTCAAGGATGATGCATGCACCGTCGAAACTTCCTCGTTGCCAGCACCGGTTTGCTGGTCTTGCCCACCGTCGCGCTTGCGCAACGGAACAATCCCATGCCTGAGGATCTGCGGAAGGCGCTCGAGCGTGATCCCACGGCGCCCGTCCTCGGCAATCCCAACGGCGACGTGACGCTGACCGAGTTCTTCGACTACAACTGCCCCTTCTGCCGCGAGATGGTCGACCCGATCCATCGCCTGATCCTGTCCGATCCGAACCTGCGGGTGGTCTTCCGCGAATGGCCGGTGTTCGGGCCGGACTCCGAAGACGCTGCGCGGGTTTCCCTCGCCTCGCTTTCCCAAGGCCGATACTGGCAGATGCACAAGGCCCTGTTCTCGATCAAGGGCAAGGCCAATGCCGATACCGCCCGCCAAGCGGCTGCAAAGGCTGGCATTGACTGGACCCGTCTGGAGCAGGACATCCAGTCCGAACGTGTGGAGCGCCACATCACCTACAGCTTCCTCTTGGCCGAACACATGGGTCTGATGGGCACGCCTTCCTTCATCGCGGGCGACGAGGGTGCCTTTGGGAAATACAGCCTGGACGATCTGAAGGGCCTGGTCCGGCGAGCACGAGAAACGATGGGGTGAGCTTCAGACCGGCGCCTGCGGATGACAGGTGCCCTCGCAAAGCAGGAGAAACGAAACAGGAAAGCCGCGCGCAGTCTTGTCATGCCTGCGCGCATGAAGGCAAAATAGCAAGCTGCCCCCTTCCGGGGGCGAAGCAGGAACGCGCGGTCGTTGTCTCCTCAAGGAGCCATTTCCGGCCCGTCATACTCTGTCGAGACCTCGATCTCGTCTCGGATGATCTTCTGCTTCAGTTCCTCGATCTGTGACTTAACCTCTGCCGGGACATCATCAGCCAGTGTCAGCGATACGGCCGTGGGGTTTTCCAGCCCGATCGCCTTGACGACTCCCGGCTTCCAGTTGCCCGTGGTGTAGCCCCGCATAGCTTCGACGCTGGGAATGCTGACATCCGCAATTGCAGAGCCTGCAAAGACTTCCGGTTCCACCGTAGTCCAGTCGATCACGTTCCCGAACTGCCTGGTGCTGGTCCCCCTCATTGCGTCTGTTGCACCCTGGCGGCCGGCGTTCAGCATGGTGAAGATGTAGTCCGCGCCCTGCTCCATCTGGGTCTTCGCCACACGTTCGGACAATTCATTGTCGTCCTGATTGCCAGCAAAGATCGTCAGAAACTTTGCGTCCGGGTTGGTGTGCATCAGCCCGTTGTAAAAACCCCCGCGGCCCTTCAGTCCCGGCGTGACGCGGATGCCCGAAATATGCCCGACAACGTCCGTCTCGGTCAGCAGGCCAGCGGCGGCACCCGCAAGCCAGGCGCTTTCTTCCTGAAGAACCTCATAGCTCGAAAGGTTGGGACCGGTGACATTGCCCTGCACGACCACGAACTCGATCTCGGGAAACTCGGCCGCGACCTTCTGGGCGGCCTGGTTGTTCTGGCCTCCATGGGCAATCACCATATCGGGCCCATCCTGGGCAAGACGGCGCAGTGCAGCAGCCAGTTGCTCCGGTTCCGGCTCTATCTTGTCGATGTAGCTGATCTTCGCGTCGAACTCTTCCTGGATCTTTAGCAACCCGTTGTAGCCAGCCTCCATGAAGCCGTTGTCTTCGATGTTGCCGGCCAAGAGCATGGCCACGGACAGGCTGTCTGACTGCGCATGCGCCGTCGATGCCATAAGGAGCGCTATCGCTCCGTATCCTAGCTTCATCATATCTTTTCCTCCCTGACCACGTGCAGCCAAGCATGGACTGTAAGTCCAGAAACACGGACCCATTATTGCTTAATGCTGTATAGCACGGGTTTTGAAGGTGGGAGTTCGACCACGGCCTGCGGTGTGGCTCGGCAGGACATGTTTCCCTGGACGGAGCGGGTGACCGCTCCTAATTTTGGGTCTAACCGATGGCACTGATCGCGTCTTTGTACTCATTCTTAAGATTGCCTTAAGGCTCCTACGCTTGCTGCAGGAAGAAACGCAGCGATGCAGGAATTCTGAATGCCACAGGTGACTGGTCTTGCCCCCATTTCACCGGACACTCAGGCTGTTGCGATTTGAGCTGCAATGAACTCGCGGGGCGAGCGCATCTTCAACCCTGAGTGCGGGTGGTTGTCGTTGTAATCCTCGATCCAGCTTCCGATCAACTCAAGCCCAGTCTGGGCATTCGGCAGCGGCGTCACCTGAACATAGTCGCGCTTGAGCGTCTTCACGAATGCCTCCGAGATGCCGTTGCTCTGCGGGCTGCGGATCGGCGTGAAGCAGGGCTTCAGCCCGAGTTGACGGGCGAAGATCTGGGTATCCTTTGCGATGTAAGGCGGCCCATTGTCGGTCAGCATCTCGATTGTCGCTGGCGCGCGCAGTGCCTTGAACCGCCGCTCCACGGCTTCGAGCATGATGTCGCGGATGTCGGACCCGCTGATCCCGGCATTGACCACTGCTCTCCAGGCGATGATCTCGCGATCATGAGCGTCAATGATGAAGGCGCCGCGGACGATGTCGCCGTTCCAGCAAGCGAACTCAAAGCCGTCGCTGCACCAGCGGAGGTTCGAGCGCATCACGATGACCTTGCCGTCATGGATGTGCTGCGGCCGCTCGCAATACTTGCGGGCCAGCAGCAGGTTGTGTGCTTTCATGATCCTGTAGGTGCGCTTGTGATTGCACGGCGCCAAGCCTTCCGACCGCAGTTGGCGGTTCAGGATTGCGGTGATGCGGCGGTAGCCATAGGTCGGCCGCGCCGCCACGAGTGCTGTGATGAGCGGCACCAACGCCGCGTCTTGCGCTTTATGGTAGCGCCGCCGCGGCTTCGCTTTGCCCTGCAGCCGGTTGACCAGGTTGGAGCGGGAAACCCCCAACATCTCGGCCACCGCCTTCACTGGAAACCGCCCTTCAATGGCGACCCCGCGAGCAAGGTCGGTTTTTTTACCCGTGACTTGTCCAGGGCTTCCCGCAAGATCTCTGCCTCCAGCGTCTTGCGGCCAAGCTGGCGCTCAAGTTCACGGATGCGGCTTTCCATCTCGCGAACCACGCGATTGCTGGTCACATCGTCGTCTTCGGTCACCGCAACGCTTCCCCCTTCCAGCATCAGACGCCGCCAACGATACAACAGGTTTGGCGCTACGCCATTGCGCCGCGCCACGACCGAGATGCTGGCCTGTCCATCCAGTGTCTCCTCGACGATCCGCAGCTTCTCGGCGGCAGTCCACGGCGCCGACGGCCGCCATCGGTGATGATTTCGATCTCTGACATAAGCACGTGCTTAGGCATATGCCTAAGCCTCCATGGTTATGCCCAAGTGTCCGGTCGAATTGGGGGCCAGTTCAGATCGAGCATCCTGCTGTCATGGACGTTTGCGCCGCTGAGGCGCACCGTCAGGGGAATGCCTCGCCTGTCGGTGACGATGTGGCGCTTCGTGCCAGGGCGCCCGCGATCGGTGGGGTTGGGGCCGGTGACTTCGCCCCCCTTTTCGCCGCGATGGACGCGCTGTCCATGCAGGCCCGGGTCCAGTCGAGATGACCGGCGCGATGCAGCTGGCGCAGCAAGACCTGATGCAACTGATCCCAGACACCGGCCAACTGCCAATCCCTGAGCCTTCGCCAACAGGTCACGCCCGAGCCGCAGCCCAGCTCTGCGGGCAACATCCGCCAGGGGATGCCGCTCTGCAGGACAAACATGATCCCGGCCAGAGCGGCCCGGTCGCAGACCCGAGGCCGCCCGCCTTTCGCGGACCGAGACGTGGATGGCAACAAAGGTTCGATCACGGCCCAAAGGCCGTCAGAGACAAGCATGGCAGACATAAACCGCTACTCTAACAGGACGAATCCGCCTGCAAGTGGTTTTGAAACGCCCTCTAAGTCACGACCTCAAGGCTTGTGCGACCGCATCGCCGAGCGAGAGCGTGGGACGCCCGATCAGTGTAGAAAGCGTCTTGTCCTCGTCATGCAGCGCGCCTTGCGAGGCCCCAACATCCCAACTGGCAATGGCTTTAGCCAAGCCTTCAGGCAGGCCGACGCTTTTCAGAATGCCCGCATACTCCGCCTCTGGAAGATCCTTGTAGGGAATATCCTTGCCGGTCTGGCGCGAGAGTTCGGCCGCAAGATCGGCCAGCGTGTAGCTGCTGTCGCCAGCAAGTTCATAAACCTTGCCGTCATGGTCCTCTCCGGTCACGACCTCTGCCGCCGCCTGGGCATAGTCTGCGCGGGACGCTGACGAAATGCGCCCTGCGCCAGCACTGCCGACAAAGGCGCCATTCGCCAGGGCAGCGGGAATGGAGCCGGTATAGTTCTCGGTATACCAGCCATTGCGCAGGATGGTGTATCGCAGGCCAGCCGCCTTGAGAGCCGCTTCCGTGTCCCTGTGCTCATCCGCAAGGCTCAAGGGCGAGGTGTCGGCATGCAGCAGGCTTGTGTAGACAATGCGCGAAACGCCTGCAGCCTGCGCCGCTTGGATGACGTTGCGATGCTGGGCCGCACGCTGACCGACTTCGCTGGATGAGATCAGCAGAAGGGTGTCCACCCCTTGCAAGGCCGCTTTCAGACGCTCGACCGATCCGTAATCGGCCTCGCGCACCGTCACGCCCAGGTCCGCCGCCTTTGCCGCATTGCGGGCCAAGGCCACGATCTCGGAAGCTGGAACCTTCTCTCTCAAGGCGGCGATCACCAGGCGGCCAAGCTGGCCGGTCGATCCCGTCACTGCGATGGTCATCGTTCTGTCCTTTCAGTTTCGATGAATCGCATGTAGAGACATCGCTTACTTTTCGTAAGTACTTACGTTGATGTTAGTATGGGTGCCCACATGACGTTATCCGACAAGGTCCGCCGGGGTGATCTGATGTCTGCAGCTTGCCCCTCTCGCGAGGTTCTCAAGCATATGACAAGCCGATGGGGCGTTCTTGTGCTGATCGCCCTTGAAGGAAAGACATACCGGTTCAGCGAATTGAAGCGGGCCATCGGCGGCGTAAGTGAACGGATGCTGGCGCAGACCCTACAATGGCTGGAAGCCGATGGTCTTGTCCTGCGAACCCCTTATGACGTAGTGCCGCCGCATGTGGAATATTCGCTGACACCGCTTGGCGTGGAAGCAGCCGAGCGTGTTCGGCTGCTGGCCGACTGGATTGAGACCAACCTGCCGAAAATATCAGCCAACTGGCTAAAGCCCTAAAGACGGCGAGATAGAATTCGCGAAGCGGTGGTCAAGCTCTCCTTGGATGTGAGTGCCCCTCTTATCGACAGCTTTGTCTGCAAAGCTGCCATGGCTTCGTAGCTGGAAACGAAGCTTGACACCAAGGCCCCCAATAAAGAAGCCCCGCGCGGGGGCGGGGCCAAGTGAACCTTCGTCGCTGAAGGAATGGGAATGTCAGTCGGGCAGGCGATAGTTCAGCAGCCAGGACGGGCCAAAGGTGTTGCGGACCTGGCGAAGCTCCGGCCCTTCGTCGCCCGTCGAGGATAGCCATTCGGCCAGCAGGCGGCTTTTCCAGTGTCGGCCATGCTGGTCGCGATAGGCCCGCAAGGCTTCGATCGGTTCCGCGCTCAAACCTTGCTCATCTTTAGGTTGTTGTGGCATGTGCCTGCTTCCCCTGTTTTTTAGAGTAATCCGGGGGCGGGGTCTTGGTCGTCTGCGCCCCCGGCTTTTTGAGAACGGCAGTGAGAAATTAGGCCACGGAAGCGGCGGCATGGAGCTGCTGCGGGCGGCGTAAAAGTCGTCCACT
>NZ_JBDPNJ010000025.1:0-38619 GCF_039770665.1 Paracoccus sp. SSK6 | reverse complement strand
GACAGCAGATCAGGAAGGCTCGCCCATCGGCGGAACGGGCAAAAGACCCGGCCGCCCCGTCGCTAAAGGAGAGCCACAAATGGCTGACAAGTTCGACCTCTACGCCCATGTCACCGACAGCATCATTGCCAGCATCGAGGCAGGCACCCCGGCTTGGCGCAAGCCGTGGACCGGCGACAAGGGCGGCGCCCCCTTCCCGCTGCGGAGCAACGGCGAACCCTATTCCGGTATCAACGTCCTGATGTTGTGGCTTGCCGCAGACGCCAAGGGCTACCGCGCCGCCCGCTGGTTCACCTACAAGCAAGCCCAAGAGGCAGGCGGACAGGTCCGCAAGGGCGAGAAATCGTCAACCGTTGTCAAATACGGCACCTTTGAGCGCGAGGACGGGGAGACGGGCGAGGAACGCCGCTTGCCCTACCTGAAAGCCTACCGCGTCTTCAACGCCGAGCAGATCGACGGCCTGCCCGCCGAATACTATGGCACTCCCGCCGAGCCTGCCCGCGACCTTGGCACCGAAACCGACCCCACCCTTGACGCATTTTTCGCAGCCACCGGCGCGGACATTCGCACCAGCGACGAGCCGCAAGCCTACTACAACCCCGCCGAGGATTACGTCCACATGCCGCCGATTGCGACGTTCCACAGCGCCGCAGGCTACTATGCCACGCTTGCCCACGAGGCGACCCACTGGACCGGCCACAAGAGCCGCCTTGACCGTTTTTCCCGCTTCACCGACCGCAAGGCTTACGCCTTCGAGGAACTGATTGCCGAGATTGGCAACTGCATGACTTGCGCCCGGCTTGGCCTGACTCCGGATTTCGACCAGTCCGGCGCTTATGTCCAAAGCTGGTTGCGCGCGTTGAAGGACGACAAGCGGCTGATTTTCAAAGCCGCCAGTGAGGCGCAGAAGGCGGCCGAATGGCTGATGAAGGGAAAGCCCGTCGAGGAAGAAGAAAGGGCCGCCGCGTGAGAGGGCCCCACCCGCTGCCGGAATTGTCCTGCCGCAAATGCGGCAGGGTCAACCCTTGGGTCTATTTCGCGCCGGTCGTGGTCGCAGGATCTGGAATCTGCATCTGCATGGATTGTGCCGAGCCAGCCGGCTGGCTGGACAAGGCCGGAAAACTCAAGCCCGGAGTTGCGCTTTGACCACCTTTGAGATCCGCGACGACCCCGACGATCTGCCCATCATCTGCGCGACCTTGGCCGAGGCGGAACGCCGCGGCCGACGCCGCGCCGCCCGCCTGGGGATCGAGGTTCTGATTTATGAGATCGACCCGCGAGGCGGAGAACGACTGATCGGTGCCATCTGACACTCGAGCCCCCGCATCTGCGGGGGCTTTTCCTTTGCCGATCCGGTTGACCAGGTGGTGCAGGGCCGACTTGACGGCCCTGCGCCACCTGGCCCTGCGCTATCCGCGCGGGAGCCGCGAACGCGGCAAGACGGAGACGGCTGCGCCGTCGCCCGATGCAGGATGGAAAAAAGGAACCCCCGCCCATAAAGGGCGGGGGGAGTCATCCAACAGGAGGGAGTGGAGTTCAACACACGGTCAGGGAGAATGTTCCTCGCTAGGCATGGCGCGGCGAGACCATCTGATCGTGAGACTGCCGCGCGACTTTGGCGCGCCCGTCATTCCCCGGCCCGCCATGTCGCCCAATCCTGTTCCGTGATCCTGTCGATGGCCGGGTTGCTGTGCAGGACCGGCAGGCGCAGCGACTCCGCGGCCGCAAGCGCCAGGCAGGTTTGCACCGTCAGTTTCGCCGGGTGATCCGCCTGCTGGCCGAACCGCGCCGCAAGCCTGCACCCATCAGCCGCAATGCGTGGGCTGATCGCGATTTCATAGACCTTCAGGATTTGCAGCAGGTTGTCGAAAATCTCCGTGGCCTGTTCAACCGCCTCGGCCGAGGCGCCGCGCGTGTCCGTGCGGCTGTCGGCCAAAGCCATGACAACATCGAGGCGCACGCTGGCCGAGGTCTTGCATTGCTTGCGGCTGCCCTTGATCTTTTCCACCAGCAAAGCCGCGTCAGACCTGTTGCCCAGAATGGCAAGGAAGGCAGAGCTATCAACGAACATCAGCGTTTGCCCTTCGGCGGAACGATGTGTGTTGACCTGAAGCCGTAGTTCTTCACCCGATCCTGCAAGGCGGCAATCTGGTCCTCGATGGTCGGCATGGACCGGATGCGCTCGATCTCGTTCTGGATCGCCTGCCGCACCGCTTCCGTCTTGTTGACGCCCAGCATCTCCGCCAGCGTTTCCGCCAGATCGTTCACGCCTTCATCGCGGATGGATAACTTGCCCATGTGCGTTCCAACTCGTATGCACAGTATTTTCAAATTAGCCTATACACTGGCATGATTGTCAGCAAGTCAGAATGAGGTTCCGGCCATGCCACCCGATACCCTGACAGGCCGCATCAGCTTCCTGGTGCTTCAGCCGGTCGATGCCCTGCGCTACGCGCACGGCACGCCCGCCACTGAGCTCGGCGGGCTGAAGGCGGCGGCTGTCCTGCTGCTGCTGTTCAATTTCGCCTTCGCCATGTCGCTTTACTATCATGGCGAGGCGCTGACGGCGGTGCCTCTCATCGGCGCGGGCCTGCACCTCGTGCTGGTCTATATCCAGCGAGTGTTTGACCTCTTTGCCTGGGGCATGTTCATCTATCTGGTGATCCTGCGCCGCCGCGCCTGACCTTCTGTCGCGGAAACATCGCACAGGCTACCGCGTTGATCCTTCACAGGTATGGAGGCAACGATGACCAAGGAACAGACAAACAGGGGCCGCGCCCAGGATCGCCGTCAGGTCGCAGCCGGACAGGATCACGAAGTCCGCTATGAGGCCGAGAAGATGGACGTGTCCAAGGACGAGGTGCGGGACGCCGTGAAGTCCGAAGGCAACAGCCGCAAGAAGGTCGAGCGCAAGCTGTCCGAGGATTGAGGCCATGGCAGACCATGCAAGCGGGCTGCGCACGATACGGCCCGTAGCCTACCAGGAGACCGACAACCGGTTTCGCATCGTCAATGATGCCAACGGCATGGGCCGGGCGCTGATGGAACATTGCGACCCGGCCGATCCTGCCTACCAGCAGGCGGCCGGTTCCTGCATCGCTTTTGCCGGAGGCCGCGTGACGCCCCAACAGGCGAGGGCCGAGTTCATCCAGGCGCTGACCTCAGCCGGGGTGTTCGTCCGCGAAGGATAGCAGCTCACGCCCTTGCGTCAGAGGTGGTGTCGCTGCTGGACGGAGCATTGCATAGACGAAGGGCAAGACGCGCTTCGAGCAGAACACCGTCAAGATCGCCCTTCTTGGCCAGCGTCTCGATCTGGCGGAGATAGCCAACCACCTTGCGAATAACATCATCTGCCATCTTCCATTCCTTCCGTTTCCGCTGTCTGGTCGGCCGCCATAAACCTCACAGAACACGAGCAGGCAATGACCGGAAATCTGCCAACCATCGTTGCGGCAATCGTCACGGCTGCCCGTGACGCCGCCGCCGACATTGAATACGCATCGACCGAGGAAAACCTCACGCCCGAGCGCGCCAGTGCCCTCAAAGCCTTGTCTGATAATTTCTACGCCACGGCCTTTCAGGCAGAGGACAATGACCCAGAAGCGGTCAGGTTCTTGTGCGACATGCTGGGCATGGACAAGTTGCTGGCAGACTATGATGCGCAATGCGGCTAGGAGCAGGGCAGCAGCTTCGATCCGAAGGTCTGATCCTGACCCGGTTTAATGGGCGCATTGCCCCGGTTTGTCGGATCTAGGGCTGTCGCCTGGACCTCTCGTCCCGAGGCAAAGCGCCGGTCACACCAGTCTAAGGTGAGAATGTGACCCTGCCGCTCTTGCATCAGAGGACGAAGCCGCAGGCTTGAACATTTTTCTGTTGAACACCTGCACAGCCATTCGTGCGGCATCCTGGTCGGTCGAGCCAGGCGTCCAGCGGCTGAGATCGCCAAGCAGCATCTTCGTAATGACGCCATACATGTAGGTGTGGCTCATGGCCCGCAGCATCACCAGGTCTTCGTCCGGATCGAGATAGCCTTCCTTTCGGGCACGCTGCAGGATCTTCATGACAAGGTCATGGACCGATTGCTCATATCGCAGAAGACGAGGATGGTTTTCAAAAACATGAGCAGGCATTTCCCCGATAAGCCGGAACTCCTGCGGGTAGAGACGCGCCCAGTCGACATAGGCGATGGAAATCGCCTCAAGCTGATCGACAGGTGATGAACGCTGCGCGATCTCCCGGGTGATGGTGTGCAGCAACTGTTGCAGGGCCACATCGGCCATCGCCACGAGCAGATGTTCGCGATCGAAGATGACTTGCTTGAGCAACTCCTTTTCGACCCCAAGTTCCTCAGCCACTGTCTCCAGGTGCGGCAGTTCACCCGTTGCTGCAGCCAGACGGCTTGCCGTGCTGATGACGGTCGAAAGCAGATGTTGGCCGGGCTTAAAGGTGGCGTTCATAACAGTTCAACTAGTGATTGACGGGGTGGTTTCGTAATCTGCCTTACGGCAGTGCAGAAATAAGCGAAAGAGATGGAAAATCTTTTCCGTCCCTTTGGCTCATATGCCGCATCCCGTCCTTTGGCCGGGACCGCGCTCCAGGCTCCGGCTGGCTGCACCGGCCTGCGCCCCGAGCCTGGACCCCTGCCCCTCCTTTGCGGCTTTTCCCGCGCCGTCTGTCTCGTCCCGAGCCAGCCTTTGCGGGGCCGCAATAGTCGGTTCAGCGGCCCAGTCTCGGCCCTGGGGGTGGCGATCGCTTGCGGGGGTAGCCCGATTGTCCAGCCTCGCGCCAGAACGACCTTGGGAGTGGAGGCGGGAGGCCGAAGCAGGCTGTAAGCGAGACCACAGGGATCGAGCAAACAGCCTGTGGGCAACCGGGCGGGCGGTTGCGTGATGCGGTCCAAACCCCCGCCGGTCGGCGAGGAGGGACTTTCATATCGAACTGACTTACCGCTTACCTGACGCTGATCGCTCTTCTTCGTTGAGCTTTGCAATCAACGCGTCGAACACTTGCCTGACCTCATCGTCTGACATTTCCGTCTCGGTCTTGGGTCTCGACCAGCGGATGTCGGGCTGCTCGGGCGAATGGAACATGTCACACCCTCCTTTGCACCCAGAGAGCCTAGCACGACAAAAGTCGTATGCAATGGGCGCGTCCAGCTCGCCGGCCTGCAAGGCCCGCCGCCAGGAGAGGGGCGGCAGGCTGGATAGCTTCGACCGGGAAAGATGATGGGAGATCCCCGCGACGGGCGCGGGGATCGAGGCAAAGGCGCGGGACCGCGTCTGGCCGGGGGATTCGGTCAAGCCGAACGCCCCTGCCTTTGTGGGGCCACGCGCGAAGGGCGCGTGTCCGTGTCATGGGAACCGCCGGTTCCCCCAGGCAAGGCCGTCCGCTTGACGGGGCGAAGGGGTTTCCCCGGCCTTCCTCCGCGCTTCGCGCTCCGTGCAGGCCTGGTGATCCCCCTCCCCTTCGCCCCTGACGTCCAACCTTGCCTGGGTCCCCCTCCTGCCCTCGCCGGGAGGCAGGGTTTCAGGAGAGGGCCGCTTCGCGGTCCTCACCAGAAACCCCGCCCGATGATCCGGCACCAGACCGGCAAAGGGCAGCACCACAAGGAGGCCGAAATGGCTTTGTTCGAGATTGTCACCATGACCGATGACTGCGGCATGAGCCGCGTGCTGACCGATGACCTTGCCGCATGGGTCGAGGACATGGGCACGGAAATCACCGGGACCGAGACCCGCACCCGCCTGCGCCCCGAGTTGCAGGGCCAGCCGAAGATCGCGGGCTTTGTCGGCCCCTGCTGGGGCGGCCTGTCGCAGACCGGCGAACCCATCATCCGCTACGAAGATCGCGGCACCTATGCCGCCTTGAGCCAGTAAGGAGGCGGCGATGACCTATTTTTCCGTGGTCCAGATCGACATGCACCCGGCGCCCTATGTCGCCGCCACCGGCAGCGCCCGCAGCGCACAGATCCTGGCCCGCCTTGTGGCCGAGCGTTGCCCCGGCAACGTGTTCGGCATCCGTGACAGCGCCGACTTCAAGGGTCCGAAAAGCAACGGCTTCATCCGAGATTGCGCCCGATCCGTCGAGGTTCAGGCCCTCGCCGCGCAGGAGTTGATGGCCGAAGCCGACGACAACCCCGACCAGCTTCTCAAGTGGCACGTCTATTTCTATGACAGCGGCGCGGGCGAAAGCCGCTTCACCGTCAACGCCTATCTCGATCATGACAGGCGTGTCCGCGCCAAGTGCGAGACCGACCCGACACTGGTTGGCCGCGACGTGATCTATGGCGACGCGCCCACCCTGGAGACGCTTTATCTCATGCTCGATGCCTTCGCCGCCCGGCAGGAGGCGACCGCATGACATGGCGGATCATCGAGACAAGGGCGCATCCCGGCGCCCTCCCCCGCGCCCATGACACCGAGGCCCTGGCATGGCGCTTTGCGCGCCGCCACGGCCATGAGGTTTGGGAAGTAACGGATAACGGCCGGACCGCCTTCGAGCGTTTCCTGGGCCAAGGGTGACGACGACATGACGTATCACAGCACCAAGTTTCCGAAGATTGGAGAGACGCAGGAGCATGCCGCGCCTGCCATGCGCCGCAGCCTGTCCGAGATCGTGGCCGAGTATGACGCCAAGGCCGCGGCCATTCCCGAGGCGATTGCCGAGTTCAACCGGGCCGAGGCAGCGGTCAATGTTGCCGTCAGCATCGGCGGAGCCTATGGCGGTCAGATTTTTTCCCGAAGCCCGAGCCTTTACGAACGCGATGTGCGCCTTGCCTTGCTGCGGTCAGCCTGGAAACATGTCTATGAAGGCTTGCAGATCGAGCGCATTGCCAGTGCCAAGGACCGCAAGCAGCTTGACCTCAAGCTGACCAACCCCCTGCCCTTCACCCTGCCCAATCTTGCGGAAGTGTTCGGGGATTACCTGCTGGACCCCCGGTTTCACGTCCTCAAGGGACTGGCCGAGTGCTTTTGCGACCTGGACCCCGCCTATAAGAGCCATTCCAAGGTCAAGATCGGCGTCGAGGGCCTGCCCAAGCGCATCATCATCGGCAGCGCGACCGGCTGGAACGGTTGGGGCCAGGAGCGGCTGAAGGACACCTTGAACGCCCTGCGCGTTTATCGCGGCCAGCCGCGCTATGAATACCGCGAATTTGCCGACATGATGAAGGAGGCCGAGCGGCACGGCGAGGCCGATTGCTGCGCAGGCTTCATCCGCGCCTTCAAGAACGGCAACGTGCATCTGATCTTCAACGAGGATGGACGGCGCGACATTAACCGCGCCCTGGCCGAGTTCTATGGCGAGGTTCTGCCCGACGCGCCGACCGAGGCCGAGGCCAAGCGGCCAAGCACGGAGGTTGCCCGCGATCTGCAATTCTATCCCACGCCCCGCCGCGTGGCGCAGGAGATTGTCAGCGCCCTGCACCTGTCAGGCGGCGAACAGATCCTGGAGCCGTCCTGCGGTGATGGCCGGATCATGGACGAGCTGGCAGCGTGGAACGGGAACCGCGAGGAACGGCGTGGCCGCGCCCCTGTCACCGTGACCGGCATCGAGTATGACGCAGGCCGCGCCGAACAGGCCCGCGCCAAGGGCCATTCCGTCATGACCGCCAATTTCCTGCAGGTCGCGCCCGATCCGCGCTTTGATGCGGTCGTGATGAACCCGCCCTTCTATGGCCGACACTACAAGCTGCACCTCGATCACGCGGTGAAGTTCCTTCGGCCGGGCGGCGTCCTGGTCTGCATCTTGCCCGCAACGGCCCACTATGACCACGGCACCACCATAGGCCGCTGGAACGATCTTCCCGTGGGCAGCTTCGCCAGTTCCGGCACCAATGTTCCGACCGGCTATTGCGTCTACCATAAGCCCAGGGCGTAACTGAAAATGACAGGAGCAGGCGATGCGCCTGCCCCTGTCCTATCCCTTTGCACGGACCACCCCATGAACCTTTATCAGCGCGTCTCTCTTGCGGGGTATTCCGGGCGCGACATGCCGCGTTGGCTGCGCCGCCTCGCTGCGCGCAGCGCATTGCACCGCGCCTGGCTTTCCGGCTTCACAGGCTGCTTAGAGCAGGACGGTGTTCGCTACGGACCCGCGAACCCCTACCCCGGCCCTGTCCTGCCCGACGCCTGACAGCATCGGGGCGGGCAAGTGCCCGCCCCTTGTCCTTATCGCTGGCGCCGCCACTCTTGTGGCGGGATGAACGATCCGGCGAAGATGCCGTTTCCCTCGGCACGCGCTTTGGCTTCGGCCTGTTCATAGTCACGGCTATAACGGGTGTAGGCCACGGCCCATCCGTTGCGGACGACCCAATAATTAATGTCCTTGCCGCCAGCTTCGCAGACGGAAACCGCCCGGCCATAGCGGTCCGTGTCTTGCACGAGGCATCGCACGTTCTGTCCATCGAGAGCGGCAGCCAGTTTCTCGGTCGCCTGACGACCGCAGGGCCAATCTTCCCCTGCCCTGTCTTGGCACATCTGGTTCTTTTCCACGGCGTCGATGCCGAACAGGCGAACCCGCGTGCCGTCCACGTCCAGCGTGTCAGCGTCGATCACGCGCACCGGCCCTGACAGGATCTCGCCTTGCGGCCGGAACAGATCGCCAAGAAGCTTTTCCGCTTCCCTTGTCAGTTCATCAGCCATGCCCGCGAGGATTGCCCCGAGCAGGACAACCCCAATGGCCGCGCCAGGACCGACGCGGAGCTTTCGGCCGATCATATGGTGCAGTCCGCCTTCAGTTCATCCTCGATGGTGAAGGACACATCCTGCCCGCCCGCGCTGAAGGTAATCGGCCCCGGCTTGGAAAGGGTGGCGACAACCTTGTTCCAGACTTCCGGATCACGGCTGACGATGGAGCCTCCCGACAAGGGTAAGGTCTGTGTCTCCGTTCCCGTGCGGACCTCGATGGAGGTGCCTTCCAGAAACTGCCCAGGTGCCGGGGTCACAACCACATGATACTCGGGCGGCAGCCAAGCGCCCTCGGGATCGCACACCAGTTCAAGACGGGCCGTGCCCTCTTGGATCGTGTGCAGGAAGATGCCCTTATCTTCGGCCGATTGCCATTCCGCCGCACCCACAGGAAGGGCCAGAACCGCGAGGGAAAATGCTGAAACTACAAAGCTTTTCATTTCAATTCCTTCCATCCGGCATCAGTTGCGGGATGCGATCACGCTGGATCAGCCAGCATTACGCTTTATTGCTTCAAGCTGCGGAAGCAGCTTTTCGGCGGTCCGGTCCAGGGCATTGTATGCGACCTGACGCAGCACATCGCCCTGCCGGGAAATGACGCCGAGAGGATCATGTGCCGCGATCCATGCTGTGGCCTGCTTCTTCGGGAATTTGAGTTCGCGACGGACGATCGGCCCCGAGCGGGGCTTCTCACCCGCTTCCGTGAAATCCGCATCTTCCAGAACGACCGACTGGACTACCTTCAAGAGAATGATCTCTGGGGTGACGCCCAGGTTCTTCGCAATCGTTTCCGCCCGCTTGTAGTCGGCTTCGGTAAATCTGTAGGTGTTCTTAATGGTCATGACGACATCCTTGGCTTGCGGCACTCGCCGTTTAGCCTTTACCTCCCGATCAGGGGCTTGATCTTCAGGCGCAGTCCTCGTGTCGGCCTTGACCGAGGCTGTCTCCGTAGAGGCGGCATCCTGGGTCGGGTCCTTCACTGGCTTGTCCTCTGCAACTGTCTGCGTCTGCGGTTCCGCCTGCAAACGCTCTGTAGCTGGTGACATGGCTGTAGGATCAGCAGCGACAGTGCCCTTCCGAGACGTTGCCGCTTGCCCATAGCCGATCATGGGATCAGGCATGGGCAAGGATTGAGCGGCCTTCAATGCTTCCCTTTTTTTGAAGCGATCTTGGTTCTTAGACAGGTGCTTGCCAAGGTCGGCCATCACGACATTCCCTCAATCGCTATAAGGATATTTTCAGCTTCGGTCAGGTCCGATTCAGTCTGTTTGCGCTTAAACCCCTGCATTTTGTTCGTTAATGCCTCTAGCTCTTTGACAAGGATGCGACCCTCGCCAAGCGTTTCAAAGTTGCTTCGGTTCGGCATGAAGAACGGCAAGATCATTGGATGCTGGCTGATTTCACCCAAGGCTTGAGCCTGCTCAACCGTCAGCTTCTGTGATGGTTTGATGTTATTCAGCAGCATACCGCAGGGTGGCGGTGTCTCGCCCTGGGACACGAATGAATCGCGGACAGTCTCATAGACTGCGGCAGTCGCCAGTTGGCTGCGATATTCATGGGTCACGGGCTTTACGGGTATGATGATCTTGTCAGATATGACCATGACGCCTCGGGCCAGATCGGAGTGGCGGCCCTCGGTGTCCACAATGACGTAATCTATGCCGTTTTCCTCGGCCTGTTCGATCAAATCATAAACTTCGTCGGCAGTCGTCGCGCGCTCACAGAACAAGCGTTCAGCCATGTCAGGGTAATTTGTTAGAGCGGCCGACACAAATCCTATGGTCGAGCCTTGGGAGTCGGTTTCGATCAGCAGAACCTTGAGGTTGCCGGGCCGGGCCAACACCGCCTGCGCAAGTATCCAGCAGCAAGTGCTTTTCCCGCCCCCACCCTTCTGACCCACAAGAGAGATCGTCAGCATTGTCCACCCATATGTGCAATTTTGTTAGTACCGTGCATACGCTGAGGAGCGTACGACGGTCAAGATACGCCGACAAGCGGCAACCGAACTAACGGCAACCGGACAATAGACTAGCTGGCAAGCGGCAATTGGACAAGCAGCAATGCGACAAGAGGCAATTAGGCAGGTAGCGATTTAACAAGTGGCAAATCGACAAGAGGCAATATGACAAGTGGCCACATAACAGGTGGCAACATGACAAGTGGCAATATGACAAGCGGCAATGTGGCAAGCGACAAGGTGCCAATCGGCAACAGGACAATCGGCCATAGGACAATCGGCAACAGGACAGTCGGCCACAGGACAATCGGCAACAGGACAGTCGGCCACAGGACAATCGGCAACAGGTCAATCGGCCACAGGACAATCGGCAACAGGACAATCGGCAACAGGACGAGCGGCAATAGGGCAAGCGGCAACAAGCCAAGTAGCAACAAGACAAGTGCCAACAAGACAGGCAGCGAAATTACAAGAAGCAGTTTGACAAGCGGCAAGCGGATAAACGGCGACATGACAAGTGGCAACAGGACAAGTAGCAAGTTGACAAGCGGCATCTGAACTAACAGTAGGAGAGCATGTCGCCGGTATTGTCTGGGGCTAGAGCGAGCAAGTTTCAGCAAGACTGGTAAGGTGAATTCTGCACTTCCGCAAAATGGCTCTTAGCGGCGCTGTGGAGCGGGTTAGGGTCGTTTCGCTACTCATGTAGCCTGATGATGCCTTGCACCCTGTAGGCGGCCCTCTCCGAGCCTCTGCGCAAAAAGAAAATCGCATACTGCACCCCCTGATCTATTCCGAGGCGGTGGCGAGGTCGATTTGAGGGGCCAAATCGACCAACGGCTCACGCCCTGGACGAGCGTTCGGTTTGTCGTCGCCAAGGCACCGCCAAACTTCGCTTCGCTCACCGTAGCGGACACCCAAGGCAGACCTTTTTCGCACGCCGTTTTGCTTGTCAGCAGCGCTCAAAAGTTCTACCTTGGGTGGAACTGTAGCAGGAAATGTAGGTTGGCAGCGTTACACTCACCAAAACCAACTGGGCGACGGCTTTCTTTGGCTGAAAGTCGCGAGATTTTTGTCGCCTTTCAGAGCGGCGAGAGTGTTACGTCGATTGCACGCCGTTTGAGGGTTTCAAGGCCCACCGTTTACCGTGCCATCGAGAAGCACGGCCGACCCGGCAACCCCGCCTTGGACTCTGCACGCGTCACGATCCGCCTGACCTCGGAGGAGCTAACAGCTCTCGATGTCCTTTCAGGTCGCATGGGCTTGTCCCGTTCGGCCCTTGGGCGTCGGGTTCTTCGGCTTGCAGCAGGCTTCCTGGGGTCAGAACAAGAGCTGCTCGAAATCGTACGCTAAGCTTGAACGGAGCGGGAACGCTTGATTGACCGCATTTCAAAAAGGGCATCTATGACCGGACATTCTGGAACCTGATCGCCGGTGCATTGCGCCGCCATATTCGACATGGCCCGCTCCAGACGCCGCAGATCGGCGATTTTCTGACGGATATCTTTCAAATGTTCGATGGTGAGCGCATGGACCTCCCGGCAGGTGTAGGTATGCCCATCGACCAGGCGAAGCAGGCCGCGCAACTCGTCCAGGCTGAAGCCGAGTTCACGGCCGCGCCGCACGAAATGCAGCCGCCTTGCGTGTTCAGTTGTGTAGATACGATAACCCGCTGCGCTGCGGGCGGGCTTCGGCATGACGCCGATTTTCTCGTAATAGCGGATCGTCTCTATGTTGACGCCGCTGCGCTCGGACAGCACGCCGATCGAAAATTCATCATTCTGTGTCATCACATAGCTCGCACAAATCCGTGAAAATTTCTCGCTTGACCCTGTAGTCGCTACAGGCACTAGGGTCACGATAGATCAATTGCGGGAGCATGTGAACGATGATGCAGGATGAAACACGGACGCTGGCAAATACAGTCACAGAGCCAGCCGAAAAGGGTTTTGATCGGGCAGCATTGCTGTCGGTCGGCGGCATCGTTGCGGCACTGGGCGCAGCAACCTGTTGCGTGCTGCCCTTTGCCTTGTTCTTCGCTGGCATCAGCGGCGCGTGGATCGGCAATTTGACCGCGTTCGAACCCTACCAGCCTGTGTTTATCACGATCGCGCTCGCCTGCCTCGGCTACGGTTTCTATCTCGTCTATCGCAGGCCGAAGGCGGCTGAATGCGCCGAGGGTTCCTACTGCGCGCGTCCATCATCCCATCGGAACGCCAAGATCGGCCTTTGGGTCGCAACTGTCTTGATCATTATCGCCGTGGGCTTTCCCTACGCCGCCCGCCTTGTCCTCGATGCTTAATCCCAAGGAGAATCTCATGAAAATCCTGCCCCTCATTGCCCTTACTGCGTCCCTGCTGACGGGTGGTCACGCTTTTGCCGCCGAGCAGACCGTAACCTTGAATGTTGCCAATGCCACCTGCGAACTCTGCGGCCCGATTGTGAAGCGGGCGCTCAGCAACGTTCCAGGCGTGCTCGATGTTGATGTATCGGAGGCGACCGGCGCGGCGATCGCGAAGGTGCGCTTTGACGACAGCCAGACGAATGTCGCCGCGCTGATCACCGCAACCACCAATGCTGGCTATCCGTCCGGCGTTTCGCAGTAAGGAGGTTCAGCATGACAGATGGAAAGTTCATCGGCCTTGGCGGAGTCGGGTTTCTCGCCGTCATCTGTTGCGCCGCGCCATTTCTTTTGGTCGCCGCTGGCTCTTTTGGCTTTTCCGCATGGTTCGCAGCGGCCGGCTATGTGCTGATCCCGATCGCTCTCGCCGCGATTGGGGCGTCCGCACTTTATCTTTACCGGCGTCGGCGTTCCGCCTCATCAGCGGATGCCAATTGCTGCTCGATGAATAACAAGACAACAAAGGTGAATTGAATGTGTGAAGCTTGCGACGTTCCAACTTCCAACAAAGGCAACGGCCGTTATGATCTTGTGGTCGTCGGAGCTGGCTCGGCCGGTTTCTCCGCCGCGATCACGGCCGCCGAACTAGGCGCCCAAGTGGCTCTTGTCGGGCATGGCACGATCGGCGGTACATGCGTCAACATCGGCTGCGTGCCCTCGAAAGCCCTGATCCGGGCCACGGAGGCTGTACGTCACGCCAACGATGCGGCTGCCCGGTTTGATGGGATCGAAAGCGGCGCGCGCGTGGTTGATTGGGCCGCTCAGATCGCCCAGAAAGACGCTTTGGTTGCCGGTCTGCGACAGGCGAAATACGCTGATCTGCTGCCGGAGTACAACAATGTGGTCTACCACGAAGGTCCGGCCCGCCTCGTTGACGGCGGTGTCCAGGTCGCGGGCCAGCACATCGGCTCCGAGCGAATTATCATCACCACCGGTGCGCGTCCGGCGTTGCCGGGGATTCCGGGGATCGCTGACGTATCGCCGCTCGACAGCACGACAGCGCTCGCCCTGACCGAGCTGCCACGCTCGATGATAGTGCTTGGCGGCGGCTACATCGGCGTGGAGCTTGCCCAGACTTTCGCACGGGCCGGTGTCGAAGTGACACTCGTGTTCCGCAGCCGGCTTCTGCCGGAGGCTGAACCCGAAATCGGCGCTGCGCTTGCCACCTATCTGGCCGATGAGGGGATTAAAATCGTCAGCGGCATTACCTACGAGTCCGCCCGCAAGACCGATGATGGTGGTGTTGCCCTCGCCATCGCGCGGGACGGACGTCCGGAAATCTTGACTGCCGAGCGGATTCTTGTGGCGACGGGACGCCGCTCGAACACTGAAGCCCTTGGGCTTGCTGAAACCGGTATAGACCTGACACCGGCCGGGGCCATCATCGTTGATGATCGCATGCGCACCTCGAAGGCGGGCGTCTATGCCGCCGGCGATGTAACCGGAAAAGATCAGTTCGTCTACATGGCCGCCTATGGCGCAAAGCTCGCCGCCAAGAACGCATTGAACGGCAACAGCCTGAGTTACGACAACACCGCAATGCCCGCCGTGGTCTTTACCGATCCGCAGGTGGCGAGCGTCGGCATGACCGAAGCGCAGGCGCGGGCTGCCGGACATTCGGTTCGCACCTCCGTCCTTTCCCTCGACAATGTGCCGCGGGCGCTGGCGGCGCGCGACACGCGCGGCCTGATCAAGCTGGTCGCCGACGGGTCAACCCGGAAACTCCTTGGCGCTCACATCCTTGCACCAGAGGGTGCTGACAGCATTCAGACGGCAGCCTTGGCCATCCGCTGCGGCCTGACGATCGATGATCTCTCGGAGACGATCTTTCCATATCTGACGACTGTCGAAGGTTTGAAGCTTGCGGCTCAGACCTTCGACAGGGATGTGAAAAAACTGTCCTGCTGCGCGGGGTGAGGCGAAAGGGAAACGGGTGCCTACTCAAGTCACGGCTTAAACGGAGCGGTCGCCCTCGATCCTGACACGCATGATGGTCTGGCGGCTGGTGTCAAATTTTCTGGCGAGTGCGGAAACGCTCATCCCGCCCGCCAAATCCGAGAGAACATCCAATTTCTGCTTCTCATTGAGCCGAGCGGGACGGCCGAGGGTCTTGCCTTCCGACTTGGCTCGTTTGAGGCCCGACTGCGTGCGTTCGATCAGCAGATCACGCTCGAACTGAGCGACGGCATTGATGACGCTCATCGTCATCTTCCCGGCGGAACTCGCCAGATCGACGCCGCCGAGGGCCAGACAATGGACCCGCACGCCCAGCTCCTCCAGTTTCCTGACCGTCGTACTGACATCGATCGCATCTCGGCCGAGCCGATCGAGCTTGGTGACGATGAGCACGTCCCCGGCTTCGAGTTTATCCATCAGTCGCGAGAAACCCCGGCGCTGCGCAATGGCGACGCTGCCCGAGATGGTCTCGGTGACTATACGGCGTGGCTCGACGTGGAAGCCGGCCGCTTCGATTTCCTGAATCTGGTTTTCGGTGGTCTGTCCGGTCGTGGAGACACGGACATAGGCAAAGGTGCGTGGCATAAGGTTCAATTTCGTCCGAATAGGTTGTCCGAAAGGTGATGCCTGTCCACAAATAAGTCAAGATAATTTGTGGACAGGGTGATTTAGGCTTGTACGCAAACGACCGTTTCCGGACATGCCCGGAACCATCGACGCAAGTTTGTATGGAGTAAAAAATGGCGCGGCGGAAGTTTCTCAAAATTCAGGATCAACAGGAGCTGTTCGGCGTACCGACCGATGAGGATAGTCTGATCCGTCACTACACTCTATCTCCATCGGACCGGCTGGAGATCGAAGTCCGCAGGCGAAAACATAACCAGCTCGGCTTTGCTGTCCAGCTTTGCATGATGCGGCATCCGGGCCGGGCTCTCATGGTGCACGAAATTCCGCCGAGGGCGATGCTCAATTATATAGCCGAACAATTGGATGCTGATCCGGAGAGTTTCCGTTCCTATGCCAGGCGGGAGGAAACTCGCCGCGAGCATATCGCGCATTTGCTTTCCTATTTTGGAAAACGAACAGCAACAGCACAGGACCGGCGCGCCGCCTTACTATCCGCCGTCGAAACGGCGACCGCAACGGACAAGGGCCATTCTATTGCCCAAGCTATTGTCACCACGCTGCGGGAGCGGAAGGTGTTACTTCCCGCACCTGACACAATAGAGCGGATCGGCTTTGCCGGCCGCGTAATAGCCCGCCGTCGCGCCGAGGCTGCCCTGATATCGGGCCTTTCAGCCGAAAAGCTCCAATCCCTCGATGATCTTTTGACGGTTGATCCCGAGATACGACAGACGCGATTCCATTGGCTGCGATCTGCGCCAGATGCTCCGGGAGCAACCAACCTGGTCACGCTGACCGACAGGATCGCTTTCATCCGCGCGCTCGATATCGATCCCCGACTACAAGCCCGCATCCACTCCGGTCGCTGGGAGCAGATGGTCCGGGAGGGCGATGTGACACCGGCATGGCTTGCCGCCGACTTCAACGCCAGTCGGCGGCGCGCGACGATCATCGCGCAGATCATCAAGCTTGGGCAAAAGCTCACCGACGCCGCAGTCACCATGTTCATCAAGCTGATCGGCAGGCTGTTTTCGCAGGCGAATAACCGCAAGAAGCAGCGCCATGTGAACACCCGGATGGAGACGGCTAAGGCACTACGGCTGTTTCTCGACACGATATCGGCTCTTCAGTGCGCCAATGACAATGATGAAGATGCAATTGAAACGCTCGACCGCCACGTCGGCTGGCATCGCTTGGTGCAGGCAAAGCCGACGCTTGCGGCGATGGTGGAAGACAATGACGCCTCACCCTTGCTTATTGCAGCTGAGCAATATGCCAATGTTCGCAATTATGCAGGCCGGTTCCTCCTGACCTTCACATTCCATTCAAGTCGTCGGTATGATCCTTTGCTGGCAGCGATCGAAACACTCAGATCCCTTTACGCGGAAGGAAGGCGCGTGCTTCCCGAACGTGTCCCGATCGCTCATCTCGGCGCGGCGGAGCGTAAACTGATCTTCGGGCAGGCAAAGGCCGATCGCCGTCTCTATGAGATTGCAACACTGGCAGCGTTGCGCGAGCGGCTTCGTTCGGCCGACATCTGGGTCGAAGGCAGCAGGGCGTTCCGGCCGATAAATGAAAATTTCATGCCCCGCCCTACTTTTACCAAGCTGAAGGAAACTGACCAGCTTGGGCTCGGTGTGCAGCGCGACGGGGTGGCTTGGCTCACCGAAATGCAACAATTGCTGGACTTCAATCTGAAACGTCTCGCCCATCGCGCCCGCAACGGCAAACTTGAAGGCGTCCGTCTCGATGCCGGAACCCTGATTGTAACACCGCTGGCGAGCGAAGTGCCCGCTGCAGCCGATGAACTAAATATCGAACTCAGCGAAATGTATCCGCTTGTCGAAGTGCCGGATCTCTTAAGAGACGTGCATGAGTGGACCGGCTTTGCCGACCAGTTCACCCATGTTCGAACGGGCGATTCACCGCAAAACATTCCGGCCATGCTCGCCGGCACGCTCGCGGACGCCACCAATCTTGGCCCGAAACGTATGGCCGGAGCCTCCAAGGGGATCAGCGCCCATCAGATCGGATGGATGCGCATGTTCCATGCCCGCACGGAAACCTATCGCGCAGCGCAGGCATGTGTGACCGACGCCCATGCGCGTCATCCCCACGCCCAGCTCTGGGGAACAGGGACGACCGCATCATCTGATGGTCAGTTCTTCCGGGCCAGTGATCGTGCCGCCAAACGCGGTGATATCAACCTGCATTATGGCAGCGAGCCAGGCTCGAAATTTTACAGCCACCTTTCCGATCAGTACGGCTATTTCAGCATTCTGCCGATCAGCCCGACCGAGAGCGAGGCAGCCTATGTTCTCGACGGCCTGTTCGACCACGACACCATCCTGGAGATCGAGGAGCACTTTACCGATACCGGAGGTGCGAGCGATCATGTATTTGCCCTCTTCACTCTGATCGGAAAGCGTTTTGCGCCTCGGCTGCGCAATCTCAAGGACCGGAAGTTCCATACTTTCGAAAAGGCCGACTCATATCCAGCACTGGCCAACCATATCGGCGCGCCGATCAATACCGCCCTCATTCTGGAACACTGGGATGACCTTCTCCATCTGGCGGCATCAATCACGACACGCTCTGTTGCGCCCTCAATGATCCTCAAAAAGCTGGCGGCATCCTCGAAACCGAGCCAGTTGGCGAAAGCCCTGCGTGAGCTCGGGCGCATCGAGCGATCCCTGTTTATGATCGAATGGTATTCCAACCCGGCACTTCGCCGGCGATGTCAAGCCGGTCTTAACAAAGGAGAATCCGCCCACAAGCTCAAGCGGGCCGTTTTCTTCCATGAGCGCGGCGAAATCCGCGACCGATCGTTCGAAAGTCAGGCATTCCGTGCCTCGGGCCTCAACCTTGTCGTCAGCGCCATCGTCCACTGGAATACCGTTTATCTCAGCCGTGCCGTAGCCCATCTGCGTCAAAGTGGTCGAACTATCCCCGACATATTGCTCAAGCATGTCTCGCCACTCAGCTGGGAGCACATAAATCTCACCGGCATCTATTCCTGGGACACCGAGCAGCAGATGCCCGAAGGCTTCAGGCCATTGCGACTTCCTGGAAGAATCCTCCGCGCTGCATGACGTTCCCGCTCCGTTCGGTCTTAGCGTACGATTTCGAGCAGCTCTTGTTCTGACCCCAGCTCCGCATCGGTAACATCCGGCACCGGCGCCATGTTTCCAAAGGTCCAATGATGCGCGCGCACGCCGCTGCGCGCAGCCATTACAAACGCCATGTCGCTGTGGTGGCCAGGCTCGTAGATCTTGTGGATGAGCGGCGGCGCGAGCCCTGCCTTTCCTTCGGCGTTGGTGCCGTGGCAGGAAGCGCAGTTTTCCACAAACGCCTGCTGGCCGGCCCGGGCCTCGGTCGACAAGGTGGCCGGTATCGTCACGACGGCAAGCGCTTGGCCGTTTTCCGCCAAAGGCTGGCTGTCGGGGCGATCCGACAGCCACCAGGCGCCACCCGCGACCAGAACGGCAACCGCCCCAATCCAGAACGTCCTCATGTCATTTCCTGTGGTGATCTCGTGATGAAGAACTCAGTGGCGCCGGAAATTCCGGCGCCACCTGCCGCAAGGCGTTAGCGTGAATGTCCATGCACGATGCCGTTCGGGCCATCGCCGACCGGCACGGTCGCCACCACCTCTTGCCGCTGGGCATCGATGATCGAGACGCTGTCATCGCTGATGTTTGTCACGAACACGAAAGCTCCGTCAGACGATACCCATACGCCATGCGCGCCAAGGCCGGTCTTCACCGTCTTCGTGACTTGGCCGCTCTCGGTGTTGATCACCGACACGGTATCATTCGGGGCTGCCTCAGAGCCCTGGTTCGCAACATAGACATACTTTCCGTCCGGCGTGGCCATGAGCTGGATCGGACCCGGTCCGACGTCGATCTTGCCTTCGACCTCGCGCG
Organism: Paracoccus sp. SSK6; assembly: GCF_039770665.1. Classification (NCBI taxonomy): domain Bacteria; kingdom Pseudomonadati; phylum Pseudomonadota; class Alphaproteobacteria; order Rhodobacterales; family Paracoccaceae; genus Paracoccus; species Paracoccus sp. SSK6. Next base: position 19,071 of record NZ_JBDPNJ010000025.1, on the reverse strand, counting down.
ACGCGGTATCAATCACCGCCACGCGATCTTCATCGCGCAGCGAGACATAGGCGCGCGTGCCGTCAGGGGTGAAGCCGACCTGCACCGGGGCCGCACCGACCGAAATACGCGCCGCCTCGTTGAGGCCTTGCGTGTCGATGACCGAAACCGACCCATCCTCGACATTGGCCACGTAAAGCTCGGCACCGTCAGGGCTGAGCCGAAGGCCATGCGGATAGGCGCCGGTGCCGATGCGGGCAACGACCTTGCCTTGTGCCAGGTCAACGACCGCAATTTCGTTGCTGCCCGACACCGAGGCAAAGGCGCGGCCATTCCGGTCGGCCACGACATGGGCAGGATGTGAGCCGATCTCGACTGTCGTAGCCGGTTTCGCCAGATCGCGCAAATCGAGTATCACCAGAAGACCTGCCGCATCGTTGTCGTGCCCATGCCCCTCCGAGTCATCATTGCCGGAGGCCGGCGTACCCACCGCCAGAAGAAGGCGCCCGTCAGGCGTAAGGTCGACATTGTGGGGTGCCACAGGTATAGCTACGTCGTTGACGGTTCCGGTTGCCAGATCGAGGGCGCTGATCGTGCTGCCGCCTTCGTTGGCAGAGTAGACGGTGCCGCCTGTCCGACCGAGGTCGAACGATGCCGAGTTGCCATTCTCGGACAGCCAGTTCTCCATTTCAGCGATCTCGCGCTCCTGGGCCTCGATAACCTGGGCTGCCCAAACCTTTGTCTGCGGATCGTCGCCGTGCTGCTGCACAACGCGGGCCATCTCGATCGCACCCTGATGATGCGGGATCATGCCGCGAACAAAGGCGATGTCCGGATCATCGGCCATGACGCCCTGCGCCATGGGCGCATGCATCGCGTCCATGGCCTCGATATAGGCCTGCGTGAAAGCGGGGGCGTCCTTGCTGACCGGGGTTGCCGCAACAGGCGAAGACGTAGCCATAATGGCCTGCATCATCTTCTGCATGGCAGTCACGCATTCGGCAGACATTCCCTGCATCATGGTCGAGGATGGACCGTTCATGCTCTCCATCGGCATTGCGGGTGAGGCTGGCGTCGCAACCTGACCTTGCTGCTCGGCAGAATGGTGAGTTTCATGCTCGCCCTCGGCCAAGGCAGCAGCGGGTAGCACCGCTGACAGACCCAAGGAAAGGGCAATTGCAGTTCGTTTCATTGATTTATTCCTGTGCTCTGGAGGAGCGGCGTCACGCATGGACACACGGCTCCTGCCGAAATCCGGTTTTCAGGGACAGCGCTTTCAGCCGATGGGCTGAGACGGCCGCGAGACATGCGTCCCGTCGGCCCTGGGCCTTTAGGCAGCCACGAACGAACGCGGCGGCCGAAGGGGCCCCAGAGCCGTCCGACCGAGAGGGTCCGACCAGATTTTGAACAGGAAGTCTCCGCCGACAAACGGATCGGTCAGCGTTTGACGAGGCAGAACGATAGAGAGGGTGCAGAGCTGGTCGCAGTTGTCGCCATAGGCATCCAGCCTGTCCGCATCGGCACCGCAGTGATCCGAGGAGGAAAGTCCAAACTCGCCCGCAGCCGCGTCAGAAGGTTGGCAATGGTGATCTGCCGCCGCCATTGCCAAGTGGTCATGGCGTATGTGCGCGCCCATCCCGGCATGCGCCGTTGTCTGCAGGATCAGGACGGCAAAGGCTACCATCAGGATGGCAGTGGCGGCCTTCCGCAGCCAGTCCTGCAGGCTTAGCCTGAGAGATCCAGCCTCAGCACTCATAAGGATAATCCGATTTCAGGGCCCGGCATTCGTGTCAAACCCCCTGCACGACCGCGAACAAGAGCGCATGGATACCCTTCAGACGCCCCCGGCAGTTGATCGTGGTTGGTCAGCACCCTGTGCCTCATGTTGCTGCGCCCTTTCTACTCCTCATATCAGGCCAAAGACAGTCAAGTGGAAGATGGGAGCGACAAAGTGCCGCGACCACGTTGCATCCGGCGGACCCATTCCCGGCTATCAGCGATAACGTTCCTGTCAGCCAAACCAAAATTCTGTTGTTGCGACGGCTCCGCGGATTTATTCGGGTAAGAATGTCGAGCTTGCTGCGCCAGCTTGTTACCGTGTTTGTCGTGACGATTGTCTCGGCCAGCTTCGCTATATCGTCAGCCAAGGCGGCGATGGCACTGGAATGTGAGATTACATCGGCACGGGCAGTTTCCGATACCTTCACCAACCAGCTGGCCGCATTGAACCAGGATAATCCTGGTCATGATGACATCGCGACCGACACTGAAAGCGCCGCTCATCAGCACCAAGGACATGCTGAAGATAATGATGCGTCCAAGGACGCTCATGCTTCTCATTGCAAAGCGCACGCCTGTCCTTCGACGGCGCTCCCCCCTTTCAACAATGTCATGCCGGCCACTGACGTCGGGCAGACCTTGGCCGTGATCCAGCCGGAATCATTGGTCGAACTTACGGTCCCGGAAGGTCTCCGCCGCCCTCCGCGAGGCTGATCCGAACGATGCTTGTTGTGGCCTGACCAGGTCGCAGCCCCCATCATTCTGATCTCAAGCGGAACCCAAACCTCATGAAACCGATCTTCACGGCGGCTTTGCCGCTGTTGGCAGCCGCGTGTGCGCCGCTTCCACCCCTGGATATGTCTTCTCCTCCCGCGGCAGATGCCGCAGGCCCCGTTTCAATCGCTCCGGTAGGACCAACGGTCAATTATACAGCGCGGCAGGTCAGGGAACCTGCGGACTGGACCACCCTGAACTCCGATCTGACCGGGGGTGGCGAATGAGAAAGTTCGTGTTTTTCTCCCTGGCCGCCGTTCTGATGCTGTCGGCTTGTGCCGATGTCGCGACAATGAAGAAGGCCAGCGACCAGCGAGCCGGATTTGCTCCGGTCTCCGATCTCTCTCGCCGCGCCGCAGGTGCCGATGCGGTGTGGTTGCAAAGCCCTGCTGAACGGGAAGCGAATGCTCAGCGGGTTCGTGCCATGGCTCACCGCAAGACGCTGAGTGCCGATCAGGCGGTCCAGATCGCGCTGTTGAACAACCCTGGACTTCAGGCGCGATATGCCGAACTGGGGCTGTCAGCGGCCGACCTTTGGGAAACCGCTCGTGGTCCGGTTCCTTCGGTAGGACTTTCGGTGTCCGGGTTGGCGGGCGGCGATGTTACCCGCTCGATCGAGGCAACGCTCATTTCGTCGATCCTTGACATTGCCACCCAGAAGCCCCGGACAAGGGCGGCCGAACTTCGCTTCCGGCAGGCTCAATTGGCGGCAGCGGGCGAAACCCTGGCCTTGGCGCATGAAACGCGGCGCAGCTGGATCGAAGCAGTGGGTGCCTTCGAAGCGGCAGCCCTGATCGGCCAATCCCAAAGTACCGCCAATGCGGCGTCGGAACTGGCGTCCGAACTGGGAGCCACCGGTGCTTTGAGCCGGGCCGATCAGGCACGCGAACATGCTTTCACCGCCGAACTGGCCGCCGAGCAGGCGGCAGCCAAGCTGGAAGCGCAGCTCGCCAAGGAGAAGCTGGTCCGCTTGATGGGCCTCTGGGGCAGCGGAACCGATTTCTTTGTTCCCGATCGGCTGCCGGCGCTGCCCGGAGGCGCGCCGGGCCGTGCTGATATCGAACGGCAGGCGCTTGCCAATCGCGTCGATCTGGCCGCCGGACGCCTGGAATTGCAGGCCATTGCCAACCAGTACCGCTTGAACGGGCAGACCCGGATGATCGGGGATGCGGAATTTGCAGCCGGCGTGGAAATCGAGCGTGAGGAGGGAGAGTCCGAGCGCTCCCCTGTCATGGACATCGAATTCCAGATCCCGGTCTATGACACCGGCGGGCTGCTCTCGCGCCGTGGCAGCCTGGAATACATGCGATCCGCCAACAGCCTCGCGCAGGCTGCCGTCGATGCCCGATCAGAGGCCCGCGCGGCCCATACCTCGGTCACCGGCAGTTATCAGATTGCCCGCCACTGGCGCGATCAGGTGCTGCCCCTGCGGCGCGAGATCAATGAACAGGCGCTGCTCAGCTACAACGGCATGCTCACCTCGACCTTCGAGCTGTTGAACGATGCCCGCGAACAGCTGGAATCTGAGCTGAGCGCTGCCGAGGCAAAGCGCAATTACTGGCTCGCCGAAGCCGATGCCACCGCAGCGATCTGGGGCGGGGCAGCGGGTGAAAGCGCAAGCGAGAAAGGGGAAGAGGAATGATGAACCGCAGAACCATGCTGGGCGCCGGGATCGGGGCCGGGGCCGCGGCGTTGGCCGTGAAGGCCGGGCAAGCCGAAACCCGCTTTCGCGATCTGCCGGAAGCAGCCAGCACCGACAGCCCCTATACCCAGGTGCCGCCACGTCCCACCACCGGCATCGAGTACAACCCCATCGTCACCCTGAACGGCTGGTCGCTGCCCTACCGGATGAACGGGAACGTCAAGGAGTTTCATCTCGTCGCCGAACCCGTCGAACGGATCATGGCCGACGGGATGGTGGCTCGCCTTTGGGGCTATAACGGCCAGTCCACAGGCCCCACGATCGAAGCCATCGAGGGCGAACGGGTCCGCATCTATGTCACCAACCGCCTGCCCGAACACACCTCGGTTCATTGGCACGGGCTGATCCTGCCATCCGGCATGGACGGGGTGGGCGGCTTGAGCCATCCCGCCATCCCGTCCGGCAAGACCTATGTCTATGAGTTCGACTTGGTGAAGTCGGGCACGTTCATGTACCACCCTCATGCCGACGAGATGGTTCAGATGGCCATGGGCATGATGGGACTGTTCATCGTGCATCCGCGCGACCCGGCCTTCATGCCGGTGGACCGCGATTTCGGGATCCTGCTGGCGGCCTATGACATCGATCCGGGCACCTATATCCCGCGCGTCGCAGAGATGACGGATTTCAACCTCTGGACGTTCAACAGCCGGATTTTCCCTGACATCGACCCGCTGGTTGTCAGCAAGGGCGACCGGGTGCGGGTGCGCGTCGGCAACCTGACCATGACCAACCACCCCATCCACATGCACGGCTACGATTTCGAAGTAACCTGCACAGACGGTGGCTGGGTTCGGCCCGAAGCCCGCTGGCCGGAAGTCACCATCGACATTCCGGTGGGATCCATGCGGGCCTATGAGTTCAACGCCGACCACGTAGGCGATTGGGCGTTCCACTGCCACAAGTCGCATCACACCATGAACGCGATGGGCCATGAGTTGCCCACCTTCATCGGCGCCAACAAGGCGCGCGTGACAGAGATGATCCGCAAGCACCAGCCTGGCTACATGCCTATGGGAACCGCGGGCATGGCCGACATGGGTGAAATGTCCATGGAGATCCCTGAAAACACGATCCCGATGATGACCGGCTGGGGACCATTCGGCCCGCTGGAAATGGGCGGCATGTTCTCTGTCGTGAAGGTGCGCGAGGGGATCGCGCCTGACGACTATACCGATCCGGGTTGGTTCGAGAACCCTCCCGGTACGCAGGCCTGGGAGTGGACGGGCGAACTGCCCGAACACGCCAGCAACAACAGCCCTGCCACGATCCTGACGCCTCGCGGCGGCAAGCGGTTGGGCTGACCCTGAACGATCGAGCAACGATAAAGGAAAGACCGATGAAATCACTGATGCTGATCGGCGCGGTTGCGCTTCTCCCCTCCTTTGCCCTGGCGGCGGGAACGCATTCCGGCGGCCATGACCACCCGATGGGCGCACCGGCAACTGACGGAGACATGAAGTCCGTCGCGGTCACCATGCGGGAAACAGAAGACGGCGCCATGGTTTTCGAACCCAAAGAGCTTTCGTTTAAAGCCGGCGAGACCGTCCGTCTGGTCATCACCAACAAGGGTGAACTGGAGCATGAGTTCGTCATGGACACGATCGAGGCCAACGCCGAGCACAAGGAACTGATGGAAAAATTTCCCGAGATGGAGCACGACGACCCGAACGCCGTGCGCCTGCAACCGGGCGAGACCGGAGAAATTCTCTGGACATTCAAAAATGCGGGCGAGTTCGAATTCGCATGCCTGATGATGGGCCATTACGAGTCCGGCATGCACGGTCCGATCACTGTCGCCAAATCCTGAATCAAGAGGACACGACCATGAAACTAATCCAATTGACCGCAGCCGCCCTGATCGTTTCCGCTGGAGCCGCTCTCGCGGATACCCACATCACGAACGGAACCGTCACCAAGATCGACACCAAATGGAACAAGGTGACGGTTGATCACGAAGAACTCAAAAACCTCGACATGCCGGCCATGAAAATGGTGTTTCAGGTGGCAGAGCCGGAGATGCTCGAAAAGCTCAGCGAGGGCGACAGCATCCAGTTTGCTGCCGATCGCGTGAACGGCAAGCTGACGATCACTGAAATCCTGGAATGATGTCCTTTAACAAACTGGAAAATATAATGAAAAACACCTTCGTGGCCGCTCTGACCGTGGCCAGCATCGTGGCAGGTTTCGCTCACGCCGAGGAAGCAAGTCACAGCACGAGAGGATCTCAGTCGGGTATTGGTGGGGATCATTCTTCTGTAAATGACACGGCCGAAAAACCTGAGCCCATCTCGGGGTCTGCTAGCCCTACAAGCACAATGCCCGTTCCAGCCGGACGTGTCATGTCCCCTACGGAGTTGAATAGGGCAGGACTGAAACCTGATGACGTGATCATGCACGTATCCGTTTTCTGAACATCAGCTTACTCCGAATGGACACCTAACCAAATTGGGAGAAGACACATGACTTCCGTTAAAATACTGGCGATTTTGGCGATTACCGCGACCACCTTTTCGGGCCCTGTTTTCGCACAGGATGCTGAATTCCAGCTTCCGGAACAGTGTGCTGCATCCTCCGGCTCACAAGAAATGCCGGCCGGCGAGATGGGGGGTTCCTCGACGGGAACCGATCAGCAAGCCGGCGGCATGGGCTCCGGCATGGCAGGCATGATGGGCATGGGGGGCATGAAGATGGAGGATATGCCCCAGCATGTTCAGGACAACATGCGCAAGATGATGGTCACGATGCCGGCCATGCATCAGGGCATGATGAATGAAGATGCCGATGTGGCTTTTGCCTGCGGGATGATCGCCCACCATCAGGGCGCCATCGATATGGCTGAAGGTTTGCTTAAGCACGGAAAGGACGAGCAAATGCGGGCGCTTGCCGAGGAGGTCATCGCGGCACAGGTCGGTGAGATCGAGCAGATGACAACCTGGCTCGCCGAAAACGCCAAGTGATATCGCGTCGGTCGCGCGGTTCCGATCGCGCGGCCACCCCGGCGGTTTGGCCTATTTTCTACCCTGCCCCGCGCGAACGACCCAAGGTTCCTGCCGTGGCAATTCGACCGGAACGCGCGCCCCGGAACAAGGAAAGACCGAAATGGAACACCATCATCATAGTGCGGCTGCAATTCCGGACGGTGCCCAGACCGCCATCGACCCCGTCTGCGGCATGACCGTTGCGGTCGGCCCTGAGACGCGCAAGGCTCAGTTCGCGGGCAAGATGTTTCACTTCTGTTCGGCAAAGTGTGACGCTGCCTTCAAGGAAGATCCCTGGTTCTATGCCAGCGGTCACGCCCAAGGCCGCAAGGCCGCGCAGCCTACCGGCACGACATGGACCTGTCCGATGCATCCGCAGATCATCCGCGATGCCCCCGGAAACTGCCCGATCTGCGGCATGGCACTGGAGCCGATGCTGCCGACCGGCGGCCCCAGCCCCGAACTGGCGGAATTTACTCGCCGCATGTGGATCAGCGCCGCAGCGGCCATTCCGCTGATCGTCCTCACCATGGGGGAACTGGTCAACCTTCCGGTCAGGGACTGGATCGGGCATCGCTTGGCGTCCTTTATCGAGTTCATCATAGCCACGCCGATCGTCCTGTGGGCCGCCGCGCCGTTTTTTCTCCGAGGCTGGGAGTCGATCAAGAACCGCTCGCCCAACATGTGGACACTGATCTCGCTCGGGGTCGGTGCGGCCTATCTGTATTCCATCGTCGCCACCTTTCTGCCCGGACTGTTCCCCGAGGAATACCGGATGGGCCACGGCGTCGGCACCTATTTCGAAGCCGCCGTCGTGATCGTGGCGCTGATCTTCGTTGGCCAGGTGCTGGAACTGCGGGCGCGCGAACGTACAGGCGATGCGATCCGGGCGCTTCTGGACCTTGCCCCAAAGACCGCGCGCCGGGTGCTGGAAGATGGTACCGAATACGATGCGCCATTGGAGCATGTCATTGAGGGCGACCGGCTGCGCGTGCGGCCCGGCGACAGCGTGCCGGTGGATGCGACGGTGATTGATGGCCGGTCGTCGGTGGATGAAAGCATGATCACCGGCGAACCGGTTCCCGTAGAGAAAGGCCCCGGCGATCCCGTCACCGGCGGCACGATCAACAAGAACGGCAGCCTTGTGATCGAGGCGCGTCGCGTGGGCGCCGATACTGTCCTGTCGCAGATCGTCGAAATGGTCTCGAACGCACGGCGGTCGCGTGCGCCGATCCAGGGACTGGCCGACCGGGTGTCGTCGGTCTTTGTCCCCACGGTGGTGGCGATCGCGGTCCTTGCGTTCTTGGCTTGGCTAGTGTGGGGACCGGATCCGACCCTGGTCTTTGCGGTAGCTGCTGCCGTGTCGGTGCTGATTATCGCCTGCCCTTGCGCGCTTGGCCTGGCCACGCCGATCTCGATCACCACGGCGGCCGGTCGCGGCGCACAGGCCGGTGTCCTGATCAAGGATGCCGAGGCCCTGGAGCGCATGGCAGCGGTCGATACGCTGATCGTGGACAAGACCGGCACCCTGACCGAAGGACGGCCGAAGCTGACCGATGTCATCAGCCTGGGAGACCTGGCCGAGGATGACCTGCTTGCCATTGCTGCGGCACTGGAGCGCGGGTCTGAACATCCGCTGGCCGAAGCCATTGTCGAGGGCGCGGTATCTCGCGGGGTAGGGATGCAGTCTGCATCGGACTTCGAGGCCATCACCGGCAAAGGAGTGCAGGGCAGAGTCCAGGGGCGGACGGCGGCCTTGGGTAACACGGCCATGATGACGGTCCTCGGACTTGACTCCACTTCGGCTGAGGCACGGGCTGATGCGCTGCGCAGCGACGGCAAGACCGCCATGTTCGTGGCCGTTGACGGCCAGCTTGCCGGCATCGTTGCCGTGGCCGATCCGATCAAGGCCTCGACAACTGAGGCGATCCGCACCCTTCACCAGCTCGGACTGCGCGTCATCATGGCCACGGGCGACAATCAGCGAACCGCCGAGGCCGTCGCCGCCAAGCTGGGCATCGACGAGGTGCGTGCCGGGGTCCTGCCCGAAGACAAGAAGAACCTCATCGATGCCTTGCGCAAGGATGGCGCCGTGGTGGCCATGGCAGGCGACGGAGTAAACGACGCCCCTGCCCTCGCCGCTGCCGATGTCGGCATCGCCATGGGCACCGGGGCAGATGTCGCGGTCGAAAGCGCCGGCCTGACGCTCTTGGGCGGCGATCTGATGGGCGTGGTCCGCGCCCGGCGCCTGGCCAAGGCCACGCTGCGAAACATCAAGCAGAACTTGTTCTTCGCCTTTGTCTACAACGCCGCCGGTGTGCCGGTCGCGGCAGGACTGCTTTATCCCCTGACCGGCATGCTGCTGTCGCCGATGATCGCAGCGGCAGCAATGGGTCTGTCGTCGGTCTCTGTCATTGCGAATGCCCTCCGGCTCAGGCGGGTCGCGCTTTGAGCCCGCAAACCACATGAGAAAGGATATGACATGACCAGTAAGAACCCTTCACGTCGAACGATCCTGGCCGCAGGAGCGGGGCTGTTCGCTCTGACCGCCCTTCCTGCAAGGGCGCGCAGCCTCGACAACCAGATGCTTGTCATGAAAGACCCCAACTGCGGTTGTTGCGGCGCCTGGATCGAGATTGTCGAAGCGGCCGGTTTCATTGTGACCACCGAACTCAGCGCCGGAACCGCGCTGATGCGGTACAAGTCCGAGAATGGCATTCCCGAGGCGATGGCCTCCTGCCACACGGCGCGTATCGGGGGCTACATGCTCGAAGGCCATGTGCCGGTGGCTGACATCCGCCGCATTTTGGAAGAACGACCCGAAGCCATCGGCCTGGCCGTTCCCGGCATGCCGTACGGCTCACCCGGCATGGGACCCGAAAGCGAACGCGAGGCCTATGATGTTCTGCTCATTCGCAACGACGGCACGAGCGAAGTCTTCACGCACTACCCGGCCGCATAGACCGTTTTGCACGTGAATCGAATGTCGGAGTGGGCTGCGTTGCTGCCCTCCAATCGACGCATGCATCGATGAAGGTTTTCAGCGCCGTTGTTCGAGTTCCATGTGTCGGTGTTTGGTATGCCGGCCCTCAGAGCAGGCCCTAATCGTCGAACGCAAAGAGAATAGGGCAGGCTCCCGACTGGTCTTTCGCACAGGTCTCTGCAAGCCTTTGCAGGCTTGCCCGGGCCCGCTGCAATTCAGCAATCTGCTCCTCAAGTTTGGCCAACCGCTTCTTGGCCATATGCTGTGCGCGATCATGGTCATGACCCGAGTCCAGCTCGATCAACTCCTTGATCTCCTCCAACGTGAAGCCAGCCTGCTGTGCCTTGCGGATGAAGCGAAGCCGCCGCAGGTCCTCTTGGTCATAGCGGCGAATGCCGCCGTCGCGCACAGGGACCGGGAGAAGCTCCTTGCGTTGATAGAAGCGGATGGTCTCGACACCGACTCCACCAGCCTCGGCAAGTTTTCCGATCGTCAGCATTTTACCCTTGATCCCGTACTGTGGTACGGAACTTATATACGTACCGATCTGCTCTGTGACAAGAACAGCAAGGAGACTTCAAGATGTTGGACGCTACCGTTCCTGCCGCCGTTAAGACGGCGCGCCTTTACCGGATGATGATGCCGGATCACACCTGCCCTTACGGCCTCAAGGCCCTGGACCTGCTGAAGCGCTCGGGCTTTGCGGTCGAGGACCATCATCTTGCCACGCGACAGGAGGTTGAGGCCTTCAAGGCCAGCCATGATGTTGCGACCACGCCGCAGATTTTCATCGATGACCGGCGTATTGGCGGCTACGATGATCTGCGGCGCTATCTCGGCAAGCACGTCACTGACCCCAAGGCGACCAGCTATCGACCAGTGATCGCCCTGTTTGCCATGACGCTGCTGATGGCGCTCGCAGCAAGCTTCGCGGTCTATGGCACACCCTTCACGCTCCGGGCCGGTGAATGGTTCATCGCCTTCAGCATGGCCATCCTGGCGCTGTTGAAGTTGCAGAACGTCGAGAGCTTCGCGACGATGTTCCTGAACTACGACCTGCTGGCCAAGCGGTGGGTGCCCTATTCCTACATCTATCCTTTCGCCGAGGGCTTGGCGGGCATCCTGATGATCGCGGGTGCGCTGACCTGGCTGTCCGTTCCCATTGCCCTGTTCATTGGCACGATCGGTGCGCTCTCGGTCTTCAAGGCCGTTTATCTGGACCGCCGCGAACTCAAATGCGCCTGCGTGGGTGGATCGAGTAACGTGCCCCTTGGCTTCGTGTCGCTGACGGAAAACCTGATGATGATCGCCATGGCTGTCTGGATGGCCTTAGGCGCTTTCGGACTGCTGCCTGTTGCTGGCCACGGGATGTGACCGTTAGCAGGAAAAAGGCGTTCTGTGCTCCAACCTATGGAGGGTCATCAATACCCGTATCAGCTCTTCTGCCTGCCTGCTGCTGATCGGCAGCGGGCAGGCGTTCTCATCGGCCTAGGAGCAACTGAAGATCGAAACGATAATCTCGTTAGCCTGTAGTTGGCGCGACCGGATAACCTGCTGCAGCAAGAGCAGACGCAAAGCGGGCATGCGGCAGATCACTGGCCAACTCAACTTCACGACGGTCCTGGTGAATAACGATGCGCGCATCCGGATCAACGGACTCGATGGCACGAGTGACCCCGCGTGCACAGCCGCCACAACTCATGTTGGGAATATGAAAACGCATGATCTCTCCTAAGCTTGCCGATGTCTGAGAAGATGGGAACTGCTCGCGCGGAAGTTCAAGGCGGCCTTCCAACAATAGCTTTCAAGGTTGACCTTTGCGCAAACGGCCACAATCTGACGCGCATGAAGAGAAGCTATCTGCCTGCCATCCCAAAATGGGCGATACGGCTGCTTGTCGTCGGCTTTGCTACCGGAGTCGGTTGGGTGGTCTGGGGTTATGGCAAGACAGCCGATCTGCAACGCGGGGCTCAACTTTATTCCGAACACTGTGCAGTATGCCACGGTGCCCAGCTCGAAGGGCAACCCGACTGGCAGATTGCGGATGAAAACGGCATTCTCCCTGCCCCGCCGCATAACAGATATGGCCATACCTGGCATCATGCCGACGCTATGCTGGAAGATTATATCCGCCGGGGAGGTCAGGCAGTCCTGGATGACATGGGGGTGAGCATGACATCCGGCATGCCCGCTTTTGGCTCGATCCTGAGCGACGACGACGTTGGCGCCATACTCGCGTTCATCAAGTCGACTTGGCCGAAGCGAATTCAGGCTGTTCAAGCCAGTAAAAATGATGGCTAGACGAGGCTGGACTCAGAATGGTCATCTTCCGTGGATCATAAAATGCCTTCACATTACAACCTGTTCCGGTACAGACTTCAACGCTATGCGCAGCTCAGCGATGGCGTGCCCGTTGGCCCCGGAAAACCGCTCGGGGTGCAGGCGCTCTGCCTCTGCCGTAACGGGAGAGACGCCTATTACCACGTCCCTGGCAAGCTTGAGCCTTGGACGATTAGGCGACCGGCGCGTAACGGCGGCATCGGGATGCTGAACGACCGTGCTATCCGGATCGACAAGCGGGTTCTGCTCGGAGCTCAGGTGGCTGTGGCATGACAATCCGGCGACGTGATGTGTTCGTTTTTGGGGGCATTGTCGCAGCAATTTATGGATTGCGTGCGCTTCCCTGGGAGCAGTTGACAGGCCGCGGCCTTGCTTATGTTGAAATCGCAGACGTGCCACCCTTTCGGCGCCTGAAGTCCGAGGGGCAAACTTCCTCTGCATCCGTTGCGCTGATTGGTCTCGATGGACCCTCGGATGATGCTGAGGCGCGCCATGCACGGATGGAAGCCCTGCGCGCCGACCCCTGCCCCGCCCTCTTCGGCACCGAACTTCCGACCGGTGTCGTCCCGATTGCTTATTTCAGCGAGTTTCGCTGCCCCTTCTGCCGTGCGCTTGAACAGGATCTGGATGACTTACTGGCTGATGACCGAGCCGCCTATCGGCTGGTGCAGCATGAACTCCCAATTTTTGGGCCGGCATCTGAACTTGCCGCCCGCGCTTCGGTCGCGGCCGCACGGCAAGGCAGGCAGCAAGACCTACGGCGCCGCTTCATGCGAACGCCGCTCGTCGCCAATGAGTCTTCGATATTGCGTGTGGCGTCTGACCTTGGCCTGAATGTCGAGCAGCTTGCGATAGATATGGCCTCACCCGCGATTCAGGCCGAGCTCGATCAAACGCGTGCCTTGGCTGATCTATTTGGCTTTATCGGCACGCCTGGCCTTGTGATCGGTCGGACCGTCCTGAATGGCGCAGCCCCTGTTTCGGTGCTCAGTCAGATTGCGAAGGACGAGAAGATCCTACCGCTCCCGTGTTGATAGAACAAAAACACCCGCTCTCTTGTTGATTAGGTGTTCCCTTCTCGCCCGGTCTATTGTGTTCGCTCTAGGTGGTAGCCTCGCTCCTGATTTGCCGATGTTCACCGCAGTGCTCAGGTCAACCCATGTGGTCGGCGTGCCGGAGCACAAATTGTTTGGCCAGCTTTTATCAGCGGACAAGAGAAATTGCTGGTGATCAGGATTGAGCGGCGTTCTTGCCGCCCACCTCGGGGACATCCTCGCAGGATAAGTGCTCGAACCAGTAAACTAACGGTTGCGCGGCAAGCGTGCCATTGACTCAACGGTAATCTATGTTCGCAACTTCATGCGCCCGATCAGCATCAGTCTTGATCTCGATCAAGGCCCCCCACTCTTAGGTAAGCCCACGGCGGGGACCGCGGTCAGGCAGCCTTGACTTGGCTGTCTTCGGCGCTCCAGTGCCACGGCAGCAATTCGGGCAGCCGTGAGATCGGCAGGTCGGAGATGCGGGCGATGACATCGGCCAGCCAAGCTTGGGGATCAATGCCGTTCAGCTTCGCGCTGCCGATCAAGGAATACATGAAGGCGGCGCGATGGCCACCGCGCTCGGAGCCGGTGAAGAGCCATGACTTCCGGCCTAGGGCCACGCCGCGCAGCGAACGCTCCGCGCAATTGTTGCTGAGGCAAACCCGGCCGTCCTGAAGGAAGCGGGTGAAGCCGGGCCAGTGAGCAGTCGACAGAAGGTAATCGATCGCTTTGGCGACCTTGGCATGTTTCGAGAGCCGCGCCCGTTCGGACCGCAACCATGTTTCCAGTTCGCCCACCAGTGGCGCCGACAGACGCTGGCGCGCCTCCAGCCGCGCAGCGGCATCAAGGCCGCTGATCTCGCGCTCGACTTCGAACAGCCTGTCGATCCGCTTCACCGCTTCAAAGGCGATCGGCGAGATGTCTTCAGGTGACTTGCCTTTGCGGATGTTTCCTTCGACATCGGCAAGTTCGAAGAACTTGCGGCGTGCGTGCGACCAGCACAGCGCCGACAGGACGGATCCCGGTTTGCGGTCGCCCTGATAGAGCTGATTATATCCGGCATAGGCATCAGCCTGCAGGATGCCCTGCCAGCCCTTCAAATGCCCGAACGGATGTTCGCCTGCCCGGTCGCGGGAGAACTTGAAGACAACGGCGGGCGGAGCGGTGCCCGAGAATGGGCGATCATCCCGGACATAGGTCCAGAGTCGCGCCGTCTTCGTGCCGCCACGGGCAAGAAGCGGTACCGTCGTGTCGTCTCCATGAAGGCGCTCGGCCGCGAGAACATGTGCCTCGATCAGCGCCTGCAAAGGTTCCAGCAAAGCGGTCACCGCACCGACCTGGTCGGCCAGCGTCGAGAGGCTCAGGTCCAGACCTTCCCGGGCATATCGCTCGGCCTGACGGTTCAGGGGCTGATGCTGGCCATATTTTTCGAAGATGATCATCGCCAGGAGGCTGGGCCCGGCCCATCCCCGCGGAACGGGGTGGAACGGCGCCGGGGGCTGGCTGATCTTCTCACACGCTCGACAGGTGAACTTCTCACGGACGGTCTGGATCACCTTCCATTGGCGAGGAATGACCTCCAGGGTCTCGGTGATGTCTTCGCCCATCTTCACGATACGATCGGAGCCACAGCAGGTGCAGGCTGTCGGAGCGTCAACCACCACCCGTTCGCGCGGCAGGTGGTCGGGGAAGGGCTTTTTCACGGGTTTGCGTCGCTCGAAGCCGGCAACATGAGCCGTCTGCTCTGCCGCCTCCTCGGCCCGGACCTTGTCCTCGGCGGCATTGGCCACCAGTTCCTCGAGCTGCAATTCCAACTGATCGAGGAGCCGGGCAGTGCGTTCAGCGCTCCGGCCGTACTTGTCCCGGCGGAGCAGCGCAATCTCGAGCTTGAGCCCCGCGATCATGGCTTCCGAGGTCGAGACCACCGCGCGCGCCTGTGCGAGATCGGCCTCCGCCGCCGCCGCACGGCCTTCAGCGGCGGCGAGCGCGGCACGCAGTTGCTCAAGTTCGGAGGCGCTCCCAGACATGGCAGGAACCTACCATGCCGGCCTGAGAAAGCCTACGCAAAACCGCCAGATAGAGAGGTTTTATCCAGCCTTTGCAGGACGTTGTGTCCAACGGGGATTTCGCCAGTCAATCCCATCGAGAAGATAGGCCATCTGCGCCGCAGAGACCTGAACCGCTTCTCCCGATCCGCTCGAGGGCCAGATGAACTTCCCTGCCTCGAGCCGCTTCACATACAGGGACATTCCGACGCCATCATGCCATATCAACTTCACCAGATCGCCGCGGCGTCCCCGGAAGCAGAATATCTCCCCGGTGTATGGGTCCCGCCCGAGCCCCTGCTGAACTTGAAGTGCCAAGGTGCCCATGCCGCGCCGCATGTCGGTAACGCCGCCTGCGATCCAGACTTTCACCCCCGCCGGAAACGCGATCATCGCTCATCTACCACGGATAGGAGCCGTGCCAGCGCCTCGGGATCCACATTGGCCGGCACAACCATCTGGCGTCCATTTCTCAGGGCAATCTCTACCCGCGCTTCCGGGTTCGGCGGCACCGACCTTGGTGATCTCATGCCTGTCGGCTCGGCCAAAACCGTCAGAGGGGCAAAGGATGGCAAACAGTCGCCACCAAATTCTCCATTCCGATACTGCCGGCGCCAAACCGTCAGCAGAGACCTCGAAATGCCGTGCCGCCTTGCCGTGGCACTGACCTGCCGACCTTCGTGGAGGCTTTCCTCGACGATCCGCACCTTGTCTGCATCGCTCCAATGTCGCCGGCGGACACCATCCGCCGCGGACATAACTTCAATCGGGGGTTCGAATTTAAGGTCGCGCATAAGGTCGAAGCTATCACCCCAACGCAAAACCCGTCAGGCGGCCCTCCGCGGAGGCATACACTCTTAGTTGATCCAGCATTGGTACAGCGGCAAGCGAGCTCGTGCTGCGTCAGGATCGCTCCAGATCCGTTCAGCTAGGCCGCCACTAGCCCCAACAGACGAGGAGGACTAATCAAGATGGCATTTCTTCAACGTGCGGCGGTGCTGGCCGCCCTTGTTAATATTAGCACGGCGACAGGCGCTCTGGCGCAGGCAACTGTAGCCGATCCCCATCATCCTGACGCTGCCGCTACGGAAGCATCTCCCCTTACCGAGCCAGATGGCTTGGCTCAACAGGAGCAGGACGTACAGCCTGGCGAGCCCGGTATGATGCCTCCTGGGATGATGAGTGAGATGATGGGCCAAGGCATGATGACCGGAATGATGCAATCTCGTGGCATGAACGCAATGCCCAGCAGGGGGATGCACGGGCACATGATGAAGATCGTCTTTGCGGTCGCTGACGCTGACAGTGATGATGCGCTCTCCTTCGAGGAGGTCTCGGCCATCCACAGACGGATCTTCGATGCTGTGGATGCCGACCAGAACGGCGCAGTGACGCCTGAAGAACTGCAGAAGTTTATGCAGGAATAGCTTGGTAACATCGATCCCAGCCTCTCCAAGTAGGGTCGGAGGGGCAATTGGAACGACCCGCCTGGGCTCAGAAATGAACCCGGGTCCTCTTTATTTTTAGACGGACCTGAGCTTGCGTTTGGTTAAGACCGGGAGAGAGTGGAGTTTTACTTTCTGGGCAGGCTCAGCATAGGTAGGATTTGCCTTGTTCAGAACCTTGAGCATTAACGCCTTGGGTATAGATCGGCCCGTCGGAGATTGCGGGAACAATACTTGCCAGAAGCTGTTTAAGACGCTGATCAAGGTTTTAGCTGCTGCTCCGAAAATCTTGTTTCCACGTGATCATCATGGAGAGGTAAGATGTCAAACAGGTCCCCCCACAATTGGAAACAACTCCTGGCTGAGACCTTTCAAGACTTGGACAGCTTCAGCTTCGACTTCAATGTCATCCGAAAGCCATATGATTATCAGGTAGCGGTCGGAAATGAGGGACACAATTCGCTTGCCGGCAATGTCAACCGCGACCACTTTTGGGGTCTTGCAGGGCGTGATCAACTGTATGGAGCAAGTGAAGACGATGTGCTCTACGGCGATCAAGATCACGACACCCTAAGTGGCGGTGACGGTGGTGACTTGCTCTATGGTGGCTCTGGTGATGACTACCTCTTCGGCGGCGATGGGGCGGACGCCCTGCGCGGGGGCATGGGCGACGATTACTTGGATGAGGGGCCCGGACATAGTGGCCTTGAGGGCGGTATGGGCAACGACACCCTGGTAGGCGGTGAGGGCCCTGATGCCTTCATAGTTGATCCCATGAGCGGCGACGACGTGATCCGCGATTTCACAGCCGGGCCAGGCATGTTCGATCATCTGGCATTGCGTGATCTGCGATGGGAGGATCTCAGCTTTACGGACACCACAGCCGGAGTTTTGGTCAGCTGGGAAGGCGGCTCGGTTCTGCTGGAAGGCGTAGCACAGTCACAACTGGCGCAGGACGACTTCATGTTTGCCGAACAACCAGATCTGCCGCCGGCGTCGCGCGATGCAACGGGTCCTACAGAAGAACGCGCCTCGCCGAGCATTGAGGATCCTTCAATGAGCGAGAGCGCTCTGCCGGGCATGCGTTTTGACTACATCGCTGATGTGGTACTTCGTCATAACGATCTGCGCGTTACTTTCGAAGGAGAGGAAGCATACCAGGTGATTGTTGGCGAGAAGCGGTCCGACAACTTGATCGGTGGCGAGACCTGGGACCATATCTTCGGCCGCAATGGAAACGATACGTTGAGGGGCGCCGATGGTGATGATGTCCTGTACGGCAACGCGGGTCGTGACTTGCTCTATGGCGGCAACGGGAGCGATCGGCTCGATGGTGGCCTGGGTCGAGATACTTTGGTCGGCGGAGCAATGGCTGACGAATTGCTTGGTGCGGATGGTGACGATGTGATTGATGCCGGAGCAGGCCATGACATGATAGAGGGAGGGAGAGGCAACGATATCATCGTGGGAGGTACCGGTGCAGATGCCTTCATCGTAGCTCCTAACAGCGGCTTTGACGTGATCCGCGACATGGAGGTTCGCGGTCTAGCTCAAGGTGCGTTCGATCACCTGGCGCTGCGCGACATTGAGCCTGGGGACGTGGAGGTTGTTGATTACGCTGCAGGCGCATTCGTCTGGTGGGACACCGATGAGGACGCCGATGCTGAAGGCGGAGTGCTCCTTCAGGGAGTCTTCAAGGACGATCTGCGGCAAAGTGATTTCATGTTTATCGGCGAGCCCGGCTTTGTTGACGGCATTAGCGATGCCGGTTCCGACTGGGTCTTTACATCCTGAAATGGAACACTTGTATAGCTGCGGCCAAACGGTTTCTGCCGATCAACGGTGCTGATGATGTGACCGCTCCCCGGTGGTATCTTTGTATCAAGGTGAGTTTGCAACGATCCACAAAGGGAACGGTCATGTCGAGACTTATCAGGGTCGGAATTGATCTGGAGATCTGGCCGCGCAGCCATGCATCAACATGCACAAGGTTTATGGCTGCC
>NZ_JBDPNJ010000024.1:0-38888 GCF_039770665.1 Paracoccus sp. SSK6 | reverse complement strand
GGGGAGCGGGGTAACTGGGGCAGATTGCGGGGCGGAGTGAGTTTACGCCGGTTGCGCGCCCACGAGATCGGGTAGCGGGGGGATGCGCTCGGCCGTCCCCTGGAGGCCGAGCCGGTCACCCAGATAAGCGAAGAAGGAGATGCCGAGTTTCCGGCAGGTCTTCATCAGGCCGAGCATCACGTCGCGAGCCTGCCCGCCATCGGCGCTGATCGTGGCGCCTGAGATCCGGCGCTTGGTCACGCAGGCCCGCAGGTCGTTCTCGGAGGCATTGGTGTGGAGCGGGATCTCGGGTCGCTCCAGCACTGAGTGCTCGGCTCTCCAACCGCGGACGGATGCGCTGGCAGCGCGCGACTGCCCGGGCGCGAGTATCCCGGGCTGGCCTTGCTATGTGAAACCCTTGTAGGCTTGCCGGAGCGCGGCTTCGTGGATCATCCCCGACAGCGTCACCAAGTCGAACACCGGAAGCGCCAGGGCTTGCTGCAAGCTGAGGGCAAAGGGCGGTAGGTCGGTGCATTCCAGCACGATCGCCCGGATCGCCGGATTGTGGGCAACAAGGGCGCGTCCGGCGGCGATGACCTCGGCTTCCACCTTGTCCAGATCCATGTCGTTGCGTTCATTGCGCAGGATGACGCTGGCAAATTCCTGCGTGTCCTCCAAACCCTGGACTTCCAGCGGCACCCCTTCCGCTCCGACTTCGGCCATATGGCGCGGCGTCAGGGCAGCGGCCGAGGCGGTCAATACTCCGACAGGCGCTCGCGTCATCTGCCAGACCAGTGGCACCTGGATCAGCGACGACAGAAAGACGGGAATGTGCACGGACTCGGCGATTTCGCGCTGGAACAGCGCGAGGAACCCGCATGAGCCTGTGATCGCGTGGACGCCCTGGCGTTCCAGCCTTTGCGCCGCCTCGATCAGCCGTCCGACCATGGCCGGGCTAGGGCGGTTCAGCAATTCCGGGACGGTGATGCCGTCGAGGATCTCGTAGGCGGTGGTGAACGGCAGGCTGGAGGGATTCTTGATATGTCCCGGCGGCTTCGGGAAATAGCTTTCCAGGGAAAGCACGCCGATGGAAATGCCGCAGATATTTCGGCCGCCGCGTTGCAAGGTCATGTGGACTTACCCTGTGATTCAAGGAAACGGAAGCGGTCGGCGCGGAAGGGCGCGAGATCGACTGAAGGCATTTCACCCGCCGCGAGCTGGGCGATCAACCGGCCGGTAGGTGCGCCCCCGGACAGGCCGAGGTGGCTGTGGCCGAAGGCTAACAGGATGTCGCGGCATCCCGGCATCCGGCCAATCACCGGCAGCGAATCCGGCAAGGACGGGCGATGGCCCATCCACTCGGTTGCGCTTTCGACATTCAGCGCAGGAAAGATCTCTTGGCCCAGAACCGCTAGGTTGCGGGCGCGCCGATGGTCCGGGGCGGCGCTCAGACCCGCCAGTTCGACGGTTCCCGCCAGGCGCAGGCCGCCTTCCATGGAATTGGCCACCACCATGCGGCCGGCCTCCATCAGCGTATTGTTGACGCGCACGCCGGGGTCGGGGACGGTCAGGTGATAGCCTCGCTCAGTTTCCAGCGGGATGGTCAGCCCGAGCGGCCGCAGCAGCTTTGCCGACCACGCCCCGGCCGCGACCACCACCTTGGCAAAGGCCAGTGCGCCTTGCGAGGTTTCGATCTCGATGCCCCCGGGGCCGGGACGCAGCCCGGCGACATCGCGCCGCAACATCTGCCCGCCCTGCCGGACCACGCGCTCTGCTAGCACTCGCAGCAGCCTTTGCGGATTGACGCTGTGACCCTGCCCGTGGATAACCACCGCCTTGCGGTAGCGCGGCGAGACATCGGGTTCCAGTTCGCGCAACGCACCGGCCCCGACAAGCTCGATATTCGCGCCCCGTTCTCGCCGAAGCCGTAGGCCGAGCACGTTCAGATCGGCCTGCGCCTCATCGCGGTAAAGCTGGATATAGACGCAGCGCCGGACCAGTTCCTCGTGTCCGCTGCCGCGCAGCAGGTCTTCGTAAAGATCGACGGTCGGCGCATAGAGGCTGCGCAGCGCGTCGGCCTGTGCCGCGATCTTGCCCGGTCGGCCGGCATGCAGAAAGCGTGCCAGCCAGGGGGCGGCTGCCGGCAGATGGCGTAACCGGATCGCCATCGGTCCCAGCGGGTCCAGCAGCCAGCCGGGGACGGACTTCCACAGCCCCGGCAGGGATTCCGGCACGCAGGACCATGGCGATAGGTTCCCAGCATTGCCGTAGGAGGCCCGTAGGTAGTCGGCTCCGGCCCGATCCATGAGGGTGACGCGAAAGCCCTTTTCCTGAAGATAAAGGGCCGCGCAAACGCCAATGATACCGCCGCCGACGACGGCGATGCTTCGTTCGTCCGGTGTCATGTCCATTCCGAATTGTCAGTGCTGCTGGAACCGGCCAAGGGCGTTCCGGGAGCGCGACAACCGCGCGCCCGATCAGGCGGTCATTTCCGCATTTCGGCGGCGGCTTCGGTCATGATGCCGTAGGTGGCGCGCATGTCCGCAACCCATTCGTCGCCGTGGCGGAAATCGATCTCGGCACCGATATTCTTGAAGGCCTTGACGACCTGGGGGTCCTGCATTGCCTCCGCGCTGGCCGCGACCAGCTTGTCCACCACCTCCTGTGGCACGTCCTTGGGGGCGAAGATGCCCGACCAGCCCTCGAAATCGCCCTTGATCTCGAAATCAGCAAAACTGGGTACGCCGGGATATTGCTCGGACTTTTTGTTCACGACCAACAGGCGTGCGCTGCCCGACTTGAGATGGGGCTCGAAGGCGGGAGGAAAGGATACGGCGGAATCAATATGGCCGCCAATCAGCGAGACCATCGACTCGGCGGTGGTACTGGCGTGTACGTAATCGACAGTATAGCCCGCCTGCTGCGCCACGATGCTGGCAAGGATCGTCCCCGACGAGGCCGCGCCCCAGGAGCCTTGCGTCAACCGCTTGTCCTTGGCGCCCTGCACAAATTGCTCGAAGCTACCATAGGGGCTGTCCTTGGCGACGAGGATACCCAGCGGAACCGCCGACAGTTTCACCACCGGGGTGAAGCTGTCGAAGTCATAGGAGACCTCGCTGAAGTTGGGCGTAACCTGCACATTGCTCAGCCCGGCGTTCACCAGCGTATAGCCGTCGGGCTTGGCGTTCACGACCTCGGTCGTACCGATGACCCCGGTGCCGCCTGCCTTGTTGACCACGGCGACGGGCACGCCCAGGATCTTTTCGACCGCGTCGGCCCAGACCCGCGTTGTCAAGTCGGAATCGCCGCCCGCGCCCCAAGGCACGATCACCCGGATGGGTTTGTCGGGAAACTCGGCCGCGGCTGGCATCGGCAAGGCCGATGCGATGGTGCCTATGGCGGCAAGGAGGGCAAGCTGCTTTTTCATTTTTGATGCTCCTGTTGGAAGAGATGTCGACCGGCCGGGACCGGCTATTGGCTAGCCGCGAGCACGCGTAAGCGCGTCTTGCAGTTCATGCGGATCGCCGACCAGACCGATAGCGCGGCAAGGGCGATAAAACCCCAGCCGATGGGCGAGCCCAGCAGCCTTAGATAGTCGCCGCCGACGATGGAAACCGCCTGATCGAGGTTCTGCTCGAATATCGGCATCAGGATGAAGCCGATGATGAAGGCGGCAGGGTTCAGCCCGACAAGGCGCATCCCGTAGCCCAGGACGGTAAAGACCAGCAGGATCAGGATGTCGTTCAGGCTTTGGTTGGTGGTGAAGGCGCCAATGACGGCAAAGGCGAAGACGCAGGGGAAGATGAAATAGGTCTTGACCGAGGCCACCTTCATCCAGAACCGGAAGCCGAAGCGCGCAATTACCAGCAGGAACAGGTCCACCATCAGGAAGCCGGCGAAGATGGCGTAGATGGTGTTGGTATGCTCGTAAAAGATCGTTGGTCCCGGGGTGATGCCGTGGATTAGGAAGGCTCCCATCAGTAGTGCGGTCACGTCGTCGCCGGGAATGCTGAGCGTCAGCATCGGGATCATGCTCGATCCGCAGACGGCGTTGTTCGAGGATTCCGCCGCCGCGATCCCGTGCAACGAGCCCCTGCCGAAAGTCTCCGGCTCCTTGGACGCGCGCTTGGCCTCGCCATAGGCCAGGAAGGCGGCGGCGCTCGACCCCAGGCCCGGCAGGGCACCGACCACGGTCCCGATGCCGGTCGACTTCAGGATCGTCCCGAAGACCGAGCGGTATTCGCGAAAGCTGAGCCGGTTGTCGGCGGAATTGGGGGAATGCCTCAGGACCAGCTCGTGCTGCGGTGTCTTGCGGCGCCGGACGCCCTCGACCACCTCGGGCATGACCAGGACCCCGATCAGCAGCGGCAGGAAGGTGAAGCCGCTCAGCAGCTCGGGGATTTCGAAGGTCAGGCGCGCCGCACCCGTCACCGCAGACATGCCGACCATGGCGAAGAGCATCCCCAAGCAGCAGGACAAAAGCCCTCGCGGCACCGATTCCCCGGTCATCGAGCCGACCACGGTGAAGGCAAAGACCAGCAGCCAGACCTTTTCGATCGGTCCCGCCTGGAGGGACAGCAACGAGATCGGTGCGGCCACGAAGATCAGCACCAGCGTCGCCAGCACCTCGCCGCTGACCGAGGCGTAAAGCGCAAGGCACAGCGCCTTGCCAGCCTTGCCGGCCCGCGCCAGCGCATGCCCGTCGAGCGAGGTCAGGAAGGACGCGGCCGCGCCCGGCGTATTGATCAGGATCGCCGAAATCGAGCCGCCATAGATCCCCGCCTTGTAGACCGCCAGCAGGGTCACGATGCCCACCACCGGATCGAAATAGAAGGTCAGGGGCAGCATGATCGCGATGGCCATGATCCCGGAAATGCCGGGAATGGCGCCGAAGACGATGCCGACGCAGACCCCAAGCGCGATACCCAGCATCGGCGCGGGCGCCAGAACCGTTGTGAAGCCGTCGATGATATTGGTCAGCATGGCGATCTCACAACGACCACTCGGGCAGATAGACCCGGATCAGTTCGCGGCAGCCATAGAAGGTGACGACCGGAATGACGATGGAGACGGCCGCCATCGCCAGCCACGACCGACCGCCGAGCAGGACGGCGATGGCGAACATCGCGACCGAGGTGGCGACGACGAAGCCGAGCGTGGGCAGAAGCCACCAATAGGCGGCGAAGATGCCTACATAGATCAGCACGCCGCCCAGGCCCTCGGTCGCGATCGTTTCCTGCGGCCTCAGGGGGCTTTGCGCGATGATTTGTCGCAAGGACGAAATCGCGATCATGGCCGAGAAGATCAGGATGAACCCCGCCACCACGCGCGGCATGAACATCGATCCGAGCTGCGTCTCGACCCCGCCCCGGGCCAGCCCGTCGCGCGTCAGGATCAGGATGGCGGCGGCGATCAGGACCGAGCCCAGCACGACATCGGCGTAACGTCGGTTCATGGCTGCCTCCGCGGCCAGCCGGTGTGCTTGCCCCCACCAAGTCGGCTTTCTACCTGGCCGGGCATCCATCTCTTCGTGGTCATCGTCTTTCGGCGGAACAAAGCTGCCTCCCTGTCGCTGAGACGCCGGTCCCCTCCCGCGCCTGTCTTGTTGCCCGCAAGATAGGTCGCAAAACTCTATAAAGTCGAACTTGAAAATTATTCATAGCTAAAAGTTTTATTTATATAGTGGGTGCGGCCATTGGAGGTAGCGATGAACAGCAAGCAACTTGTCGTCTTTTGCGAGGTCATGCGGACCGGCTCATTTTCCGAGGCCTCACGGATTCTACATCGCACTCAGCCCGCGATCAGCGCGATGATCGCCAGTCTGGAAACGGAGTTGGGCTATAAGCTGTTCCTGCGGCACTCGGGACGGCTCGTGCCGGTGCCCGAGGCCTACTATCTGTTCGAGGAGGCAAACGAAATTCTGGAACGCCTTCGCAACGTCGAGCAGAATATGAGCCGCATCGGCAATCTCGAACAGGGAGAGTTGCGGATTCTTTGCATGCCTGGGCCCTCGGTGATCTTGGTCCCGCAGCTTGCGACGCACTTTCTCAAGCAGCGACAGGACGTACGCCTTACGCTTCTAACGCGCAGTTCCTTGCAGGTGCGGCATTTGGTGGCCACCCAGAAATTCGACCTCGGACTCGCCGATCTTAGCGGCCAAGCGGCGGAAGATTCGAACCTGCTCCGATTCGAGCCTGTGACTTACCAATGCCTTTGTGCGCTGCCGGAGGACGATCCGCTGGCGTCCTGCCCGGTCATCACGCCGCGGGACCTGAAGGAGCGTGACATCGCGGCATTGTTTTCCGCCCATCCCACCTACAGCCGCACCGCCGAAGCCTTCGCTTCACAAGATGTTCCGTTCCGTCCTCGATTCGAAATGCAATATTTTTATCCTCTGCTCTCCTTCGTCGAAGCCGGCCTGGCCTGTGCGATCATTGATCCACTGAGTGCGGAAAGCTATCGGCTGTCTCGCGGGGATGCCGGAAAGGTGACATTCCGTCCGTTCCAGCCAGTCGTCCCTTTCACCGCTGCCGTAGTTATGCCGCAGCACCGCCCCTTGTCCAAGCTTGCCAAAGCCTTTGCAGAGATCCTGAGCAATGATCTTGACGCCCATCAACGAAGGTACTCGGAACTGAGCTACGGCTGACACCCGGGGAGGTGTACCTGAAGAGGCTGCTGAGGGCGACCCTGCTGCGGCTGTGCCATAAAACTCGCTGAAGATGGAGCGATAGCGAAAGCATTGATCCTGGCGTCATCACGTCATTGACAGCGACCATGCCAGTTGCCATGGTCCGGCCCACATCAACGGGGGTGCTCCATCCAGGGGCTGAGATGCGCGAACTCGCGCGAACCCTTTCAGCTGATCCGGGTAATGCCGGCGGAGCGAGGCAAGCATGTTCATTGGCGCCCAAGTGTCGCTTTATCCCATGACGTCCGATTTCGTGAACGTCATCATGTCCAGCCTTAAGGCGCTCGATCCCTATCGCGACAAGTTGCGGATCGAGACGGATGACATCTCAACCCTGATGGTGGGGGCGCCGGAACCGCTGTTTGACGCCCTGCGTGACCTGTTCGCCTGCGCGGCACGCCAGCCGGATCATGTGACGATGCATGTCACCTTGTCCCGCGGCTGTCCCGGAGAGCCGGATGATCCGATCTGTCGTTGCGAGACGCTAACTCGCGCGCAAGGCTTGTCCCTGTCAGAACGTAAGGCCAAGGCGGAGGAGGCTGTTCGGGCCGCGCCGGCTCTGGGCATTGTCGTCGATGTGCAGTTTTCGCTCTATGTGCTGGGCCAGGACCGTCACATGGACGAGATCTATGGCTGCATCGACTTCCTCAAGAACTCTGGCACTTTCCTGCGCTCCAAGAATTTCTGTACCCGGCTGCGAGGCGATGCAGGAGCGGTCTTCGAGACGCTGTGTCAGGCCTTTCTGCGCTTTGGACCGGCCGAGGGGCACGTGACGATCGACATGACGGCCTCGGCGAACAGCCCAAGTACGCGCTGATCCCCCGGAGGCACGGTCATGCTGCCGCGTATTCTGCCGCCTCTGCTTCTGGCCGTCTGTCTTCTGGCGGGCTGGGAGATCTATTGCCGACTCGCAGATGTAGCGCCGCTGATCCTTCCGGCGCCCTCTGGTGTGCTGCAGGCCTTGGTCTTGAACCGGGCCGACATAGGCGCCCATGCGCTCTCCACGATAGCGGTGGCGGCCTTGGGCTTCTCGCTTTCGGTCGGCTTCGCCTTTCTCGTCTCGGTCATGTTGCATTTCCTGCCTTGGGCCAAAAAGGGTCTGATGCCATTGTTCGTGGCAAGCCAGACAATTCCCCTAATCGCGCTGGCGCCGCTGATGATCCTCTGGTTCGGCTTTGGCCTTCTGCCAAAGGTACTGCTGGTGATCCTGGTCACCTTCTTTCCCATGCTGCTGAGCCTGCTGTCCGGTTACCGGCAGACGCCTGCCGACTTCACGGATCTTCTTGCATCGATGGGCGCGGGACGGCTTTCCATTTTCCGCCGCGCGGTGCTGCCCTCGGCTCGGCCCAGCTTCTTCGCTGGGCTGCGGATCTCGGCCACCTATGCGATCGTGGCCACGATCTTTGCCGAATACGCCGGGGCGCGGCGCGGTTTGGGCATCTACATTCTTGCAGCCAAGAACAACTTTCGCGCCGATCTTCTGCTGGCGGCGGTAGTGGTGTCTGCGGCGCTGACGCTGGCCCTGTTGGGCGCCATCCGGCTTCTGGACCGCTTGACGGCCCGCGGCTCTAAGGCGCGCCATGCTTGATTTGCGCGGCCTGACCATCCGCACAGATGCGGCATTGCTGGTTGGCGATCTGTCGCTGTCTTTACCGATGACCGGGATCACCGCTCTGATCGGTCCCTCCGGCTGCGGTAAAAGCTCGGTCCTGAAATGGCTGGCGGGCATCCTGCCCAAGGACTTGGATGCCGCAGGACAATTGATGCTGGATGGTCAGGCCATTGCCCGCCCCAGTCCCGCGATCAGCTACCAGCCCCAAAGCGACGGGCTGTTCCCATGGCTGACGGTGGCCCAGAATGCCGCTTTGGGCCTTCAGGTCAGAGGACTGTCTCGTGCCGAAGCGCTGAACCGCGTTGCACCGCTGTTTCGCAGCTTTGGCCTGAAGGGGACGGAAAGCCATTTTCCCGATCAGCTTTCCGGCGGGATGCGCCAGCGTGCCGCCTTTCTGCGCACCGTCGTGCAGGACAGCCGCTATATCCTGTTGGACGAACCATTCTCGGCCCTGGATGCCGTAACGCGTCTGCGCATGCAGGACTGGCTGGTTGCCCGGCTTGCCGACCGACCGCGCGGCGTCATGCTGGTCACCCATGACCTTCACGAGGCAACCGGGCTTGCGGACCGAATCCTGGTCATGACGGGCTCGCCTGGCCGGATCGTGGCGGAAATCCCGGTGCCAGGTCCCCCCACACAGCGCAGCGAGGCCGCCCTTGCGCCGCTGCGCGACGAATTGAAATCCCTGCTGCTGGAGAACGCCCCATGACGATCCGCCCGCTTGCGCTTGGTCTTTGCCTTGCCAACCCCATACCCACTTGGGCCGACACCAGCGTCAGCGTTGCGCTCGACTGGATGCTCAACACCAATCATGTCGGCTTGGTCATAGCCCGTGACCGTGGGCTTTATGCCGCCGAGGGGTTGGAGGTCGAACTGCTGCCCTATTCCGACACCAATTCCGCCGCGCTGCTGGCGGGGGGTGCCGCGGATTTCGCCTACATGACCTCGCTGGGCTTCATGTCGGCGCAGGCCGGTGGGGCAGAGATGGTGGCACTGTGGGCCACGATGCAGCACGATCCGGGGCGGCTGGTCTATAACAGCGACAATGCGGACATTGCCCGACCCGCAGATCTGTCGGGTAAGACCTATGCCGGCTTCGGCAGCGCGTGGGAGGAGGCGCTGATCGGCACGATGATCCGCAATGACGGTGGCGAGCCGGCGTGGGATACCGTGACACTGGGCACGGGCGCCTATGAGGCGCTGGCCTCGGGTGCGGTGGACTTCACGCTGGAGGTCTCGACCTGGGAAGGCGTGAACAGCACGCTTCTGGGCCGCAGGCAGTCCTCGTTCACCTATGCCGACTTTGGGATCCCTGACCAGCAGACAGGCTATATCGGTACGCGCGCGGACACCCTGGTCCAAAATCCGGATCTGGTCAGGCGCTTCATGCGCGCGACGCTGGCGGGCTACGAATGGGCCGCCGACCATCCAGATGAAGCTGCGCAGGTCCTGATCGCCGCCGGAGACTTTCCGAACCCCCAACTTGTCCACGGCTCGATGAGGGCAATCACCGAGGGCGGTTATCTTCGCGATGGCGACACGCCCGTGGGCAGCATCGACCCGGAGCGCTTTTCGGCCATGGCACGTTTCTTGTTCGACAGCGGTGTTCTCAAGGACGCCAGTGGCAAAGCTTTGGAATGGCCAGGGGATGTCTCGACCTGGTTCAATCAGCGCTGGAGAGAACAAGAGTCTTAATGGTCTAAATGATTGTCTATCGCGCCAGCAGCTAATCATGGAGCAGAAGAGTCATTTGCGATAGACGGCTTGATGACGTGAACAACCCCGGACGGCATCCGTGTGCCAGGGGAACCGACCCAGCGACTTGGCCGGGCCCAGCAATCTCCGCGAACGTGTCACGTGCAAAGTCGTGGGTGAGGTGGCCTAATTGCCCATTGTAGCTTCTTGCATCAAAGTTAGCAAAGAAGGCCTCCAGCAATACGGGTCTATTCACCATTGGACAATGCTGCTGCAATTGCCATTGACCTATGAGAATAGAAATTCAGGGCCAATCGGCCCTGAAGTGTGCTTGTTTCCGAAGCGGCTCCTCAAGCTGCATCCTTTATGGCGCGGTCACTCTCCCGAACCGTTGGCACGACCTGGTCTCCCCAGGATCCATTGCCGCCGTGGTGGCGCGAGACGCGCACCAGCTCGACCGAGACGCCCTCGTTGACGGCGCGTTGGATTGCCTCGTTCAGGCGGTGGACAGCATCGGCCACGCGATGGATGACGCGGTCGCGGGGATCAAGGTCGGCACGCTCGACCCGTTCAAAATCCGGCTTGTTCATCGTTTTCTCCGGGGGTTTGGGGATCTGTCCCGGCGCGGGACAGGCTGCTGGCTTCTATTCGGCCGCAAACTGGTTCATGGTGTTGGCGTGGCCGCCCGCCTTCAGGGCCCGTTCGCCCGCTACCATTTCCTTGAAGCTGTCCCCCAAGTCGGACCCGACCTCGTGCTGGTGCTTCACGGCGCTGATGCCACGGCGGATCTCCTCGCGCTGGACCGTCTTCACATAGGCCAGCATCTTTTCCTCGCCGAAATAGCCGCGCGACAGTTCGTCGACTGACTTGGCTGTCAGGTGGAAGGTCGGCAGCGTGATCAGATTGTGGAACACGCCCGCACGAGCCGCGATGTCGGTTTGGAAGCGCTGCAGGCGGGCGTCTGCCTCGCGGCCCAGGTCGGTGTCGTCATAATCGGCCTTCATCAGCTCGAGCCCGTCGGGATAATCGGTTTCGGGGATCTCCTGGTCGCGGACCCACTCTGCACGCACCTGCTTGCGCAGGTTCAGCGTCCAGTTGAAGCTGGGCGAGTTGTTGTAGGTCAGCTTGGCGTTCGGCACCTCCTTGCGGATTTCGGCCACCATGCTGGCAATCTGGTCCACATTTGGAGTGTCGGTCTCGATCCACAGCAGATCGGCGCCACCCTGGGTCAGCGAGGCGATGCAATCCTCGATTACGCGGGCGCGGCCGGTGTTGTCCCGGAACGGGAACAGGCCGTTCGGCAGGCGCATGGGACGCACGAACTCGCCGCCCTGGAAGATCGCCAGTTCCCCTTCGCGGATCGGATTGTCCTCGGTGATCTGCTCAGTCTTGAGCCACTTGATGTACTGGCTGGCCAGATCGCCCGGCTGCTGGCTGACCGGAACCTTCTGGGTCAGGCCCGCCCCCAAGCTGTCGGTGCGAGCGACGATCACACCATCCTCGACGCCCAGTTCCTCGAAGGCTAGGCGGCAGGCGCGAAGCTTTTCGATGAAGTCCTCGCGCGGGACTGTGACCTTTCCGTCCTGATGGCCGCATTGTTTGGCGTCCGAGACCTGGTTCTCGATCTGGAGCGCGCAGGCGCCCGCCTTGATCAGTTCCTTGGCCAGCAGGTAGGTCGCGTGTTCGTTGCCGAAGCCCGCGTCGATATCAGCGATGATCGGCACGACATGGCTTTCGAAATTGTCGATCCGCTCGATAATGCTGGCGCGCTCATCGTCCGAACCCGCTTTCTTCAGTTCGCGGAAGAGGTCGTTCAGCGCCACCTCGTCTGCCTGGCGCAGCGAGACGTAGATCTCCTGGATCAGATCGGCCACGGCGGTCTTTTCGTGCATGGACTGGTCAGGCAGGTGGCCCCAGCGGTTGCGCAGCCCTGCCACCATCCAGCCAGACAGGTAGACATAGGTGCCCTTGGCGGTGCCGCGCATCCGCTTGACGGCCTTGATCATCTGCTGGGCATGAAAGCCCGACCAGCAGCCCAGGGACTGGGTGAACTTCGCGGGATCGGCGTCATAGGCCGCCATGTCGGCGCGCATGACCTTTGCCATGTCGCGGGCAATGTCCAGATGCGTGTCATAGGTGTTCTGCAGCCGCAGCTGCACGATGTCATCGACCGAAACGCCAGCCGGGGTTTGACCGGAGGGGTAGCGGGACAACAGGTCGGATCGGAGGGCCGAATAGGTCTTTCGGTTGGTCATGGCATTTCCTTTCAGCAGAGTGGTCTTGGGTCAGGGTGGGTTGAGGGTGCATGTTGCCCTGGCCGCCGGGTTCCGGGTGGCCAGCAGGCATGGTGTCTATCGGGACCATCGCCTGTCGGACCCCTGCACGGTCGGTCTGGAATGCTGGCAGCGATGATCGGAAAAAGGCATGGTCGGTTCCGATGATTCCTCGTCATGTTATGTCAGTAATGTTACGCTGCAGATGCAGCATTGGCTGCATCCAAACGGGTTGTGTTGTCAGCAAGGTCACAAACACAGCTTCAAAGTTGTAAGATTGTAAGAAGGATGCCTGCGATGCCTGCTCGCCCGGAAAAGCTGATCATCGGCCAGCGGCTGCGCGTGCTGCGCCAATCCCTGGGCTTGACGCAGGCGCAGATGGGCGCGGAACTGGGCGTCTCAGCCAGCTACATCACCCTCATAGAGGCCGATCAGCGCCCGGTATCGGCACGCTTGCTCTTGCGGCTGGCAGAGGTCTATGACCTCAATATCTCGGAACTGGCGCCGTCGGCGGATGCCCAGCTGTCGGCCGACTTCGCATCGGCCCTGAAGGACCCGGCGCTGGAGGCGGGCAGCCCGTCCCGTGCCGAGATCGAGGCTGTCCTGCAGTCCTCACCCCGGATCGCCGCGGCCTTCCTGCGCTTGCACGATCGGTATCGGGAGGCCATGCTGCGCGTGCAAGGTGACAGCAATCCGATGACTGATCGTGACAAGGTCGAGGTGCTGACGGAAAGCTCCCGTCCGGTCGAAGAAGTGCGCGCCTGGTTTTATGCGCGCGGTAATTATGTCGAGGCCTTGGATGAGGCGGCCGAGGCCTTGGCGAACGACTTGGGCCTGCATCGCGGCGAGCCGCATGTGGCGCTGTCGATGCGCCTGGCCGCCCATCAAATCCAGGTGCGAATCCTGCCCGCCCCGGTCATGGGCGACCAGCTGCGCCGCTTCGACCCGCATCGCAAGGAACTGCTTCTCTCCGAACTGCTGGGCCAGCCGAGCCGGCGCTTCCAGATCGGCGTCCTTCTGGCGAAGCTGGAGGCCGACAATGTCATCTCGACCCTGGTCGTCGAGGCGAGACTTGTCGATCCTGCCGCAATCGGCCTGCTGCGGGTCAGCCTTGCCAATTACTTCGCCGCCGCGCTGCTGATGCCCTACGGCCGCTTCCTGACCGCCTGCGAAAGCACCCGCTATGACGTCGAGCTGCTGAGCCACCGCTTCGGCACCAGCTTCGAACAGACGGCCCACCGCATGTCCACGCTGCAGCGCCCGCAGGCGCGTGGCATCCCGTTCTTCTTCGTGCGGGTGGACCGGGCTGGCAACATGTCGAAGCGCTTCAGCGCCGGGCGCTTTCCCTTTTCGCGCTTCGGCGGCAGTTGCCCCCTGTGGAACATCCATTCGGCCTTCGAGACGCCCAACCAGGTCCAGACGCAGGTGATCCGCATGCCTGAGGGCGCCAGCTACTTCTCGATCGCGCGCACGGTCACCCGCGCGGGCGGCAGCTATGGCGCGCCGTCGCAGCGCCTGGCGATCGGGCTTGGCTGCGACATCGCCTATGCGCCGCGCCTGATCTATGCCGACGGGATCGACCTCGGACGCACAAAGCCCGTCGACATCGGCCTGAACTGCTATCTGTGCGAGCGGCAGAACTGTCCGGCGCGCGCCCATGCGCCCATCAACCGCAAGCTGGCCGTCAACGAACGCGAACGGAGCCTGGCGATCTTCAGCTTCGAGGGCCCATAGGACAGAATTCCCCTGCGGATGTGGAAAGCCTCATTGATCTCATAGTTGGTCACTCCCGAACTGAGGCTGGGCGACGTGACCGCGTATGACATGTAAACCGTGCGGGCACCTGACCACTTCGGCCAGCGGACAAGCCGCACTGATCCTCGGCTTGTTGAATTGTCGGTCAACCAGTGATTAGCCCCTTTGTAGAGGACCGAGTGATTCAGCCACCTGCAAGCGACGGCATGGTTCCAAGCCTTGCCCGTAGCGCTTGTTTCCATATCCGCACCAGATCGCTCCATCAAATTCGGGATCAGAGATTTGCCAAGGTCCCGAAAACCAAACTGGACCTACAATTTTTGGAAACTGGATATAATAAAAACTCTCTTCGGCTGTGACCCTGCGGGCGGAAGCTGTGGTGGGAAGGAGAAAGCTCCAAGCAGCAATGCAATCCTTCCAGTCGCGGGTGCCGACAGGCAACAGAGGAACAATCGCCATGGCAAGACATTCGTGAGACCTGACGATGCGTTCCATCTGGTCCACCCTGCGGCTTCGGCCGCAACGCCAGTCATTGCGGTGGCAGGCGGAATTTGCTTCGGAGCAACTTCGCCCTTAGGAGCCGCGCCGAATTTTCTGCCAAGACGGCCGCTGCCGAGGTCTGCGCCGGGAGCCAGTTGTTCCTTACGATAGCTTCGCGCCGAGGCCGAGGGCAGTCTTGATGCCACACCCTGTCGGCGCAATTCCCATCTTCTGCAAGGAGAAATCATGCTCGTCGATCCCAACCCCACCGACCCTCAGAGCAGAGGCGACCATTATTCAAGTTCGCGCCGTGCATTCATGAAAACAACCGGTCTGACGGCCTTGGGTGCCATGTTGGGAATGACAATCCCGTTTGAGCGAAACCTGCCAGCCGGCATCATTCCAGTGGCCTTGGCTCAGGACACAGGGATGGATCTGATGTCCGGCAAGAAGGGACTTGTTGTCTTGGGGGACCGTCCGCTGAATGCGGAAGTGCCGGCCCATCTGCTGGACGACGACATCACCCCCTACGAACATCTGTTCGTTCGCATGAACGGGCTGGTGCCACAGACCGCCCTGGACCAGAACGCCGAAAACTGGACATTGACCATCGACGGAGAGGTCGAAAACCCGCTGGTACTGACGATTGATGATCTGAAATCGCGTTTTGAAAACGTCACCAGCCGTCTGGTCATCGAATGCGGCGGCAATGGCCGGGCGTTCTTCCAACCCGGAACCTCAGGCAACCAATGGACGGTCGGCGCAGTTGGTTGCCCCGAATGGACCGGTGTGCGTCTGTCCGACGTGCTGAAGGAAGCGGGCCTGAAGAAGACGGCGGTCTATACCGGCCATTACAGCAACGATGTCCACCTGAGCGGAGACGAGGAAAAGGAAGTCATCTCGCGCGGGGCGCCCATCGCGAAGGTGATGGAGGGCGATACGATCATCGCCTGGGCCATGAACGGAGAGCCGCTGTCCGCCTTGCACGGATTTCCGCTGCGGGTGATCGTGCCGGGCTATCCGGCCTCTGCCTCTCAGAAATATCTCAACCGGATCTGGATCCGCGACAAGGAACATGACGGCGCCAAGATGACTGGCGATTCGTACCGCTTGCCAGCCTATCCCGTGGCGCCGGGAACCGAAGTTCCCGAAAGCGACATGGTGGTGCTGACAAACATGCCGATCAAGTCCATCGTCACTTTCCCCGAAACCGGAACGGAGGTGAAGGCCGGCGAACAGGTCGAGGTGCGCGGCCATGCCTGGTGTGGCAAGGGAAATGTCGCAACCATGCATGTCTCGGTCGATTTCGGTCAGACCTGGCAGGAAGCCACGCTGGAACCTGCCGCCAACCGCTTTGCCTGGCAACGCTGGCGCGCGAACGTGACCCTGCCGCAGCACGGCTACTACGAGGTCTGGGCGCGTGCCACCGACGGCGACGGTATCAGTCAGCCGCCCCTCTCGCCGGTATGGAACCCGCGCGGGTATGCCAACAACATCCAGCACCGCATCGCGCTTGTGGCAACGGCCTGACTTAAGGGGTGCAGAGATGAAACATCTATTTGCCATGGGGGCGGGTGCTGTTGCGGCCCTGGCGCTTGGCGCCGGGCTGGCCCTGGCCGCGCCGGAACCCGACCCGATGACGGCCCTTGCGGGGAGGCCCGCCGGCGCCGATCCGCTGGACCCGATGACGGCCTTGATGGCGCGCCCCGAGGAAGGGACGGATGGCGAAGGCAACGTGGAGTTAGGTGGCCTGCCGGATGGTCCGGGCGCCGAGGACACCTTTTACCAATGCGTCGCCTGCCACTCGACCGAGATCATCAAGCAGCAGCGCGTGACCGATCACCGCTGGGATGAGCTTTGGACCTGGATGGTCGAAAAGCAGGGCATGGCCGAACCCGATGAGGAAACCAAGAAGGTCATCCTGACCTATCTGAAGACCAATTTCTCATCCGAGCGGTAGAACCGAAGGTGCCGGGCCATGCGCCCGGCACCGACTGTGCCGGTCTATCATCAGTCTGCCTGCGCCATCTTCCGCGCCATCCTGTCGATCCTGGTCACTCCTTCCGGGATCAGGTCTGCTGCGATGGAAGCGTAGCCAAGTCGAAAAACAGGGCAGGGCGACGGCGGCTCTTCAAAGAACACTGCGCCTGGTTCGATCAGAACACTTTTCTCCTGCAACCTGGCAGCCAGATCAGCGCTGTCGGTCCCCCGCGCACTCAGCCACATGCTGGAACCGCCCTGTGTCGCCGCACCCTCGATCTGCAACGAGGTCATGGCAATCGCTTCTTCGAGAACCCGCCGCCGTTCCTTGAGTGTCTGGCGCAAGCGGACGATATGCGCATCATAATGCCCTAAAGCCAAGAAATAGGCCGTGATCCGTTGCAGGTGACTGGGCGGATGGCGCAGCATGATCGCTCGCAGGGCCCGGGCCCGCGCGATAAACGGGGCAGGGGCGACCATGTATCCGATACGCAATCCCGGAAACAGCGATTTCGAGAAGCTGCCAATATAGATGACTCTGCCGGATCCGTCCAATGACTTCAGCGCGGGTGCGGGCGGTGCCAGATAGGACATCTCGAAATCATAATCATCCTCGATGATCAAGGCATCCGTCTCGTTCGCGCGGAGAAGCAACTCTCTCCGACGGGACAGCGGCATCGTCGCTCCCGTGGGGATGTGATGGCTGGGCGTTATGATGATCAGCCGGGTATTGGCCGGCAGCATTGCCGGATCCAGCCCGATCGAATCCACGGGCAGAAAGGTGGTGGGGCTGCGCGCTCGCCGCAAGGTCTCGGCGAAATCAGGGTAACCCGGTTCCTCTGTGACCGCCAACCGATCGACGCGCGCAAGCAGTTCGGTTGCAAGAAACAGTGCGTTCTGTGCGCCAAGGGTGACTAGAACTTCATCGGGTTGTGCGTGAAATCCGCGCCGCGGCAACGTGTTCGAGCAGATGTAATCGATCAACAGCGGATCGTCCGCACCGTATCTGTCGGCAGCCAACTCTGAAAAGTCGCGCGTTCCCAAAGCGCGACGGGCGCAGTCGCGCCATGCGTTGTGATCGAACAGGGTCGGGTCTGCCTGACCAAAAATGAACGGATATCTGAATTCCCGCCAGTTGCTGGGCTTGCGGATAACGCGCCGTGGCAGCGCTTGGTCCGACAGCCACTCGTTCCAGTCCAACGTGCGAACGCCTGCGGTGGTGGCGACATTCACACGTCGATGCGGCACCGTCGCGGCGATGGCGATCCCGGACCGGGGCAGGGCTTCCAGATAGCCTTGGCTGACAAGATCCTGATAGACCAGCGTGACCGTCATGCGCGAAATGCCCATCGCCTGGGCCAGCTTGCGGCTGGACGGGAGCCTTACCCCGGGACTTGCCCGCGTCTCCAAAATGGCGCGAACAATGGCGGCGGCAAGCCGGCCCTGCAGTGTCAAGGCATCATCGCGCAGAAAGATCGCATCGATTGGAAGGACGCCGGGCATCTGGACCTATATTCGCCGTAAACTGGACATATCACTAAGCCTTCTCTGCGGCAATATTACCCGCCGAGGAGCGACCTGCCAAATTAGGTCGCTGAATGGGAGGGGAGCCCGATGAAGACGACAATCAAGCTGCTGGCCGGAACCGCGATCTGCCTGATGACCAGCTTTCCAGCGTTTGCCACGGAATATCGCATTGCCGTGGGCGACGGTGCAGGCGGCACGCAGGAAGCACTTGGCAAGGCGTTTGTCGAGGCACTGGAAAAGGAAAGCGGCGGCGCGATGACCGGCAAGCTGTTCGTGAATGGCCAGCTTGGCGACGAACAGGACACCGTCACTGCCGCTGCCACCGGAACGCTGGATTTCTCGATTCTGGCGATCAACAACATCACGCCGTTCTCGCCCTCGGTCGGTACGCTGACGCTGCCCTATGTCATCCTCAGCCAGGACGACGCCGAAAAGGTCACGCAGGGCGAGATCGGCCAGCAGATGGTCGAGCAGACCATCGAGGATGCGGGCGTGCGCATCATCGGCTGGGGCTATTCCGGTTTCCGGGTGCTGACCAACTCGAAAAAGCCGGTATCAACGGTGGCCGACCTGCAGGGTCTGGTTGTGCGCGTTCCCAAGAACGAGATCATGATCGAGACCTACAAGAGCTGGGGCATCAATCCGACGCCGATGGCTTGGGGTGAAACCTTTGCGGCCCTTCAGCAGAAGGTCGTGGACGGTCAGGACAACCCCTACATGACCGTGAACGCGATGAAGTTCTACGAGGTCCAGAAGTACATTACCGACCTGCGCTACATCTTCTCGATCGAGCCGCTGATCGTCAGCGAGGCGCTGTTCGAAAGCCTGTCCGAGGACGAGCAGCAGCATGTTCTGGCTGCCGGAGAAGCCGCCACGCAGGCATCTGCCGCCTTCCTGCGTGAGCAGGAAAGCAAGATCCGCGAGGAACTGGTTGGCCGCGGCATGGAGATCACCAAACCGGCCGATGACGAGAAGGAATTCATCGACCTGGCGACCACGAATGTCTGGCCCAAGTTCTATGACCAGATCGGTGGGGTCGAGGTTCTGAACGGTGTTCTCGCCTCGTTGGGCCGCGACCCGGTTCAGTAACGGACACCGCGCGCGGCGGGACCGCCCGCCGCTTTCACCTTCATGCCGTCCTGACCCGCCCCTTGCCGGAGGCCATGCATGTCTGCATTCTGGAAGCATCTCGATCATCTTGAAAGCTACATCTGCCGAACGCTTCTGGCGGTCTTCGTCACACTGCTGTTCGTTCAGATTGTTGCCCGCCAGGTGTTCGGTTTCTCGATCACCTGGATTGAGGAACTGTCGGTCATCCTTTTCGTCTGGTTCGCCTATTTCGGTGCCTCCTATGCGGCGCGGATGGCGGCACACAACCGGGTGACGTTCCACCTGAACATGATGCCGCGCAAGGCGGCGCGCATCCTGGAGGCCATCGGCGACCTTTTCTGGATCGCCTTCAACGTCGTCTTCATCTGGCAGGCGATCCAGTTCATCTCCCGCCTCAAGCCCTTCGTGAAAGCTCAGACCCTTGGTTGGGAAATGCGCTGGGTCTACATGGCGCTGCCCATAGCCTTCGCGCTGATGACGATCCGCATCCTTCAGGTGAACTACCTCAAGCTGGTCAAGGGCATCGACCCGCGCGATCCCGACAAGGTCGAGGTCGAGCAGGCGCTGGAACTGGCCGAGGACGAGCAGCGCGCGTTTCAGCGGGAGCACGCGAAATGAACGACTATGTCGTAGAAGTCCTGTTCGGCACCTTTGCCCTGCTGATGGTGCTGGGTGCGCCAATCACCGTGGCGCTTGGTGTCGCAGCCTTGGCCGCCATGTTCTACCTTGGCGATAACCCGATCAAGATGGTGCAGATGGCCTGGTCCTCGGTCGGGTCATTCCCGCTCATGGCTCTGCCATCCTTTATCCTGGCAGGAGCGCTGATGGAGGCCGCCGGGCTGTCGCGGCGCCTGATCGCGGTCGCCGAAAGCCTGGCTGGTCCCTTCACGGGCGGCCTGTCGGCCGCCACC
The DNA here is from genome assembly GCF_039770665.1 of Paracoccus sp. SSK6. Lineage (NCBI taxonomy): Bacteria > Pseudomonadati > Pseudomonadota > Alphaproteobacteria > Rhodobacterales > Paracoccaceae > Paracoccus > Paracoccus sp. SSK6. The sequence goes on along the minus strand of NZ_JBDPNJ010000024.1, from coordinate 18,878 downwards.
ATCGTCGCCTGCCTGTTCTTCGGCGCGATCTCGGGTTCGGGGCCTGCGACCACGGCGGCCGTGGGAATGCTGATGATCCCCGGCATGATCCGCAACGGTTACAGCCGTGAATATGCCGCCTCTGCCACGGCGGCGGCGGGGGGCTTGGGCATCGTCATTCCGCCCTCGATCCCGATGATCATCTTCGGCATCTCGGCCATGGGGATCGCTCCCGATCCCGCCGCGGTCGAGGCGCACGGCCAATTCCAGTCGGTGTCCATCTCCAAGATGTTCATCGCGGGCTTCCTGCCCGGTGCGGTCATGGCGGGCGGCCTGCTGCTGATGAACTACATCCGCTGCAAGGGCCGAGGCTATCACGGATCGTCCGAACCGCTGTCGCTGCGCAAGTTCGCCTGCGCCTGCTACCAGGGCTTCTGGGCGCTGATGGCTCCTATCGTGATCCTGGGTGGCATCTATTCGGGCCTGTTCACCCCCACCGAGGCCGCCATCGTCGCCATCTTCTATACCCTGTTCGTCGGCATCGTCATCTATCGCGAGCTGGATGTGGCCGAAGTGTTCAAGGCGCTGGAGGCGACGACCTGGCTGGCCGGGCGGGTGCTTCTGGTGCTGTTCGCCGCCACGATCTTCGGCCGCATTCTGGTGGAAAACAACGTCCCCGGCATCATCGCGGGCGGCATCCTGGGCCTGACCACCAACCCTTATGCCATCTGGGCTTTGATCATCGGGATGCTGCTGATCGTGGGCATGTTCATGGAAACGCTGGCCGCGATCATGATCCTTGTCCCGGTGATGCTGCCGGTGGCCTACATGGTCGGCATCGACCCGATCCACTTCGGCATCGTAATGATCTGCACGTTGTCCGTGGGCTTCCAGACCCCGCCCTTGGGCGAGAACCTGTTCATCGCCTCGGGCATCTCGGGCGAAAGTATCGAACGGATCAGTGTCGCCGCCCTCCCCTTCGCCGTCGCCTCGACCGTCGCGATCTTCGTCATCGCGCTCTTTCCGCAAATCGCCCTGTGGCTTCCGGCCATGCTGGGCTACTGACCAAGGAGTTCTTCCATGACCCGCACCCTGACCGCCGCCGACCTGAAGGATACTTTCGACGCCTTCAACCGCCACGACATCGACGGTGTGATGACCCACTTCGGCGACGATTGCGTGTTCTACACGGTCGCAGGCGACAACGAATACGGCAACAGGATCGAAGGCCGGAACGCCATTGCCAAGGCCTTCGAGGGTGTCTGGACCGCCATGCCGGACGTGCAGTGGGCCGATCACGAGCACTTTATGTCCGAGGACGGCAGCCGCGGCGTCAGCCAGTGGACCTTCCGCGCCACCAATCCGGACGGAACCCGGACCGAGGTGCAGGGCGCCGACCTGTTCCGCATCAAGGACGGCAAGATCGTGGAAAAGCAGGCGATCCGCAAGCAGCGTCCCAACATCGCCGCCAAGTGACCGCCATGCAGCCCATCGACAAACGCGGGTCGGTGCCCTTCGACCCCCATTACGACCCCATGACGGCGCGCACGTTGGGTCCGGGCAGCGATTACGCCCCGACCTACTGGATCGGCACCGCCGGTCCGGCCCCCGAAGGCGACGGCCCGGTGACGCGCGACATGGACGTGGATGTCGCCGTGATCGGCTCGGGCTATACGGGGCTGTCCACGGCCATCCACCTGGCCAAGGAACACGGCATCAAGGCCACCGTGCTGGAGGCGAATGGCGTCGCCTACGGTTGTTCCACCCGCAATGGCGGTCAGGCGCAGATCAGCGCCGGACGCCTCAAGCGCAGCCAATGGATCGGCCGCTGGGGTCTGGATGTCGCGCGCGGCATGCACAACGAGATGGTTGAGGCATTCGCCCTGTTCCGCGGGCTGCTGCGCGACCACGACATTCAGTGCGATCCGCAGGATGGGGGCCACTACTACATCGCCCACAAGGCCAGCGTCATGCCGACGCTGGAGGCCGAGGCGAAGCTATTGCGCGACACCTTCGGCTATGATGCCCGAATGCTGTCGCGGAACGAGCTGTTCGCCAACGCAGTGCGCGACCAGGAAGCGCATGGTGCGATGTGGGAAGCCGACGGCGTCAGCATCCACGCCGCAAAGCTGGCCTTCGGCTATCTGCGCGTGGCCCGCGAACTCGGGGCCACCGTGCATCCCGACAGTCCCGTGCAGGGATGGGAGCTGAAGAACGGCGTTCATCACCTGCGCACGCCGGGCGGCATCGTGCGCGCCCGGCGGGTTGCCGTGGCCACCGCCGCCTATGCCACCCGCAGCCTGCACGGCCGCATTCGCGACCGCCTGATGCCCATCATGTCGAACAGCATCGTCACGCGTGTCCTGACTCCATCGGAATTGGAAGCCGTGGGCATCCGGACCATGTCGCCGCTGACGGATACCCGCACGCTGCGTCATTATTACCGCCTGCTCCCAGACAATCGGTTGCAGATCGGATCGCGCGCGGCGATCACCGGGCGCGACGCGGCAAATCCAGCCCACCTGAATGGGTTGCGCGAAGGCATGGCCCGCAAGTTCCCGGCCCTGCGCGGGATCGAGTTGGACTACAGCTGGTGGGGCTGGGTCGATGTGAGCCACGACATGATGCCGCGCATCACCGGGCTGCCGGATACGCCGGGGCTGTTCTATTCACTGGGATACGGCGGCAACGGCGTCATGTACTCGGCCATGGCGGGTCGTCGCCTGGCGCAACTGGTGGTCGGCAAAACCGTCCCCGACCTGCCGATCTTCAACACCGAACTTCCCCATGAAGGCTGGAAGACGCCGTTCCGGCGGTTGGGCCAATGGGGTCTCTATCACCTTTACCACTATCGCGACGAGCGGACATAAGGAGCCATCGCCATGAAAATGACCACCGAAGAAGCCTTTGTCAAAGTCCTGCAGATGCACGGGATCGAGCATGCGTTCGGGATCATCGGGTCTGCGATGATGCCTGTGTCGGATCTGTTTCCGAAGGCGGGGATCACCTTCTGGGACACTGCGCACGAGACGAATGCGGGTTTGATGGCGGACGGGTTCACGCGCTCGACCGGCAAGATGTCGATGATGATCGCGCAGAACGGGCCGGGCGTGACCGGGTTTGTGACGCCGGTCAAGACCGCCTACTGGAACCACACGCCGCTGCTGCTGGTCACGCCGCAGGCCGCCAACAAGACGATCGGGCAGGGCGGCTTCCAGGAGATGGAGCAGATGCGCCTGTTCGCCGACTGCGTGTGCTACCAGGAGGAGGTGCGCGACCCGTCCCGCATTCCCGAGGTCCTGAACCGCGTCATCATGCAGGCCTGGCGCAACTCGGCGCCCGCGCAGATGAACATCCCGCGCGACATGTGGACCCAGGTGATCGATGTCGAGCTGCCGCAGGTGGTGGCCTTCGAGCGTCCGGCAGGCGGCGAGGAAGCCGTGAAGGAAGCGGCGAAGCTGCTGTCCGAGGCCAAGTTCCCGGTGATCCTGTCGGGGGCGGGTGTGGTGCTGGGAGGCGCGATCCCGGACCTCATCAAGCTGGCCGAGCGTCTGGATGCGCCGGTGGCCTCGAACTACCAGCACAACGACAGCTTCCCCGGGTCGCACCCGCTGGCGGTCGGCCCGCTGGGCTATAACGGCTCAAAGGCGGCGATGGAGCTGATCGCCAAGGCCGATGTCGTTCTGGCACTGGGCACGCGCTTGAACCCGTTCTCGACGCTTCCGGGCTACGGCATCGACTACTGGCCAAAGGACGCCAAGATCATCCAGGTCGACATCAACGCCGACCGGATCGGCCTGACCAAGAAGGTCACGGTGGGCATCCAGGGCGATGCGGGCAAGGTGGCGCGCGGCATCCTGGCGCAGCTGTCCGATACCGCCGGCGACGCCGGGCGCAAGGAGCGCAAGGATCTGGTCGCGCAGACCAAGTCGCGTTGGGCGCAGGAGCTGTCCAGCCTTGATCACGAACAGGACGATCCCGGCACCGAATGGAACGAGGAAGCGCGCAAGCGCGACAGCGACCTGATGAGCCCGCGCCAGGCCTGGCGCGCAATCATGCAGGCAGTGCCGCAGGATGCCATCGTGTCCTCCGACATCGGCAACAACTGCGCCATTGGCAACGCCTACCCGACCTTCGAGGGGGGCCGGAAGTATCTGGCGCCGGGCCTGTTCGGCCCCTGCGGCTATGGCTTCCCGGCGATCCTCGGCGCCAAGATCGGCAACCCCGACACCCCGGTGATCGGCTTTGCGGGGGATGGCGCCTTCGGCATCTCGATGAACGAGATGGTGTCGGTGGGCCGCGAGGACTGGCCCGCAATCACCATGGTGATCTTCCGCAACTACCAGTGGGGTGCGGAAAAGCGCAACACGACGCTGTGGTATGCCAACAACTTCGTGGGGACCGAGCTTGACCGCGACACCACCTATGCCGGTATTGCCAAGGCTTGCGGCGTCCATGGCGTTCAGGTGCGCAGCGCCGAGGACCTGACCCATGCCCTGCACGACGCGGTCGAGCGCCAGATGAAGAACAAGGAAACCACCTTCATCGAGGTCCTGCTGAACCAGGAACTGGGCGAGCCCTTCCGCCGCGACGCGATGAAGAAGCCTGTTCCCGTGGCCGGGATCGACAAGGCCGACATGCGCCCGCAGCGCGGCGCGGCCTGATCCCAACCGCTTTGCAAACCTGACCACCCGGCGCGGACCCTCCGCGCCGGGTGGTCCCCTGCACTCAAGGAAAACGCCATGACCAGCATCGACCTGCTTCCTGCCCGCCAGACGATCTCGGACGCCTTTCCCGGCTTTGCGGTATCGGTCCTGGTGGCGGCGACGGCGCAGTTCCTGTCCGAGCATTACGGCGCGCCGGCGATGCTCTTGGCGCTGCTGCTGGGCTTGGCGCTGAACTTCCTGGCCGAGGACGGCACCCGGACCGCGCCGGGCGTTGCGCTGACCGCGCGCACGGTGCTGCGGCTGGGGGTGGCGCTTCTGGGCGCGCGCATCAGCGTGGACATGCTGGCAGGCCTGGGCGGTCCGGCGATTGCCCTGGTGGTCGCGGGCGTGGTGCTGACCATCCTGTTCGGGCTGGTGGCCGCCCGCTTTGTGAATCGCGACTGGCGCTTTGCGCTGCTGACCGGCGGCTCGGTGGCGATCTGCGGGGCCTCGGCCGCCATGGCGATCGCCGCGGTGCTGCCGCGCCATGAACGCTCCGAACGCGATCTGGCCTTCACGGTGCTGTCGGTGACGGTGCTGTCCACGGTGGCGATGGTGCTTTACCCGATGCTGTCGGGCCTGTTCGGCTTCACGCCGCGCGACAGCGGGGTGTTTCTGGGCGGCACCATCCATGACGTGGCGCAGGTGGTCGGCGCGGGCTTTTCCATCGGCCCCGAGACGGGCGAAACGGCGACGCTGGTCAAGCTGATCCGCGTGTCGATGCTGGCCCCCGTGGTGCTGTGCTTCTCGCTGGTGATCCGCGCGCGCGGGCTGGCGGACCAGGAGGGCGGCAAGCGCCCGCCGCTGCTGCCGGGCTTTGTTCTGGGCTTTCTGGTGCTGGCGGCGCTGAACTCGGTCGGCGTGATCCCGGCGGTCCTGGCGGACTGGGCGGGCGTTCTCAGCCGCTGGGCGCTGCTGATCGCCATCGCCGCCGTGGGCATCAAGACCTCGCTCAAGCGGATGCTGGATGTAGGCGGCGTGGCCATCGGCCTGATCGTCGCCGAAACCATCTTCCTGGGCGTCTTTGTCGTCGCCGGTCTCCACTTCCTCAGCTGAAAGGCATTCCGCCATGAAACCGCTGGACCGCATCCTCGCCGCAGCACGCGCCAACCCGCGCCACATCATCCTGCCCGAAGGCCGCGATCCCCGCGTGGCAGAGGCCGCAAGGCGCCTGACCGGCGAAGGCCTGGCCCGCGTCAGCCTGATGAACGGGCCGCAGATCGACGGCGTGGCCATGATCATCCCGTCCGAGGCACCGGATCTCGACCACCTGGCCGGTCACTGGCACCGGATGCGGATGGCAAAGGGAATGACCGCCGAACAAGCGGTGATCGAGATGCGTGATCCCATCCGCCAGGCCGCGATGCGGGTCCGGCTGGGACAGGCGGATGGCACGGTGGCGGGCGCGGTTGCGACCACCGCCGATACGGTGCGCGCCGCCCTGCAGATCATCGGCCGCGCGCCTGAGGCGCCGATCGTGTCCTCGTTCTTCCTGATGCTCGCCTGCGACGGCGGCGCGCCGATCAAGGGCGGCATGATCTTCGCCGATTGCGGCCTGGTGGTCGATCCTGACGCCGAGGGCCTTGCCGCCATCGCCCGCGCCTCGGCCGACAGTTGCCGCAGGCTTCTGGGCGAAACTCCGCGAGTAGCAATGCTGTCCTTCTCAACAGCGGGTTCGGCCGATCATCCGAGTTTGATGAAGATCCGCGAGGCGCTGTCCCTGGTCCGCGCCGCCGAACCCGATCTCGAGATCGATGGAGAAATCCAGTTCGACGCGGCCCTGGATGATGCCATCCGTGCCAGGAAGGCACCGAACAGTTCCTTGACCGCACGACCCAACATCTTCGTCTTCCCCGACCTCGCCGCGGGCAATATCGGCTACAAAATCGCCCAGCGTCTCGGCGGCCTGACCGCCATCGGACCTATCCTGCAGGGCCTCGCCAAGCCCGCCAACGACCTCTCGCGCGGATGCACAACCGACGACATCGTCAATGCCGTCGCCATCACCGCAATGCAGGCCGGCTCAGGAAACATCGAGCACAGATCCGACGGGCAGGGGAAAGACCGCGAACTTGTCCAGCGATAGCGATGGCCGATCTCATCGGCATGTCGTTGGCGCAGTCGCCATTGAAATCCTTCCAAACTGACGGAGCAGATGTGCCAAATACAACTGTCTTTGCCGCCAAGGCGATCCTGACCATGGACCCGAATTGTCCAACCGCCACACATGTCGCGGTTCGCGACGGCAAGATCCTGGCGGTTGGCGACCGGTCCTGTGCCGATCCATGGGGCGGGGGGAAGACAGACGACAGGTTTGGCGAGGCGGTGATCGTTCCCGGCCTGGTCGAAGGACATTCCCACCTGATGGAAGGCGGCCTGTGGCGATGCTGACTCAAAACGAGGATTATCGGGATCCGGGCGATTTGTCTCTGCTGATGGCACAAACCCCATAAAATAGCGTCGATGATCGGGGTGCAAAAAGTCGATGACCTGATGGGCGCAACGATCGGATGGATCCAAGTCAGCAAGACCGAACGTAATTCTCAAGCCGGAAAGCTCTTGCAGAAGTTACGCCGGCCAACGCTTCACGCTCAGTCGCAACAAGCTGGATAAGCCTAAAGCAAATTCGCGATCTTCGCCATGCAGCATGAATGGCCCTTCTGCTCAGCCATGCTTGCTTTGCGAGAGCTACCCGGCCGCAATCAATTCAGGAGCCAAGCCGGTGCTTGTACGCATAATCAGTTCCAGTTCCACGCGACGGCGGATCATGCGATCGGGATCACACCGGCTCACCGCTGCAACGATTTCTTCGCCCGCTGCGGTGCCGATCCGCTGCGCAGGAATGCGCACCGTGGTCAGGGCCGGCTCCATTTGCGCGGAGCCGGCGAAGTCTCCGATTCCGATTACGGACAGGCTGCCGGGAACCGCAATCCCCAGACGAGCCGCTGCATAGATCGCACCTTGCGCGATCACATCATTGGCGCAGAGTAATGCGCTCGGCCGATCCTTTCCCTCCAGCAGTTCCAGACAGGCGGCCTTGGCTTGGGCAATGCTGTAGGGAGATGTGATCTGCCAACGTTGTGGCAATTCGATCCCTGCCGCAATGAAGGCTGCCGTCGCCGCCTTCTTGCGGTCGCGTGCCCGGTCATTGTTCGACGTGGCGGGAAACACCATCCCGATTCGACGATGTCCCAAGGCGACAAGATGCTCTGCCGCCAGTCGCCCTGCCTCGCAATTGTCGACACCCACACAAGGCAGCGGCGAATCCGGGAGATAATTCCAAATCGCCAGCAATGGCACACGCTGCCCAGAGATCAGGCGGAAAGTGCCTGGGCTGTGGTCCAGCCCCACCACCGCCAATGCATCGACGCGATGTTCCAGCAGCTTGCGAATAAGTCGATATTCCCTGTCCAGATCGTAGCCATGGGACGCCAGAAGCAACGTAAAACCTTCTTTGCTGACCGTATCGTTGAAGGACTGCACGACCTCGGCGAAAATGGTATTTGCAACTGTCGGAACCACCAACCCGATGGTGGCGCTGCGCCTGCCATGCATAGCCTGGGCAGCGCGGTTGCGGATATAACCCGACTTCTCAACCGCCAGTTCAACCTTCCTGCGGGTCTCAGGATGCACCAATTCGGGATGATTCATCACCCGGGACACCGTAGCCGGTGAAACGCCTGCAAGGTTTGCAACGAAAACAATATCGGGCTTAATCATCTGATTTTACCTCGAGATATCTATAGATCGTCTAAGAAAATGAAAACATTTGCAAGACTGTTTTCATCCCCTACTCTCAAAGTATCGCGGCGGGAGAAAGCCGCGCCAGACCACCATTGCAGATATTGCGGCACCTTTTTTGGTCAAGCTGCGATCCACTTACTCTCTCGGCAGTGCTGCTGCCGAGAACCGGAGAAGTAATAGCTATGAACATCCCGAATGATATTCTCTCGGTCGACGCGGCAGTGGCGCGGGCGCGCAGCGCACAGGCCGGATACGAGGCGCGGGGCAGCCAAGCTCGCTATGACCGAGCGGCCCTGGCGGCCGGCTGGGCCATCATGCAGCCCGAGCGGAACCGGCAGTTGGCCGAACTGGCGGTTCGCAGCACCGGACTGGGGAACGTGGCCGACAAGATCGTCAAGAACCATCGAAAGACCTTGGGCCTGTTGCGCGACATCAGCGCCGCTCAAACCCACGGCATTCTGTCTGACGACCCCGCGACCGGCATCACCGAGATCGCGCGGCCCATCGGCGTGATCGGGGCTGTGGTACCTTCGACCAACCCGGCGGCGACTCCAGCGAACAACATTATCAACGCGCTGAAATGCGGCAATGCTATCGTGCTGTCGCCTTCGCCCAAAGGTGTGGCCTGCTGCGAGATGCTGCTGGGCTTCATCCATGCCGAATTCGATCGCATCGGCGAAGATCGCGATCTGGTGCAGATGCTGCCTGGCTTCGGCAGCAAGACCAAGACGCAACGCCTGCTGGAGACTGCTGATCTTGTCGTTGTCACCGGTAGCCAAGACAATGTGCGCCGCGCCTATCAGAGCGGCAGCCCAGCCATCGGCGTCGGCGCCGGCAATGTCGCAGTCATTGTGGATGAGACGGCGGATCTGATAACGGCGGCGGGCAAGATCGCCGCATCAAAGACGTTTGACAATGCGACCTCGTGTTCCTCGGAAAACGCGCTGATTGTGGTCGATGCGGTCTATGACACCTTCCTGGCGGCGCTGGCAGCCGAAGGCGGCGCGGTGCTGCCCTCGTCCGAAGCGCCGGGGATCATTTCGCATCTCTGGCAGGACGGCCATATGAATCGGGAGATCATCGCCAAGGACGCCGAGGTGATGATCGACAAGATGGGGCTGGCGGGCAAGGTACCCGCAGGCACCCGCCTGATCGCTGTTGAGACCGAGGGCATCGGCCCCGAACATCCGCTGTCGGGGGAAAAGCTAAGCCGCATCGTTGCACTTTATCGCGCCCGCGATTTCCACCATGCCACCGAACTAGCGCGCCGCATTCTGCTGCATCAGGGTGCGGGCCATTCGGTGGGGCTTCACTCCCAAGACACGGATCGTCCGGTGGCGCTTGGCCGCAGCCTGCCGGTCTGCCGTGTCATCGTCAATCAGGCCCATTGCTTTGCCACCGGCGGGGCATTCGACAACGGCCTGCCTTTCTCGTTGTCGATGGGATGCGGTAGCTGGGGCGGCAATTCCATAGACGCCAACCTGAACTGGCAACACTTCCTGCAGCGCACCCGTGTCGTTCGGCCCATTCCCCCCCGCGAACCCACGCTGGACGAGATTTTCGGCAACTACTGGCATGAGGCCGGGAAATGAAGCTGGATCCGCACAATCCGCCGCAAGGCACCATCCGCGAGTGGCTGGATTATCGCGCCGATCATCAGGGCGGAACTATCAGCCACCTGTTCCCGGAGTCCGGCCTGACGCTGACCTGGCGCGAACTGCGCGATGAGGCTGCGCGCATTGCCACCCATCTGTCCGGGTTGGGACTGGTCCCCGGTGAAGGTGTCGCGCTGATGCTGCCAAATGGTCGCAATTCGGTGCTGGGGCTGTTCGGGGTGCTTTATGGCGGCTTTCGTGCCACCATGATCAACCTTGTCGCCGGTGCCGATGCCATCGGTTATGCACTGTCGCATTCCGCAGCCCGCGCACTGTTACTGGAACCTGCGCAGCACGCGCTGTTACAGGCTGCCCTTGCTGTCCATCCTGCCAAGTTCATGGTGATCGAGGCTGGTGACGGCTTTGATTGGCCGGCAGGCTGCCAGCCGGGCCCGCTGCATCCGCATGGTCCCTGTGACGATGCGCTGCTGATGTATACCTCGGGCACCACCGGACGGCCCAAGGGCGTGGTCCACAACCATGCCAGCCTGCTGGCTGGTGGCTGGACTCCTGCCTTGGCGCATGACCTGCGTCCTAGTGATCGCGCACTTTGCGTGCTGCCACTTTATCACATCAACGGGCTGTGTGTGACGCTTCTAGGTCCGCTCCTGTCGGGAGGCTCGGTCGCGGTGTGCGAGCGTTTTTCCGCTAGCCGCTTCTGGGCGTTCTGCGATCAGTACGAGGCGACTTGGTTCTCGGTCGTGCCGACTATCATCTCACACCTGCTGCACGGCGAATGCGATCCCTCGACCGAATGCCGGGCCCGCATCCGCTTCGGCCGTTCGGCCTCGGCTGCGCTGGCACCCGAGGTGCAAGCGGGCTTTGAGCATCGCTTCGGCGTTCCCATTGTGGAGACCATGGGCCTGACCGAAACAGCGGCCCAGATCCTGTCGAACCCGCTGCCGCCAAGCGTGCGAAAGATCGGCTCTCCAGGGCGGGCTGTAGGCAACGAGGTCGCAATCATGTCGTCGGACATGCACCCCCTGCCACCAGGCGCCGAGGGTGAGATCGCCGTTCGTGGTGCCAATGTCATGCGCGGCTATCTGAACGACCCCGTCGCGACCGCCGCCGCCCTGACCACGGATGGCTGGTTGCGCACCGGTGACTTGGGCCGGATGGACGAGGACGGTTACGTATTTGTCACCGGCCGGCTCAAGGAACTAATCATCAAGGGCGGCGAGAACATCGCTCCGCGCGAGATCGATGAAGCGCTTTATACCCATCCCGACGTAGTCGAAGCGGCCGCCTTTGCCCGCAAATGCGACCGCTATGGTGAACAGGTGGAGGCGGCCGTCACCTTGCGGCCGGGCTCGTTGTTGCAGGCGCCAGACCTGATTACGATCTGCGAACAGAGACTTGGCAAGTTCAAAGCTCCGGGTGTCATCCACCTTATGGCCGAACTGCCAAAAGGTCCCTCAGGCAAGATTCAACGCCTGAAACTTGCGCAACTGACCCAGTAGCGCAGGGCTCCCGGAGGGAAGGAGCAAACATCGACCCGCAGAAACGGTTTGCTGCAGCAGGGTATCGTCGGAGGAGGACGCGCCCATGTCACGCTGCAGGCCGATGGAAAAACGAAACGTCAGCATTTTCCAGGGAGGAGACATGCTAAGGCTTACGCGCTTCAGGACGACGGACCGTATTCTGTTCGTCATCTGCTTGATGTATCTGGTTACCTATATCGACCGTGTGAACATCAGCACCGCCGCCCCCGCCATGCAGGCCGAACTAGGCCTGTCAAATTTCGAGCTTGGGCTGGCGTTTTCTGCTTTTGCCTATCCCTATGCTCTGTTCCAGATCTTAGGGGGCCGGTTGGGCGACCGGCTGGGTCCGCACAAGACGCTGATCATCTGTGGCATTGTCTGGTCGACGGCCACCGTGATGATCGGCTTTGCACAGGGTGCGATCTCTCTGATCGTCGCGCGCGTGCTGCTGGGGATGGGAGAGGGCTCGGCTTTTCCGACCGCGACCCGTGCGCTGTCGAATTGGATGCCGGCGGAAAAGCGGGGTTTTGCACAGGGCATCACCCATGCCTTCGCCCGCTTCGGCAATGCGATGACCCCGCCCCTGATTGCCTTCCTGATCCTTGCCCTGTCATGGCGCCACGCATTTATCATCTCAGGACTGATCAGCTTTGTCTGGGTAGCAGTGTGGTGGCTCTATTTCCGCGACGATCCACGTAACCACAAGGGCATCACTCCGCAAGAGCTGGAAAACCTGCCCGACCCCAAGATCGTCGGCGAACGCAAGACCCTGCCTTGGGGTCCCTTGCTCCGGCGGATGCTGCCCGTGACGATCACCGACTTTTGCTATGGCTGGACACTATGGATGTTTTTGAACTGGATCCCGTCCTATTTCCTGCATCAACATCAGCTTGAGCTGAAGAAATCCGCCATTTTCGCGGCAGGTGTTTTTTTGGCCGGGGTGGTAGGCGATCTGGCAGGCGGCTGGTTTAGCGACGGCATTCTGCGTCGGACGGGCAATACTACGCTCGCCCGGACCAGCGTCATCATCTTGGGCTTCCTGGGCGCCTTTGTCTGCATGCTGCCAGTGATGTTTTCGACGGATCTGGTGACAGTGGCCATCAGCCTCAGCGCAGCGTTCTTCTTCGCTGAGTTGATCGTGGCACCCATTTGGGCAACGCCCATGGACATAGCACCGCAGTATTCGGGTACGGCCAGCGGCTTCATGAACTTTGGCTTCGGCCTGGCCGGCATGATTTCACCCGTCGTCTTCGGGCTAATCATCGATCTGACCGGGCGATGGGATCTGCCGTTCTCGATCTCGCTGGCACTGCTTTTGGTGGGCGCGGGAACGGCCCTGCTGATCCGCCCCGACCGTCCCTTTACCGAACAAGCGCCGGAAAAGGAAAGGAAACCCGATCTTGAGCAGAGCTTAGCTGCCGCCGTTTCGGATATGAAGTGATGTTCGGGCTGCTGAACCAGGAACTGGGCGAGCCCTTCCGCCGCGACGCGATGAAGAAGCCTGTTCCCGTGGCCGGGATCGACAAGGCCGACATGCGCCCGCAGCGCGGCGCGGCCTGATCCCAACCGCTTTGCAAACCTGACCACCCGGCGCGGACCCTCCGCGCCGGGTGGTCCCCTGCACTCAAGGAAAACGCCATGACCAGCATCGACCTGCTTCCTGCCCGCCAGACGATCTCGGACGCCTTTCCCGGCTTTGCGGTATCGGTCCTGGTGGCGGCGACGGCGCAGTTCCTGTCCGAGCATTACGGCGCGCCGGCGATGCTCTTGGCGCTGCTGCTGGGCTTGGCGCTGAACTTCCTGGCCGAGGACGGCACCCGGACCGCGCCGGGCGTTGCGCTGACCGCGCGCACGGTGCTGCGGCTGGGGGTGGCGCTTCTGGGCGCGCGCATCAGCGTGGACATGCTGGCAGGCCTGGGCGGTCCGGCGATTGCCCTGGTGGTCGCGGGCGTGGTGCTGACCATCCTGTTCGGGCTGGTGGCCGCCCGCTTTGTGAATCGCGACTGGCGCTTTGCGCTGCTGACCGGCGGCTCGGTGGCGATCTGCGGGGCCTCGGCCGCCATGGCGATCGCCGCGGTGCTGCCGCGCCATGAACGCTCCGAACGCGATCTGGCCTTCACGGTGCTGTCGGTGACGGTGCTGTCCACGGTGGCGATGGTGCTTTACCCGATGCTGTCGGGCCTGTTCGGCTTCACGCCGCGCGACAGCGGGGTGTTTCTGGGCGGCACCATCCATGACGTGGCGCAGGTGGTCGGCGCGGGCTTTTCCATCGGCCCCGAGACGGGCGAAACGGCGACGCTGGTCAAGCTGATCCGCGTGTCGATGCTGGCCCCCGTGGTGCTGTGCTTCTCGCTGGTGATCCGCGCGCGCGGGCTGGCGGACCAGGAGGGCGGCAAGCGCCCGCCGCTGCTGCCGGGCTTTGTTCTGGGCTTTCTGGTGCTGGCGGCGCTGAACTCGGTCGGCGTGATCCCGGCGGTCCTGGCGGACTGGGCGGGCGTTCTCAGCCGCTGGGCGCTGCTGATCGCCATCGCCGCCGTGGGCATCAAGACCTCGCTCAAGCGGATGCTGGATGTAGGCGGCGTGGCCATCGGCCTGATCGTCGCCGAAACCATCTTCCTGGGCGTCTTTGTCGTCGCCGGTCTCCACTTCCTCAGCTGAAAGGCATTCCGCCATGAAACCGCTGGACCGCATCCTCGCCGCAGCACGCGCCAACCCGCGCCACATCATCCTGCCCGAAGGCCGCGATCCCCGCGTGGCAGAGGCCGCAAGGCGCCTGACCGGCGAAGGCCTGGCCCGCGTCAGCCTGATGAACGGGCCGCAGATCGACGGCGTGGCCATGATCATCCCGTCCGAGGCACCGGATCTCGACCACCTGGCCGGTCACTGGCACCGGATGCGGATGGCAAAGGGAATGACCGCCGAACAAGCGGTGATCGAGATGCGTGATCCCATCCGCCAGGCCGCGATGCGGGTCCGGCTGGGACAGGCGGATGGCACGGTGGCGGGCGCGGTTGCGACCACCGCCGATACGGTGCGCGCCGCCCTGCAGATCATCGGCCGCGCGCCTGAGGCGCCGATCGTGTCCTCGTTCTTCCTGATGCTCGCCTGCGACGGCGGCGCGCCGATCAAGGGCGGCATGATCTTCGCCGATTGCGGCCTGGTGGTCGATCCTGACGCCGAGGGCCTTGCCGCCATCGCCCGCGCCTCGGCCGACAGTTGCCGCAGGCTTCTGGGCGAAACTCCGCGAGTAGCAATGCTGTCCTTCTCAACAGCGGGTTCGGCCGATCATCCGAGTTTGATGAAGATCCGCGAGGCGCTGTCCCTGGTCCGCGCCGCCGAACCCGATCTCGAGATCGATGGAGAAATCCAGTTCGACGCGGCCCTGGATGATGCCATCCGTGCCAGGAAGGCACCGAACAGTTCCTTGACCGCACGACCCAACATCTTCGTCTTCCCCGACCTCGCCGCGGGCAATATCGGCTACAAAATCGCCCAGCGTCTCGGCGGCCTGACCGCCATCGGACCTATCCTGCAGGGCCTCGCCAAGCCCGCCAACGACCTCTCGCGCGGATGCACAACCGACGACATCGTCAATGCCGTCGCCATCACCGCAATGCAGGCCGAAGCCTAGCCGTTCAGAAGACCCCAGGCGCCCCGGCTTGCAGCCACCAATGCCGTTGCTGCCAGGGTGGCGATGGCGGCTTTTTGGTATCCGGCGTCATTCAGCCTGCGAAACACCCAACCGCCAAGGTGTGTGCCGATGACAAGAGGCGGCAGCGAGGCTGCCGCCGCCAGAATGGTGGGCAATCCCACGATCCCCTGCGCAAGCAGGCCGGGCAAAGTGATGAGCGACGTTACAAAGAAGAAGGCCATAAGCGTCGCTCGGGCCTGGATGGCGGGTGTGGCTGTGCCCAGCACATACGCCACGGCAGGCGGGCCGGGCATTGCGGCTAGTCCCGAAAACAAGCCTGCCAGGATGCCGGCCCCGGCAGCCTGTTTCGGACCTGATGGCAGGCGAACCTTCGCGATCAGGCCCGCCAGTCCCACAAGAACAACAAGGGCGATAACGATGCGCATGGCATCGGCGGACAGCAGCCGCAACGTCATCAGACCTGCGGGCGTTCCGATCACCGCCCCCGCCGACATGAATGCCAGCGTCGAGCGGTCGATCAGGTGGCGAACCGCGACAACATCGCCAATCCCGATCATGCACTGCAATAGGATGGCAATTGCCACGCCCTGAACCGGCGGCGTGACAAGACTGATCAGCGGAACCGCGGCCAGCGCAAAGCCGAAGCCGGTTATGCCGCGTAGGACCGCCGCAGCAAAAACTGCGCCTGCTATGAGCGCAAAATCGGTGACCAACGCTGGCATGGTCACCCCTGAAGAGCGGAGGCATATAGGATTTGCATCTTGCCGATCCGTCATGCGGCCCTTCTCCCGAAAGTCCCTTGGAGAGGTGCCGTCACCCTTGTCCGTTCGGCAGTGAGCAAACGCTTCTGCCGTTCTTTCCGGGTATCATGGCGGCGTCCGGCGCACCATCAGCAAAGCGCCCATATCAAAACATATCCGCTCATCTGCGGCAGGCAAGCCGACTGTCGAGCGCGCCGCTCCAAGGCACGTTTGAACAACTGCAATCCGAAAGCATACTAGCCGCTGTTTCCTCGCACCGCCATTATGCCGCGGAACACCCGGACCAGTTGTGATGCGTTGCAATAATCTGGCCGTGGTGAGGCGACTGATCCTGCGAGCGGTGCTGAACCGATTCATGCGGTACTGTGAGAGCTGCACGGGCATGACGCAAATATGCCAACCCACTGTCGTGAGAATCCAGCGAACCTAGATGCGTTTCTGTCAACGTCGCAGCGAAAGGGCATGGGTGGACATTCCCCTGCGCAGTTCGACCAAGTCTGCGCCGCCGGCATTCTGATGTATTTCACGTCAGCAGCGGCAAGGTCATCTATCTGGGAGTGTTGCATGACACAATATGTTCTGACTGCCGAAGGACCGTCCGGTCGAGGCCTTGTCGCCGGGCTGGCCACGGCGGCCGCAGCACAGTCGTGCAACATTCTCGACAGCGCGCAGTTTGTCGATACCGAAAGCAACCGGTTTTTCCTGCGCATGCTGCTGCGGGATGAAGCCGCGGTCGGGCGCCACAACCTGTCCGCAGCCTTTGATGCCGCAGCCGCGCCGCTGTGTTTGCAGGCGCAGGTCCATGATGCCGCCCGCAAGTCACGCATCGCTGTGATGGTGTCGCGCTTTGGCCATTGCCTAAACGATCTTCTGTATCGAAGCCGCATCGGTGCCCTGCCTGTCGAGATCGCCTGCGTGATCTCGAACCACGACCTTTATGGCGATACCGTGCGTGAACAGGGCTTGGCGTTTCATCATATCCCGGTCAAGGACGACAAGGCGGCTGCGGAACGGCGACAGATGCAGGTGCTGCGTGACTGCGGTATCGAACTTGTCGTGCTGGCGCGCTACATGCAGGTGCTTTCTGCCGAGATGTGCCACGAGATGTCGGGGCGGATCATCAACATTCACCATTCCTTCCTGCCCAGCTTCAAGGGCGCCGTGCCCTATCAGCAGGCGCATGAAAAAGGCGTGAAGCTGATTGGAGCCACGGCGCATTACGTCACCGAGGATCTGGATGAAGGTCCGATCATCGAACAGGACGTGGTGCGGGTGACTCATGCGCAAAGTATGGGTGACTTCGTGTCCCTGGGCCGCGATGTGGAGGCGATGGTGCTGGCACGCGCCGTCCACGCCCACGCCACCCATCGCGTGTTCCTGAACGGGCAGAGGACGATTGTGTTTCCACCCTCACCGGGATCATTCGTCTCGGAGCGAATGGGATAGACATGAAAACGGTGATGCCGCGCCTTGCGTACGGACACGTGGATTATCCAGTCGTCACATTGTTCAGCGCCACGCCGCTGTTTTTCAACTCCTCGAACCGTTCTCGGACGCGGTCGGCAAGATCGTGGACCAGCCGTGACGATGGCCCGAGGGCTGGTGTCAGGATGTCGTAAGTGAAAGGCTGCTCCGGCAGGATCGGACGGATGCGAATCATTCCAAGTTCGGCGCAATGCAGCGCGGTGATCGGTTCGATGATCGAGACGCCCGTCCCGGCAGCCACCATCGCGCAGATTGCAAAGGAGAGTTGCGCTTCGGCCACGACGCGGGGTTGGACCTTGCGCGCGGAAAAGAACTGATCGGTGTCCGATCGCGTGCTGATCTCGCTTCCCAAGGCGATGAACGGCTGCCGATGGAAATCCTCGGGTTCAAGGACCGGCTTGTCGCACAAGACGTGGCCGGGCGGCAGCACCGCCAGCATTGGCATGGTTCCCAAAGGCTCGCGCCGGACCTGCGGCAGATCGATCTCCAGCGCGCTGAACCCCATGTCGAACTGCTGCGAACTCAGATGCTGGATCACGGCATGCGAACTGCGCACCCGCAATGACACCGTGATACCTGGTTTGTCGCTGACGAAACCTGCGATGGCCGCAGGCAGGAACTGCAAACCCAATGCCGGCATGGCCGCAATCTTCAAGCTGCCGCTGCGGTATTGGCGAATGTCGTCGGCCACACGCGAGATTTCGCCAAGCCCGACAAAGGACCGCCGCACTTCCTCATAGAGCGCGTTGGCTTCGGGGGTGGGCACCAGGCTGCGGCCGGTCCGGGCGAACAGCGCGAAACCCAGTTCCGCCTCGAGATCGGCGAGAAGGCGGCTGACCGAAGGCTGGGTTAGGAACAGCAGGTCGGCGGCCGCCGTAACCGAGCCACTTTCAACGATGGCGCGGAAGGCTTCGATCTGGCGATGCGTCAGCTTCATACATGTTCCATAGCATTTACGCATGAATAGCATAATATTTCAGATTTTACACATGGTATCTGCATCTGGCATCTAACGATGCGAGGAGATCGGATCATGTCGGCAGACGCAGGCACAGCAATCATCGGCGGCGGCATCGTGGGGCTGTGCGTGGCCTTGGGTCTGGCCGCGCGCGGGCAGGACGTGCTGGTGCTGGATGGCCGTGACCGAGACATGCGCGCTTCGCAAGGCAATTTCGGCCTGGTCTGGCTGCAGGGGAAGGGAGCGGGCTGCGCCCCTTATGCCCGTTGGTCATGTCAAGCGGCGCAGGCTTGGGCCGGTTTCGCCGAGCGGCTGTCATCGCAGTCGGGGATTGATCTGGCGCTGTGTCAAGATGGCGGATACGAGTTTTTCACTGACCGGCAGGAGTTTGAACAGTTCTGCCAAGATCTGCACCGCCAGGCCGACACGCTGGGCAACGAATTTTCATTCGAATGCC
>NZ_JBDPNJ010000023.1:0-40656 GCF_039770665.1 Paracoccus sp. SSK6 | reverse complement strand
GGCCACTGCACTCCTCGACCGGCTCACCCACCAGTGCCATATCCTTGAGACAGGAAACGACAGCTTCCGTTTTAAGGCCAATTCAGCCGCAGTTGCCACGAGAAGGAGGGCAGTGTCCCCGCACATGGTGTAGAAGGCCGCGCGGAGCCCTTGGCGCAGCGCGAGCCGCGCGCCTGTTTTGACGCTGGCGGTCATCGCCGATCTTCGGAGTAGGCTTAGGTTTCGAGACCTCGAACCTGGACGGAGACAACGAGGACCGAGGATAGAATGGCGCTGATCGAGCTGTTGAGAAGCAGGCTGATGGCAACCTCGTGCGCGAGATGCTGGCGTTTGCGGCCGAGCGGATCATGGGATTCGAGCGTGAGGCGATCGATTCAGTGGATTGATCGTAGCGAAGAATGAGGTTGAGACGCGGACAGGGGCTGCCACGGGTGCGCGAACGCCGATGCGGGAGGTTCAGCGAAACGGATATCGCGATCACTATTGGGATACCCCTGCCGGGCGGATCACGCGGGAGATCCCGAAACTCCGGAAGGGAAGCTACTTCCCCAGTTTCTTGGAGCCGCGCCGCACAGCCGAGAAGGCCTTGGTGGCGTTGAACCAAGAAGCGTATGTTTACGGCGTCTCGACCTCGTCAGTGCACGACCTGGTCAAGGTCGGGGGCGTGGGCGGCATGTCCAAGAGCCAGGTCAGCCGCCTATGCGCCGAGATCGATGAGCAGGTGAGCGCCTTCTTATGCCCGCCTTTAGAGGGCATGGCCCAACCTGTGGCTAGACGTGACCTGTCTAAAGGTGCGGGAAGGTAGGCGGATTGTAAACCCCGCCATGATAATTTACCTCGCCGTAAACAAGGATGACAAGCGTGAAGTGCTGGGGGTCGGCACCGGCGCCTCCGAGGCCGAGACATTCTGGACCGAGTTCCTGCGCAGCCTTGCCGATCATGGCCTGCGTGGCGTGAAGCTGGTGATAGCCGACGACCACAAGGGGTTGCGGGCCGCCGCGCGCCGGGTCTTCAACCCGACCCACCAAAGGTGCCGCATTCACTGGATCAGGAACGCCTTGGCGCATGCTCCGGTCAAGAGCCGCACCGCCGTGGCAGTGATGCTGAAGACGATCTTCACCCAAGAGATCATGTCCAGGGACTCGATCTCGGCGAGTTCTTGGTAATGCTTGTCGATAACATCGGCTGCCCGAAACAGCAGCCGCTGGCGATCATAGGGGGGACCATGCGCTCCATGGCCTCTCGAAGGCGCGGCGTGCTGCCGCCACGGCCTCGTCGATGTCGGCCGCGGTCCCGGCGCGAAGGTTTGCCAGAACCTCTCCGGTCGAGGGGTTCAGGCTGGGTGATAGGCCGCATCCGGCGCGTGGCGGATCTTGCGGTCTATCACATGGCCGAAATGCGTTCTGGCCAGGAAATCCCGTGTTTCCACCGAGATGCTGTCTTGCAGGTCTTTAGGCATGGAACTGTTCTTTCAATGGAATATATGCGCGGTCAGAAGACGAAGACGCCCTTGCCCATTTTCTTGCTGAGAAACAGGTCATAGACCGCCCGCGCATCCTCAAGCTTGAACTCGGACCAGATCGGGATCGGCCGCATTCAGCAGGACATCCGCACCGAACCCACTGGCAAGTTCCAGCCGGGCTTGGTCGATGTCGATGGCGATCACCCTGGGGTCCATGGTCGTGTCCGATGATGCCATGCCGGGCAGTTCCGCATTCCAATCATGCCCTGTGGTGGGTTCATGCAGAGCGTCTGCTGCAAACGCTGATGCCGAAAACACCCGAACAGACGCACAAGCTGGACAAGGTCCGAAACCAGATCTGGGGTTTCTACCGCGATCTGAAGCTCTGGACGCAAATGCCGTCCGCGAGGGACGGGCCCGTTCTCGCCTACGCTTTGACGAGCGGCAAATGTCGCCCTAGCCCATCTTCGATGGTGCGGCCCACCTGGTCCTTGCCGCTGCTGGAATGTTGTCGCGGCGTGAGGCAGACCCAGGCAGCAAAGTCCCGGCCTTTGGAGAAGGTCTCAATCGGCGGCGCAAAGGTGGCGATCGCCGCTGCGGTCACAGCGCCCAGGATTGTCGTCAGCCGCCGCATTGTATCGTCAGAGGTCGCGCGCTTGCGACACTCGGCATCAAGACCCGCGATCTTCTCGGCCAGACCGGCGATCTGGTCCAGCAGAAGACGTGCCAGGTCGCGGAGGGCCGCAGGCAACAGGCGCTTATCACCCTCGATGAACGCCTCAAGGCACCGACATGCGCAGCGCCGGTGGGCGCCACGAGACCCTGCTCGGCAAGATGGCCACACAGGGCATTGATCGTCTGTGTGCGTTGTCGAACCAGACGGTCCCAGGTCCGGCAAGCCATCGCGGATGCCTGCTGGGCCTCGCTCTTCACAGCCGTAAACCGCATTGTTGGTCGCGATGCCGCTTCCGCAATCGCCTCGGCATCTTGCCCGGCCCCAGTGATGCGCACTGGCGCAAGCGTCCATGGCCACCATGGACGCTCCCCTCCGTAGCGGCGCTTCAACACCCGCCACCATGGCACATCGAAGCCGCCGGAGGGGCGTCTGCCCATTCGTTACCTCCTGCCATTGCCAGGTTGAAGATGCACGGTCTCCATCGGCCAGGGGACCGCATGGCTTCAGACAGAAGAATGGAATGCAACTGCTGGACAGGAGCGGCAAAGGACCAAAAATTTATTCTATATGAAACAAAAATACGTTTGAAATAAAACAAAATGCATGCGGTATATGGTGCTGCGCGGCACGAAGGATGTGCGCCTGATCCCGTGACGGACGGCTTGGATGGGGATGTCCGCAATGAACAAGATGATCGACCGGCATGATCCCCGCGTTCGGGATACCTGTGCCGCTGGCGATTTCTCGACGGAGGTCGCGGCCCGGAATTTTGCCCTGCATACGGGCGTGACCGGCTGTTCACCCGCTATGGCAAAGACACCATCGAGGCGGCCTGGAACGAGTTGCTGGACTATTCCGAACGCCGGATGCGCAAGGGACTGGCCGATCTTCCGGCGGGAACCTGCGAGGCCGATGATTACATCGACGACGACGGCGTGAACGACCGTCCGATCCGCGTCAAGGTCAAGCTGACGATCAAGCCGGACGAGGCAATCGTCGATCTGACCGAATGCGATCCGCGGGCCGAGGGCAATACAAACTCGACCATCGTCAATACCCATGCCCCGATCTATTATTCGATGAGCGCGGTGGTCGATCCGCACGCGCCGCCAAATTCGGGCTGCTATCGCCCGATCAAGGTCATCACCAAGAAAGGCACCGTGGCCGATCCGCTGCCGCCCGGCGCCGTGGCCTCGCGCACCAATGCCTCGACCAAGATTTGCGAGGCGATGTTCTAGGCCTTGGTGCAGGCGGTGCCAGAACGGGTATGCGCGGGCAGCCAGGGTCAGATCACCACCTGCGGCTTTGCCGGCAAGGATCCGCAGACCGGCGAGACCTTCATCTTCACCGACATTCAGGGCGGCGGCAATGGCGGGCGCCCGCGGGCCGATGGCGCGGACGGCCAGGACAGCCACCTTCCCGCTTCATGAACACGCCGGTCGAAGCCATCGAGAACCGCTTTCCGATCCGCGTCGAATGCTATGAGTTCATCCCGAATACCGGCGGGGCGGGCAAGTTCCGCGGCAGCCTTGCGCTGCGCCGCGATCTGCGCTTCCTGACCGGCCCGATCAGCTTCGCGCGCTATTCCGACCGCCACAAGGTGCCGCCACGCGGTCTTTTCGGCGGCCATGACGGGGCTTGCGGGCAGATCAGCGTCAACCCCGGCATGACCGGCGCCAAGGTGATGAAATCGAAGGGTCTTGATAATCTGGCTTCGGGCGATGTGGCCCGGCTGGAACTGCCCGGCTATGGCCACCCGCGCGAACGTGACCCGGCCCTGATCGAGCGTGACCTGCGTGACGGCAAGATCACGCCGGAAGCCGCGCAGACCGCCTATGAGGTCGTGCTGGATGCCAGCGGGTTGAAGATCGACCGGAAGGCGACCATGGCCCTGCGCGAAGGGGCCGAGGCTCGGGAACCAATGACCGCCGACGCCTGATCCGGCAGAAAGACTGACAGGCCTGCGTCCCTTCGGGCGCGGGCCTTGTCGTCACTCGCCTAGCAGCTGATGCAGATCGCGCAGCAATTCGACCAACCGTTCATACTTGCGATTGCCCAGCTTGGCGCGGGTCATTGCCTCGACATTATCGACCTCGGGCATGAGGCTCTCGCAGGCCCTTTCGCCCTCAGGGGTCAGCGTCAAGCGGTTGGCACGGCGGTCTTCCATATCGCCGGTCCGCTTGATCCAGCCGTTCTGCTCCAGCTTTTTCAAGATCGGCACCAGGGAAGAGCGTTGCAGCCCGACCGCCTTGGCGATCGCGCTCTGTGTGGCCTCGGGGTTGAGGCGGATGATGGCCAGCACCGGGAAATGACCCAGAGGCATGTCGGTGCCGGTCAGGTTCTTGCGCGCATTTTCCATTGCCACCGTGGCCAGCCGCAGATGGAAGCCGACATTGTGGTCGAAGGGGCCCAGGTTGACCCCGCCATTGCGCGATCCGGCTTCGGTTGTATCGGTGTCAGACAGGGTACTTCCTCCAAAAATTGTTTGCTTTCGAACGTTTTTCTAGCATAGTCCGACGCTCTGGTGCAAAGTGCAATCATCAGGCTGCCAGGGAATCGCCTTGTCCGGCAGCCATTTAAGGGCCGGACAGCAGGTTTCCCGTTCCCCCGGAAAAGCTGCCATTATCCGTAATCCCTGCGGAGGTTGAAGTGAAGACAAAGACCGTTCTGTCGATGGAACAGGCATTGTCGCTGCCCTATGCGACGCTTTGATTCGTGCATCTCGGCTCGCGGGTCATCAAGCTGGAAGCCGTCACCGGCAATGCCCAGCCCGGCGACCCGAACCGCTATATCGGCAGGCCTGTCGAGGGGATGGAGCCGCATTCCTATTTCCTGGCGCAGAATATCGGCAAGGAATCCATTGCCATCGACCTCAAGACGGCCGAGGGGCAGGCAACCCTGCACCGGCTGATCCGCGAGCTTGATGTGGATGTCTTTTGCTGCAACACCGTGCCCAGCCGCTATGAACAGCTGCGCAAGGCGAAACCCCATCTGATCTTGGCCATGGGGCCGGATTACCCCGAGGTCGCGGGCTATGATCCGATCATCCAGGCGCAATGCGGCTACATGGAGGTCACCGGCCAGCAGGACGGGCAGCCGATGATGGCCGGGTGCCGCTGGTCGATCTGAAAGCCGGGGATGAACTTTATGCCAATGTCTTGCTGGCCCTGGCCGAAGGCGCGGATCGTGCGGGCGGGAGGCGTATTGATGTTTCCATGATGCAGGCGGCGGCTTCGTGGCTGATTACCCTGCTGCCGTTGATCGACCTTGATTGCGGCCCGGAGGAAATCACCCGTTGGGGAATGCCCATCGCAAATTCATTCCGACAAATTTTTATCCGACATCGGACGGCTATATTTTCATCGCGATCGGCAGCAATGGCCAATGGCAGCGCCTGACCTCGATCCCGCGTTTCGCTCCGCTTGCGGAAATGACGGCATGGAAGCATGCAATCGGGACGTTACGAGGTGCGTCAATATGTCTATCAGGCGGTCGGGGAAATCACCAGATTGGCAAGTCTAAAGGATCTTTCCGCCGAACTTAATGATCTGAAAATACCGAATGCGGCGATCAACGATATCCGGCAGGCCCATGCCCTTCCGGCGATTCGATCGAAAATGACGAAGCTGGATCTGCCGAATGAAAAGACATTGCGAATGCAACCCCGCGCCGTCGATTTGCCGGGAAAACCGCAGGAATTCCAATTGCCCCGACCTTTGGCGCCAACACCGTGCAACTGCTTTCCGAGGTCGGATTCAATTCAGGGGAAATAGATCTCTTGAGAAATGAATGGCATATATTGACAACGCCGCCTGCAGGCTGATCGAATATCTGGACTCCCTGTTGCCGGCGATTGGTCAAATCGCCGGCGTTTTTTTCGTCCAGGATGACAAGGCAAGATTTGGCTTCAAGTTGCGGCATGATGCGCAGGCGACATCAGTGCCATGTTGATCAGGTGGATTTCCCTTTCCAAGTGCATCATGTAAATTCATGCCCTGCATTACAATAATGAATTTATTTAAGTGCCGATTTCATGCTTTGATGGATATTGCTCATCGGGCCTTATGCCTCAATGCAGTGTTTTCATGCCGTCAATGGACACGGCGTTTCGGTCACGCGCCCCATAAGAAACCACGGATCAACCAGGGCCGCAGAAACCAGAAACCAACAGCAGGGTAAGACATGAACCATTCTTCCATTTCCCGACGGGGCTTTATGGCTGCAGGAACCGGGCTTGCTGCAATGGCGCTCTGGTCGGGAGGGGCGGGCGCAGTCCGGGCCGCCGCCGCGCCATTGCGCCTCGGGGTCGGGATCGATCCGGTTTACACGGCTGCTTTTATGTCGCCGCACATGAGGGACTTTTCTCGGCCGAGGGTCTCGACATATCGCTTGAACTCTATACGGATGGCGGAGAGAGCATGAATGCTCTCGTGGCGCAGCAGGTCGATGTCAGCGCCGGCTCCGAGCCCACAAACCTTTTGCGCATGGCGCGCGCCCCTTTGCGGCCCTTGACGGTGATTTATGAAGGGCGGAATTATATCAAGCTTTCGGCGCGTGCGGATCTGGGCTCGGCCAAGGATATCAAGACCTTTGGCGTGATCCCCGGCACGGTGTCTCAATATTGCGCCGGGCTGACGATCCAGCAGCTGGGCCTTGATCCGGCGGCGATCACCATTGTCAATTCCGGTCCGCCCGAATTGCCGGCCTTCTGGCGCGTGGTGATATCGACGGATTTTTTGCATGGGAGCCCTGGCCTACGAAGGCGGTGGCCGAAGGCGCGAAAGTGATGATGAGCAGCGCCGATGTCGGCTATCGCGACACGATATTGGTCACGGCGGCAGACTCGGTGTTGCAATCGCGCCCCGATGATTTGCGGGCAATGCTGCGCGCGATGAGCGAGGCCAGCCGCATCGCGCGCGAGGAGCCGGCTCGGGCGGCGGCGGTCAAGGAAATTGCCAAGATCCCTGAAGAACTCACCCTGAAGATCTTCGAGGATATCACGCTGAGAGTGCGCGATTTCAGCGAGGCTAATTTTGAAAGCTATGACCGGATCGCAAGGTTTCTTGTCGATCAGAAAGTGCTGGAACAGCCGATCGCCTATCGCCCGATGCTGCAGAACGGCTTTTTCAAGGCGAGTTGAGCGGATTGCCAGGGGCGCCGGTGACGGCGTCCCATTCCTCATTCCGCGATGGGCATTTCCGCCATGATGCGCTGGCGCAAATCTTCGGGCCATGGGGTGGACGTTTGTCCTTCGCCCCGATCAGCACCAGGGTCTGCACGAAGCTTGCCCGAAGCTCGTCCCTGCGAATAACTGATAGCCCAATCTGCAACTGCTCTTTCCCAGATGCTGCGGCGTGACCCGCCAGGTCAACTCCTCCCCCAGGCGGCAGGGCTTTTGAAATTCGGCAGAAATGCTCAGCGTCGGGGCCAGAAGGCCGGAACGGGTGGCCATTTCCGACAGCCGCAGCCCCGGAACGGCCAGCAGCCATTCCTCGCAGCAGATGGTCAGCATCTCGAAATAGCGCGGATAGAACACACCGCCCGCCGGGTCGCAGCGGTGGACGCGCACGGTTTGGTCGAACTGGAAGGGCATCGGAACCTCAGGGATCGGTGCGTAGGCATGAATTTTCCAAACACCCGCGAAGAAAAGGAAAAAACACTGGCGCAGGATCAGGCATATTGCGGAATATTGTTTTATGTAGAACAATTATCGAGTGCTGTCCAGACGTTGGACACCTTGGGAAGCAGCCAAGAGGGAAAGGTATGCGCGACACGGATCACTGGACCAAGATCGGGCTGATGGTGTGCCCTCATCGAATTGTTCGGTGGAGATTGATTTTCGGCGTGTGGCCCGGCCGGATTTGTCGCTTCATGCGGCACGGATGTGGTTGAGGGGCAGTGACGCCACCGTGCTGGCGCGGATGAACCACGACATCGAGACAGCAACGGCCCATCTGCATTCGGCGGGGGTGGATCTGCTGGTCTATGCCTGCACCGGCGGCAGCATGATAAACGGGCCGGGCCATGATCTGGCGCTGGCGGCCCGGATCTCGGAACAGGCGGGCGGGATCCCCACGATCACCACCACCACGGCAATTCTGGCAGGCCTGCATCGGTTGGGACTGGAGCGGCTGGTGGTGTTAGCCCCGTACCAACCGGACATGACCGAAATCCTCGGCGCGTTTCTGGCCAGCCCAGGGTTTGAGGTCCGTCATCTGGCGGGCCGCAACCACACCAGCAATCGCGAGATCGGCGCGGACCGGATCGAGGATATTGTGGCATTCGCCGTTGAAAACGACCGGGCAGAAGCCGACGGTTTCTTCATGTCCTGCACCAACTGGCGGGCCATGGCGGCGGCGGCGAAGATCGAATGGCTGACCGGCAAGCCAGTGGTCACGGCCAATCAGGCGACGATCTGGCTTGCCTGGCAGAAGCTTGGTCTGGATGCGACGGTTCCGGGATACGGCCGGCTGCTGGAGAACTGCAATCCTGCCAATTCCGCGCATCTTTGACGTATCATTTACCGTGTCCTGCACTAAGGGTTTCCCACTCTGCCTGCCGTGCCGGAGGGGAGACTCTTCTGCCTTCCGCTGTCCGCAATCAGGGTGCCGAAGGCGGTCCATCGGGCTCTTCACCCCTTTGTCCCCACCGGAACAGCTTCGAGGTATGACCGATGCCGGGGTTGAAGACGTTGCAGGGATCCAGGTCGCGATAGAAGTCCTTCAGGACCGGCTTGGCATGGTACAGGTGGCCGACATTGTGTTCGGCCGGGTATTCCGCGCCCCGCTTGTCCAGCAGGTGCCACATCTCATGCTCGATGGCGATGGGGTCGTGGCCCTTCTTCACGATATAGTCCTGGTGGAAGACGTGGCAGAAGAAATGCCCGTAATACAGCTTTCCCGCCAGCTTGCGCTCGATGCTGTCGGGCAGGGTTTCGAACCAGTCGTCGTCGTTGCGGCGCAGGGCGATGTCCAGGGCGACGATGTCCTGGACCGATCCGCGATGCGTCTCGCGATAGCGGATGGCGGCGCTTGCCACCGCGAAACGGTGCAGGAAGGCGCGGCGCCCCTCGTCCGCGTCGCATTCAAAGAAATCGCCTTCGTTCGTGGCAAAGAACGCCTTCAGAAACGCCCGCGTCTCGTCCACGCTGTCCACGCCCACCCGGACCAGCAGGTGGTGTTCGAAGCGGCGGCGGAAATCCTTGATGCGCGGCGGCAGGTGGCCCGGCAGCAGCGACACCGCCGCCTGCAACAGCCTGTCGGTCAGTCCGCGCAGGCCGATGCTTTCGAAGACCGCGTCGAAGCGGCTCTTGATCGCGAAGGCCCGGGGCACGCGTTCCGTGCCCAGCCGGTCGATCAGCAGGAACACGTCCTTGCCGTATGTCTCGCCGATGTCGAAGGCGTCGCGATGGATGTATTCGCCTGCGATGGGAAGCTGGTCGAAGGCGGTCAGCATGTGGCGGCGCACGGCGGTCAGGCTGGCCGTGTCGTTCGAGCCGATATAGAAGACCTGGCTCTGCTCGGCCGGGAAGGTGTCCAGGCGCACCGCGAACAGGACCAGCTTGCCGGCCGATCCCGACGCCTCGAACAGCCGGCCCGGATCGGCGTTGAAGCGCGCGGGCGTATCGGCATCGACTTGGCGCACATGCGCGCCGTAATTCTGGTCCGAGGCCGCGCGGTCCCCGTCGTGAAGGATGTCGCCGGGCCCATAGGCGCCGCGTTCCAGGCGGTCGAGGATCTCCTCGGGGTCGTTGCCCAGCCGGACGCCCAGATGGTTCACCAGTTGCAACTCGCCGGAGGCGTCCACCTGACCGTAAAGCGCCAGTTGCGTGAAGGCAGGCCCGCGCCGCACCAGGGCACCGCCCGAATTGTTGCACACCCCGCCCAGGACGGATGCGCCGATGCAGGACGATCCGATCACCGAATGGGGTTCGCGTCCCAGCGGTTTCAGCGCCTTTTCCAGCGTGTCCAGCGTGGCGCCGGGAAGGCAGATCACCTGCCGCCCCTCGTCGATCACCTGGATGCCGCGCAGCCGGGTGGTGCTGATGAGCACGATGTCGCGGTCGTAATCGTTGCCGTCGGGGGTGGATCCGCCGGTCAGGCCGGTGTTGGCCGCCTGCATCAGCACGATCTTGCCCGCCGCGACCGCGGCCCGCACGACGCGCCATTGTTCGACCAGGCTGCCCGGCTGGACAACGGCCAGAACCTCG
Source organism: Paracoccus sp. SSK6 (assembly GCF_039770665.1). Taxonomy (NCBI): domain Bacteria; kingdom Pseudomonadati; phylum Pseudomonadota; class Alphaproteobacteria; order Rhodobacterales; family Paracoccaceae; genus Paracoccus; species Paracoccus sp. SSK6. The sequence continues at coordinate 30,309 of NZ_JBDPNJ010000023.1, read as the reverse complement.
CCCTCGCCAAAGCGATAGCCCTTGCGGAAGCGGCGGGTCTTTCTGGCGTCGGTCAGGACGTGGCGGGCGCCGACAATGCTGCGGAAGCTGTCCAGCAGCGCGGTGTTCGCCTGTCCGGTCATGACGCGATCCCCTCATCCGCCGCCGCAGGGGCGGCATGGACCGGATCGACCACAAGGGACTCGCGCGTCAGTTCGGACAGGGATTTCGCCCCGCACAGCGTCATGGCCACGCGCAGTTCCTTTTCGAACAGGTCCAGCAGGTTCTCGACGCCCGCCTGGCCCCCCGCCGCCAGGGCATAGACGAAGGCACGCCCGATCATCACCGCGTCCGCGCCAAGCGCGATCATCCGCGCCACGTCGAGGCCCGTGCGGACGCCGCCGTCCACCAGCACCTTCATGTCGCCCTTGACCGCATCGGCAATCGCGGGCAGCGCTCGGGCCGAGGACAGCACCCCGTCAAGCTGCCGCCCGCCATGGTTGCTGACGATGATGCCGTCGGCGCCAAAGGCCACCGCGTCGCGCGCGTCCTGCGGGTCCAGGATCCCCTTGATGACGATCGGCCCCTTCCAGAAATCGCGGATCCATTCCAGATCGCTCCACGAGATCGAGGGATCGAAGTTCGCCCCCAGCCAGCCGATGTAATCCTTGAGCCCCGTGGCCTTGCCCAGGTAACGCGACACGTTGCCCAGGTCGTGCGGCTTGCCCATCAGGCCCACGTCCCAGGCCCAGCGGGGATGGGTCATGGCCTGCAGCACGCGGCGGATTTCGGCGTTCGGCCCGCTCATCCCCGAATGGGCGTCGCGATAGCGCGCGCCGGGCACCGGCATGTCCACGGTGAAGACCAGCGTCCGCACCCCCGCCGCCTGCGCCCGTTCCAGTGCGTTGCGCATGAAGCCCCGGTCGCGCAGGACGTAAAGCTGGAACCAGATCGGGCGAGGGGTGGCCGGGGCCACCTCCTCGATCGGGCAGACCGAGACGGTCGAAAGCGTCAGGGGAACGCCCTTGCGCGCCGCCGCGCGGGCGGCCTGCACCTCGCCCCGGCGGGCATACATGCCGGTCAGGCCGACCGGGGCCAGCACCACCGGCAGGTCCAGCTTCTCGCCCCACAGCTCGGTGCCCAGCGACAGGTCGGACATGTTGCGCAGCACCCGCTGGCGCAGCGCGATGTCGGCCAGGTCCGACACGTTGCGCCGCAGCGTGTGTTCGGCATAGGCGCCGCCGTCGATGTAGTGGAACAGGAAGGGCGGCAGCCTGCGGCGGGCCGCCTCGCGATAGTCGGTCGAGGCTGAGATGATCATGGCGTCTGGGCTTTTTCCGATGGCAGACGGAACGCGCGCGCCTTGCGGGCCTCGTCCTCGTCAATGGTTTTCAGGGATGTGTGAACGAAGTCGATATGGACATGGGCGGCCTGCCGGGCGCGTCCGGCATCGCCCGCGACGATGGCATCCAGCAGTTCGCGGTGCTGGGCCGACAGCGGCTCGAAGACCCTGGGCAGGGTATAGAGCTTTTCGAGGTTCTGCGAGATGTTGACCTGCATCAGGTCGAACAGCGCGCGCGTGACCTGCAGCAGCACCAGGTTGTGCGAGGCTTCGGCGATGGCCAGGTGAAAGGCCGCGTCGGCCCGCGCCTCGTCCATCGGATCGTCGCTGCCGTGCATGGCGATCATGTGCTCGAAGCTTTCGCGCAGGCGGTCCTTGTCCTCGGGGCGGGCGCGCATCGCCGCGTGCCAGGCGGCCGCGCCGTCAAGCGCGTGGCGGATTTCCAGCACGTCGAAGCGGTATTCGGGATCGCCCAGCATCAGCGATTCCAGCGGGGCGAAGATCGCGCCGGTGGACCATCCCGGCGAGGGTTCGGCGACAAAGGTGCCGCCCCCCACCCGGCTGACCAGGACGCCCCGGCTTGCCAGCCTCTGGATCCCTTCGCGCAGGGATGATCGCGACACCTGCAATTCCTCGGCCAGCCTGCGTTCGGCGGGCAGGCGGTCGCCCGGCCGCAGCCGGCGTGCCGCGATGATCTGTTCAAGCCTGTCGGCGATCCGGTCGGGAAGTCGTGGGGTTGGCATCAAGGCTGGCTCGCATGGGCCAGGACCGACAGGACTGGCGTGCGGGGCCTGGCGTGGGACAGAGATGACCGACATGGTAGCATGGCTTCCGCAGGAAAGGGAAAGGTCCGGCGGCCCGCAGGCCGCCGGAACCGAAGGTCAGGTTCAGGGGATCATCCAGAACAGCAGATAGGCCTGCAGGGTGGTGATGATGCCGATCATTGTGGTGAAGGCCAAGCTGTGCTTCAGCGTGAAGCGGAACAGGTCGGATTCGCGACCCGCCAGCCCCACTGCCGCGCAGGCGATGGCGATGGACTGGGGCGAGATCATCTTGCCCGTCACGCCCCCCGTGGTGTTGGCCGCGACCAGCAGCACGTCCGACACGCCGATCTGCTGCGCAGTCGTTGCCTGGAGCGCCCCGAACAGCGCGTTGGACGAGGTGTCGGATCCGGTCAGGAACACCCCGAGCCAGCCCAGGAAGGGCGAGAAGAAGGTGAAGGCCCCGCCGGTATGGGACAGCGCCAGCGCCAGCGTCGCCGACAGGCCCGAATAGTTGGCGACAAAGGCGAAGCCCAGCACCATGCCGATGGAATAGATCGGCAGCTTCAGTTCGTTCAGGGTCTCGCCAAAGGTTCTGACGGCCTCGCCCGGACGCATCCGCAGGAACAGCACCGTGATGATCGCCGCGATCAGGATCGCCGTGCCCGTGGCCGAGAACCAGTTGAACTGGTAGACGGCCTCATAGGGCGTGGGTTCCGGCACGATGGGCTGGACCTTCTGGACCAGCTTGTGCAGCAGCGGAACCTCGATCTTGACGACCCAGCTTGCCAGCGGGCCATCGGCGGCGAACAGGCGCTTGAAGGGCGCGATGCTCCAGATCGTGACCATGACCGTCAGGATCAGGAAGGGCGACCAGGCCTTGACGATCTGCCCGGGCGTATAGCTGCGGCGCGTGTCGGCAAGATCGGCGTCGGCGACCTTGGCGGCCTCGTCCGCGTCAAGCGCGAAGCGGAAGATATGCGCGGGTTTCCAGACCCGCAGGAACAGCGTCAGCGCGACAAGGGCCGCGATGGCCGAGGTGATGTCGGGCAGTTCCGGGCCGACGAAGTTCGAGGTCAGGAACTGCGACGTGGCGAAGGCGCCGCCGCCGACCAGGACCGCAGGCCAGGTTTCCCGGACGCCGCGCCAGCCATCCATGATCGCCATGATCCAGAACAGCACGATGATGGTCAGGAAGGGCAGCTGCCGCCCGGCCATCTGGCCGATCTCGAAGGGATCGAGGTTCGTCACCTGGCCCGCCACGATGATCGGGATGCCCATGGCGCCGAAGGCCACCGGCGCGGTATTGGCGATCAGGCACAGCCCCGCCGCGTAGAGCGGCTTGAAGCCAAGGCCCACCAGAAGCGCGGCGGTGATGGCGACCGGCGCGCCGAAGCCCGCGGCACCCTCCAGGAAGGCGCCGAAGGCAAAGCCCACCAGGATCATCTGCAGCCGCTGATCCTCGGTCACCGACAGGATCGAGGACCGGATGATCTCGAACTGGCCGGTCTTGACCGAGACCTTGTAGAGAAACACCGCGCCGACGATGATCCAGGCGATCGGCCACAGCCCGTAGAAGAAGCCGTAAACGCCCGAGGCGAGCGCCATGTCCACGGGCATCCCATAGAACAGGATCGCGACCAGCAGCGCCAGGATGACGGTGATGGTCCCGGCGACATAGCCTTTCAGCCGGAACACGGCGAGCGCTAGGAAGAAAAAGGCGATGGGGATCAGGGCGATCAGGCTGGACAGCCAGATGTTCCCCGCAGGATCGTAATTCTGTGCCCAAACATCCATGTTTGAGAGCCTCCGCTTGGTGAGAGGGTTTCGGACAGGCGCCAAACTCCCACCTGCGCGCAGCCTGGTCGGTTGACGGGTTTCGGATCGTTTCGTTCAAAGGGAAGGGCCGGGGCACGCCGGTGCCCGGATGCCTGACGCGGTCGATGCACCGGCTAATCGGCCTTGCAGAACGGCATCGGGCCGCGCAGTCATGCCGACGGCATCAAGGGCTTTTCAGTCTGATCGTGCCATACCGGTTCAACCTCCCCGTTGTCTCGGAATGAGCAGGCAGTCAAATTGGTCAGACCAGATACCTGCTGCTCTGGCGCGGAAAATGCCAACAAATGCCCTCCAGTCAAGCAAATTTTATCAAATCGGCTCAGCTTCTGGGAAAATTGGTCCTACCACTATAGGCAAGCCACAACACCATTGGCTGTCCCGGTCAGCGTAAACCCCTGAATTGTGGATATTTGCGATGGGCCGATCGCGGAGGGCCGCAGCACCCCGAAAGTTGCGGGAACAACCGCTTCCCAAAGGTTCGTCATGGCGCATCCGGGCAAGGCACCGGCGGGAGTCGCGGTCTTTTTGTTCCCTGCCTGAGCCATCGCGAACAACGATTCCCGTCCAGGGCCGACTGCAATGCACAAGGCACCAAGACGCCGCTGGTCCCGAACCAGCGGCGTCGGAGGTCGCGGCGCTGAAGGTGCCGCCGTTCACCGGATGCGGCTCCGAAGCCCGGCGGAACGCCCGGTCTGCCAGGCAGTTCTGGACCGCGCCTATCCTTTCAAGATCAATGCCGCTCCGCTGACGATCGAGAAGATCAAGACGGCCAGCCGCAGCGCGGGGCCATTGATATGGGCATGGACCACCCGCGACAGGGCGGTTCCGATCAGGACGGCCGGCACCAGGAAAAGGGCCGCTGTCGTCTGGCCTTGGGTGATGCGGCCCGAGACGAGCAGGATGACGAGCGAGATCACCTCGCCCACCAGGAAGCAGGTCGCGACGGTCGAACGCAGGGTCGGCCCCTGCGCGTGCTGGTAAAGAAGCGCAAGGGGCGGGCCGCCGATGCCGGTCGCGGTCTCTGTGACGCCGGTGAACAGGCCCACACCGACCGAGGCCGGCGGGGTGGCGCGGAACGGCGGCGACATCAGCGCGACGCCCGCGGCAAGGATGGTCAGAAGGCCGACCGCGATCTCCAGCTGGCGGACCGACAGCGCGATCAACACCGCCATGCCCAGGAAGGTGCCGAAGAAGCGGCCGGCGGTGATCCATCCTGCCCCCTGCCGGTCGATCGCGTGCCGCTCTCTCCAGGCCACCAGGGCGTTGAGCGGCAGCATCAGGATCAGCAGCGTGACCGGCAGGTAGGTCGCATCGACGAAGCCGAAGACGGGGGCCATGATCAGCGCAAAGCCGATGCCGACGGCGCCCTGGATGAAGGCGGCGCCGCCGACCAGCAGCGACAGGGTCAGGAAGATCGTCAGGGTCACGCGATCCTCGTGGCGCTCAGGCTGTCGGCGGTCGGATGGATGCGCTGGATCGGCGCGGTGGCGATGGCGGGACCGGCCCGGTCCCGGATCTCGGCCAGCAGGGCACGGGCGTCCCAGCCGACGGGCCAGCCCTGCACCATCCGCAACCGGCCATTGGTGAAGACCGCGTCGATCTGGTCGCGGTTGCCATAGCGGACCAGTTCCCAGGTCAGGTCGTGCGAGGGGGTGAATTCGGGCCGGTCGATGTCCACCAGCAGGAAATCGGCGGCAAGGCCCGGCGCGATGCGCCCCGTGAGCGCGGCAAGGCCGCTGGCCTCGGCCGCCATGCCGGTGGCCGCGTCCAGCCACAGCCAGCCCGCGCCGCAGGAACTGTCGCCCGAGGCAAGGCCATAGGCGACACGCTGCAGGCTTTCGGCGGCGTCCACCAGCCGGAAGCCGTCCGCGCGGGTGCCGTCCGTGCCCAGCCCGAAGCGGATGCCAAGCGCCTGCATCTGCAGCGCGGGCGCCACGGCATTGCCCTTCCAGACCGAGGCCACCGGGTTGTAGGCCACCGCCGTGCCGGTATCGCGCAGGATGTTCAGTTCGGACGGCGTGATCAGCGTGGAATGGGCGATCAGCGTCTGGGGCCCAAGCGCGCCGACATGGGCCAGGTGCTCCAGCGGGCGGCGGCCATGGGCGACCAGCGACCGCTCGACCGCGACCAGATGCTCGTTCACATGCGTCTGGAAGATGGCCCCCGCCCCCGCCGCCATGGCCGAGACATCGCGCAGCATCCCGTCGCTGGCGGCTTCCGGGATCGAGATCGCCAGCGACGGATGGATCAGCGGATCGCCGTCGTATCGGGCCAGATGCGCCTCGGCCGTGCGCAGGATCGTGTCGCGGTCGGCAATCCCGGCCGAGCCGCCAAGATCGTTGCAGATCCGGGCGATGACGACCCGCAGGCCGGTTTCGCGCGCCGCATCGCCCAGCCGTCCGACATGCCCGGCCGAGCGGGTACCGGCATCGACCGCGGTGGTGAAGCCGCCGCGCAGGCATTCAAGCGCGGCCAGCTTGGCGGACAGATAGACCATGTCCTCGTCCAGGCTGCCTTCCAGCGGCACCCAGATGCGGCGAAAGATCTCGGACGGCTCGCCGAAGACCAGAGACTTGCCCAGCGACTGCGTCAGGTGGGTATGGGTGTCGATAAAGCCCGGCATCATCAGGTGATCGGGCAGTTCGGCCAGCCGCGCGCCGGGGTGACGGGCGCGCAGCTCCGCCGCCTCGGCGATCTCGGCGAAGCGGCCGGCCTTCAGCAGGACCGCCATTCCGGCGCGGGGGCCCGAGGCCAGCAGAAGCTGGCCCGGCGCCACGATCAGGTTCTCGGTTGACGCGAAGGTCTGGCGAAGGTCTGTCAATGGACGTTCTCCACGGTTTCATGATGCCTGGGGGCGTTGAACTGGAACATGGCGTTGACCAGGGCGGCGGTGATCGTGCCCATCGCCAGGCCGTTGCCCAGGATCATCTGCGACCATTGCGGGAACTGGCTGTAGACCCCCGGCACTAGGATCGGCATCAGCCCCATCGCCAGGCCCGAGGCCAGGGTGAACATCGCGCCGTGGTCCCGCAGATCGACGCGCGACAGCACATGGATGCCGATCACGCCGATGATGGAAAAGACGATGACCGCCGTGCCGCCGACGACCGGGCCGGGCAACACGCTGGCCAGCCGGGACACCGGCGCGATCAGGGCGATGACGACCAGGATCACGCCCGCCATCGCCGTGACGTAACGCGAACGGACGCCGGTGGCGCGCACGATGCCCACATTCTCGCCCGAGGTGATGATGAGCGAGGTGCCGAACATGCTCCCCATGATCGAGGCCACGGCGTCGCCCCGGATGGTGCGCGGCACGATGGCATGGGCATCGCCCTTGCGGTCCACGATCTCGGCCGTGGCGATGGTCTGGCCGGTCGCCTCGGCCATCGAGATGATCGAGAAGATGACCAGCGGCAGGGATGCGATGATGTCGAATTTCGGCATCCCGAAGGGGAAAAGCTGCGGCACGGCGATCAGCGAACCCTGCATCACGCCCGACGCGTCAAGCCGTCCCAGGGCTGCCGCCAGAAGCGTGCCCGCGATCAGCCCCAGCATGACCGAGATGCGTTGCAGCGTCCCCGTGAACACGCGCGAGAAGATCACCGTCAATCCGATGGTCGCAAGCGCCAGCCCGATATTGACCGGATCGGCGAAGGTCTCGCTGCCCGGCTTGCCGGTGATGGTGCCGCCATAGATCTTGACCAGATTGACCGCCACCAGCAGCAGCATCGTTCCCACCACGATCGGCGGGAAGAACCGCAGCAGGCGCCGGAAGACAGGAAGCGCGAGGAAGTAGAAGACCCCCGTCATCAGCACCGCGCCGACGGCTGTCTGAACGTCGGTCTGCGTGGCGATGGCCAGGAAGATCGCGATCGGCGCACCCCCCGGCACCATGATGAAGGGAAGCCGGGCACCGAGGCCTGCGGGTCCGAAGCTTTGCAGGATCGACCCCAGCCCGCAGACCAGGAAGGTCGCGCTGATGATCGAGACCGTCAGCGCGGGATCGAATCCCAGCGTCTGCGCCACCAGGAAGACCGCCGTGATGGGCGAGGCGGCCATGACCAGCACATGCTGGAAACCGTAGAGGACAAGATCCTTGAGCGGCAGCCGCTCGTCCACCGGATCGATTGTGGAGCGATGGTCCAACACCGTCGGCATATGCGTTTCTCCCTGTCAAATGGCGTTCGTCTGCTTTTGCAAATCGTTTTGCTATCCGACTGCCTATCACGCCCGCCGATTCGCGCAAATCGTTTTGTTGCCATGCCGTCGCACGGCCGCTACACAGGACCGGGCAAGGGGCGCGAGGACCGGGTGAGAAAGCCAACCATCTCCGATCTGGCCAAGGCGGCGGGCGTGTCGGTGACCACGGTGTCGCACGCCTTCAGCGGCCGCCGCCATGTCGATCCGCAAACCCGCGAGCGGATCCAGCGGCTGGCCGATCAGTTGGGCTATCACCCCAGCAGCATGGCGCGTGCGCTGCGCAGCGGGCGCAGCGGGGTCATCGCGCTGGCATCCTCGATGCCCTTTGCGGTCGCCGCCGGTCCTTCGCGGCTGGGCTTTCTGATGGAGATCGCGGCCTCGGCGGCAATGTCGGCGCTGACGCGCGATCTGGCGCTGTGTCTGATCCCGCCCCATCCCTCGGCCCAAAGCTATGGCGCGGCCAGCTTCGACGGCGTGATGCTGGTCGAACCGATGCGCGACGATCCGCTGGTCCGGCATTTCGAACAGCGCAAGACGCCCATCGTCTCGATCGGCACAGTGCCGGGCCGGCCCGACATCCCGGCCGTCGATCTCCGGTCGCGCGAAACCGCCGACCTGCTGCTGGATCACCTGGCGGACCAGGGCTGCCGCCAGGTCGCGGCGCTGATCGGCGCCTCTCCACGGACCAGCCAGATCGAGAGCGCCGAGGCCTATGGCGCCTTCGCCGCCCGCCATGCCATGCGCCCTCGCCTGATCCTGCTGGACGAGGAGGATGCCGAGGCCACGGCCTATTCCCAGGTGCTGGACCTGCTGCGGTCCGACGGGGCAATCGAGGGCATCTTCGCCTCGATAGACGCCTTCGCCACTGGCGCGATCCGCGCCGCGCACGAGGCAGGCCGGGCGATCCCCGGCAGCCTGCGCCTTGTCACCCGTTACGACGGCCTGCGCGCCAAGCTGTCCCACCCTCCGCTGACGGCAGTGGATCTGCATCTGCCAGCGGTCGCCGAGAAAGCGGTCGGCCTGCTTCTGGACCAGATCGACGGCTGCAAGCAGGCCGAGAAAGCCGATCTGCCAGAGCTTGTCGTGCGGGCATCATCCCAGGGAACCGAAAAGTAACCTTGCCATAGCCCTCTGCCTTGCCCTCGCAAGCCGTGACAGGGTCTTTCTGAACCCGATGCGGTCATGCCGCCTTGATCCCGAACCGCAGGCAAAACCCTGTCCCGCATCAGCGGGGCCGGTTGCAGGGACTGCGGTAGCCAGGGCAAGTTTCCCGGCATCCCCTGTCCCGGCAGATACGGCATCGGCAGGCCAGCACCGTCGGGGTGCCCGGCAGATCGGGAATGGCGTTCGCGACTGCAAGGATGAGAAAAAGCCCGATCACCCAGGGCCGCCCGCGGTTGCGCGATCGGCAGGTGCGGCTCTGTCCAAGACGCGGGCGCGGTTCGTTCCGGGGCCAGGGACCGCCTGCGGGATCGAAAGGCAGCACCCGCCGGGATGGGGTGCCGCCGCTGCATCATTCCTCGTCGCCGCCGTCGTCATAGCCGCCGTCGTCGAAGGCGGCATCTTCCTCGGGCATGTACTCGTCCACTGCCGCTTCCGCTGCCTCGGCCGGGCCTGCGAACATGCCGCCGATGGCATTGCCCAGCAGGACGCCGCCCGCGACGCCCATGGTGGTCTGCGCGGCCCCCGCCATGAAGCCGCCGCCGGAGGGGCGGCCGCTGTTCCACGGGCTGCCGCCCTGCGGAGCCTGGCCATATCCCTGCGGCGCTTGCCCGTAACCCGCAGGCTGCTGACGATGCGCCATGGGCCGCGCGGGTTGCGGCTGGCCGCCGCCGAACAGCCGCCCGAACAGACCGCCGCCCTGCGGGGGCTGGGGCTGGCGCTGCATGTGCTCGATCTGCTCTTGCGCCGCGTTCAGCGCCTGTTCCTGCATGATCACGGTCTGCGCCAGGTAATAGGCCGCGCCGGGGTTGCGGGCGATCAGGTCGGCGATCAGCGCCTCGGCCTCGGGGTCGCGGTGGGTTGGGCCTGGGCAGCCTGGCCCAGCTTGCCGAACAGCCCCTGGATAGCCTGCCTGTCGTTGTGGTCCATGACGTCTTCTCCTTTTTTCCTTGGCGTCATTCGTCCTGCTGACCGGTCAGGCTCAGCAGAAGCTGGAAGATGTTGACGAAGTTCAGATACAGCGACAGCGCGCCCATCACGGCCAGCTTCTGCCGCGTTTCCGCGTCGTGGTGTTCGCTGTAGGCCCCCTTGATCGACTGGGTGTCCCAGGCGGTCAGGCCCACGAAGACCAGGATGCCGATGATCGACACCGCGAACTGCAGGGCGGACGATCCCAGGAAGATGTTGATGATGCTGGCGATCACCACGCCGATCAGACCCATCATCAGGAAGCTGCCGAACTTCGACAGATCCCGCCGGGTGGTATAGCCGTAAAGGCTCATCCCCGCGAACATGGCCGCCGCGCCGAAGAAGGCCCGCGCGATGGACGCGCCGGTGAAGACCAGGAAGATCGAGGCCAAGGACAGCCCCATCACCGCGCAGAAGGCCCAGAACAGGGCCTGCGCGGTCGCGCCCGAGACGGTCTCGATGCGGAAGGACAGGAACATCACGAAGGCCAGCGGCGCCAGCATCACCACCCATTTCAGCGGCGTGCTGAAGATCGGCACATAGATCGCCGGGACCGAGGCGACCAGGACCGCGACAAGCCCGGTCACGGCAAGGCCCAGGCCCATGTAGTTGTAGATGCGCAGCATATGCGCGCGCAGGCCCGCGTCGAATGCGGCGGCGGGGGCAAAGCCGGCGCTGCGGCCGGCCTGATGGATCGGTTGCATGGCGTTCTCCGATGGGTTGATGTCAGTAGAGCGTGTCCGACAGCGCCTGCGAGGCATCCAGAAGCCGGTCCGCCCGGTCGGCCCCCGCAATCAGGACATGGGCGGTCTCGCCGATCTGGAACCAGGCGATGCCCTGGCCGGGGGTTTCGATCAGCCGTGGCAGCGTCACGTCGAAGCTGCCGGTGCGCACCGCGAAATGGCTGACCTGGCCCAGGTCCGGCGCATCGAACAGGATCTCGACCCCCGGCCCCTGGGGCGAGGGGAAGACCTGGGCGTCGCGCACCCTCCAGGCAGGATCGAAGCCCGGCAGGCGGATGCCGGTGGCGGCGCGCAGCTCGTCCGGGTCCAGTTCCGTGATCCCGGGCTGGGACGACATGGCGGCGCGCAACAGGCTGACCTCATGGGCGGACAGGGCCGCCGTGACCAGGGGCGGCGTCGGGGCCGAGGCCAGGCCCTCTTTCACCGACAGCGGCCCCAGTCCGGCATGGGCAAGCCAGCCCAGACCCACCAGAAGGGCCCCAGGCACCACCCGCAGCATCCGGCGCAGCCGGGCGTCGCGCCGCCGCGCCAGCACCAGCCGGCGGGCCGCGCCCAGCAGCGGACGGGGCATGGGCGGCGGAGCCAGGGCCCGGCGCAGGTCGCGATACAGCGACAGGTCGCGCATCACCCGCGACGCGGCCTCGGGGTGGCGGGACAGATGGGCCTCGACCTCGGACTTCTGGGCATCCGCCAGCTGGCCGTCCACATAGGCGTCCAGATCCAGATCGGTGATCTGCGGATCATCCTTCAGCATCGTGACCTCCCACCAGTTTCAGCGACGGCTTGCGCGGGGCCTCGCCGTCCTCGAAGGCGCGCAGCCGGGCGCGGGCGCGCGAGACACGCGACATCACCGTGCCGGGCGGCACGCCGGTCAGGGCGCCTGCCTCGGCATAGGACAGGCCCTCGACCGCGATCAGTTCCAGGGCCTCGCGTTGGTCGTCCGGCAGATCCAGAAAGGCCTGGCGCAACTGCGCCAGCCGCAACGCGCTGTCCTGCGGGGCATCGACGACGCGCGGCGACAGTTCCGCATAGGCGGCCTCGCGCCGGGCCTCGCTTTGCGCCTGCCGGCGGCGATCCAGGAAACGGTTGCGCAGGATCGCGCGCAACCACGGACCGGGCGCCTTGCCCGTCAGCTGCCGGCGCTGTTCATGGCCGCGCAGCAGGGCGTCCTGCACAAGATCGTCGGCCTCGGCCCGGTCGCGGGTCAGGGCAAAGGCATAGCGCCGCAAGGGCGTCAGCAGGGCAAGGATCGGGTCGCGTCGGGTCATCTTGCATCCCTGGACGGAGCCGGCGGCGGTTTCCTTCCACAAGGCGGAAAATAATCTTCGGGCCCGGGATCAGGAAGCGCTTCGGGAAAAGCAGCCCTGGCGGTCCTGCGGTCCACGGAAGGGCGCCGCTGCGGCCTCATGGCGATTTGCGGCCGTTCCGCCGGGCGGGGCCGCGGCTCCTGTCAGCTCCGCCACCGCCGGCCGATCCGGCCAGATGACGCCCGAACGGCAAACGGCGCTTTTCCGGGCTGAACTCGGCCCGGCAGAAGGGGCAGCGCCCGGCCGCCGCGCGGGGCACGGCGGCACCGCAGTGTCCGCAGTATTCCGGGACGGGCCGACGCATCATCCGCTCCTCCGAAGGGAAGGGCTGCACATGCGCGGCGTTCCGCAGGGGTCGTGTCGTGTCATCTTGCCTGCGTGGACGAAGCCGGTGGCGGTTTTCTTCCATCCCGCGCAAAGGATTCCGGCACATCTGTCGCCTGAACGGCCGAAAGCCGCCTGCCTTGCCACCCGAAAGGAAAAGGCATCCCCGACGCCCGACCGGCGGCACATGGGCCGCTGCTCCTTATAAAATCCTTATATCTTTCCCCATTCCTCCGTCTCGAATCCCTATGCAGATTTCGCCACCTTCGGCCCAGGGCGCCGCCCGTCCGGCGGCCCGGAACCCGAAGGAATGGACATGGAAATCCTCGTTCTTCTCATCACGGCGGCATTTTTCGCGGTGGCGTTCGCCTATCTGCGCGCCTGCCAGAAGCTGTGAGACCCGCCGATGCCGTTCGATTACATCCTGGGCGGCGGGGTGGCCGCCTTCCTGCTTGTCTACCTGACATGGGCGCTTGTGCGCCCGGAACGGTTCTGACGAAAGCGAGACCACAATCATGACCATCAATGGCTGGCTCCAGATCCTGCTTTACTGCGGGATCATCGTCATCCTGACGCGGCCCCTGGGCGGCTACATGTTCCGCGTCTTCTCGGGCGAGCGGACGTTTCTTTCCCCCTTGCTGGCTCCGGCCGAGCGGACGATCCTGACCCTCGCCGGCACCTCGGACCGGGACGAGCAGCACTGGACGCGCTATGCCGCGTCGCTGCTGTTCTTTTCGGTCGCGGGGCTGCTGGCGCTGTATCTGCTGCAACGCATCCAGGGCGCGCTGCCGCTGAACCCGCAGGACATGCCGGGGGTGGCCCCCGACCTGGCCTTCAACACCGCCGTCAGCTTTGTCGCCAACACCAACTGGCAGGCCTATGCGGGCGAGACGACGATGTCCTACCTGACGCAGATGATGGGCATGAACGTGCAGAACTTCCTGTCCGCAGCGGCAGGGATGGCGGTGGCGGTGGCGCTGATCCGGGGCTTTGCGCGGCGTTCGGCCAGCAGCCTGGGGAACTTCTGGGTCGATGTGACCCGCGCCGTTCTTCATGTCCTGCTGCCGGCCTGCATCGTCGGAACGCTGGTGCTGGTCTGGCAGGGGGTGCCGCAGAACCTGGCGCCCTATACCGTCGCCACCACGCTGGAAGGCGGCCAGCAGACCATCGCCCAGGGGCCCGTCGCCTCGCAGATGATGATCAAGCATCTGGGCACCAATGGCGGCGGCTTCTTCAACGCCAACGCGTCCCATCCCTTCGAAAACCCGACCGCGCTGACCAACCTGATCCACATGGTCTCGATCCTCGCGATCGGTGCGGCCTTCACCAACCTGTTCGGGCGCATGGCGGGCGACCAGCGGCAGGGATGGGCGATCCTTGCGGCAATGGGCGTGCTGTTCGTCATCGGCGTCACGGTCGTCTATCGGGCCGAGGCTGCCGGGAACCCGCTGATCGGCGCGGGCGGCAACTGGGAAGGCAAGGAGACACGCTTCGGCATGGTGAGTTCGGCCCTGTTCGCGGTCGTCACGACCGCCGCCTCCTGCGGGGCCGTGAACGCGATGCACGGTTCGCTGACCGCGCTTGGCGGCATGATCCCGATGCTGAACATGATGCTGGGAGAGGTCGTGGTCGGCGGCGTGGGCGCCGGGATGTACGGCATCCTTCTGTTCGTGATCGTGGCGATCTTCATCGCGGGCCTGATGGTGGGCCGCACGCCCGAATACCTTGGCAAGAAGATCGAGGGGCGCGAGGTCAAGATGGCCATGCTGGCGCTTCTGGTCCTGCCCCTGGTGATGCTGGGGCTGACGGCCGTGGCCGTGGTGCTGCCGGAGGCCCTGTCCTCGGTCCTGAACGGGGGGCCGCACGGGTTTTCGGAAATCCTCTACGCCTATGTCTCGGCGGGCGCCAACAACGGCTCGGCCTTCGCCAGCCTGTCGGCCAACACGCCCTGGTACAACCTGACGCTGGGCCTTGCGATGCTGATGGGGCGGTTCCTGATGATCGTGCCGATCCTGGCCCTGGCGGGATCGCTGGGCGCGAAGAAGACCGTTCCCGCCTCGGACGGCACCTTCCCCACCCATGGGCCGCTGTTCGCCGCCCTTCTGATCGGGGTGATCCTGGTCATGGGCGGGCTGGAATTCTTCCCGGCCCTGGCCCTTGGTCCCATCGTCGAACACCTTGCCATCCTGGCCGGGCAGACCTTCTGAACCGCAAGGCAGACATCATGAGTCAATCGCAAACAAGCATGTTCGACGCCCGCATCATGGTTCCCGCGCTTGGCGGAGCCATCGCGAAGCTGGACCCGCGCAAGCTGGTCAGGAACCCGGTCATCTTCGTCGTGGCCGTGGTGACGGTGCTTTGCACCGTGCTGCTGGCCAGGGATCTGGTCACGGGCGGGGAAAACCTTGGCTTCAGCTTCCAGCTGGTGCTGTGGCTGTGGTTCACGGTCCTTTTCGCCAACTTCGCCGAGGCCGTGGCCGAGGGACGCGGCAAGGCGCAGGCCGCGTCGCTCAGGAAGACCCGCACCGACACCCAGGCGACGCTGCAGAACGGGCGCAAGGTTGCCTCGACCAGCCTGAAGGTCGGCGACCTCGTCGTGGTCGCGACGGGCGAGATCATCCCCTCGGACGGCGAGGTGATCGAGGGCGTGGCCTCGGTCAACGAGGCCGCGATCACCGGCGAATCCGCCCCCGCGATCCGCGAATCCGGCGGCGACCGCAGCGCCGTCACCGGCGGCACGCAGGTGCTGTCGGACCGGATCGTCGTGCGCATCACGGCGGCGGCCGGTTCCACCTTCATCGACCGCATGATCGGCCTTGTCGAAGGGGCCGAGCGCCAGAAGACCCCCAACGAGATCGCGCTGAACATCCTGCTGGCCGGCATGACGCTGATCTTCGTCCTTGCCGGGGCGACGATCCCCGGCTTCGCCGCCTATGCGGGCGGAGAGATCCCGGTCATGGTCTTGGTCGCGCTGTTCGTGACGCTGATCCCCACGACCATCGGCGCGCTTCTGTCGGCCATCGGCATCGCGGGGATGGACCGGCTGGTGCGCTTCAACGTGCTGGCCATGTCGGGCCGCGCGGTCGAGGGGCGGGCGACATCGACACGCTTCTGCTGGACAAGACCGGCACGATCACCCTGGGCAACCGCCAGGCGTCCGAGTTCCGCCCCCTGCGCGGCGTCACGCCCGAGGAACTGGCCGATGCGGCGCAGCTTGCCTCGCTTGCCGACGAGACGCCCGAAGGGCGGTCGGTCGTGGTGCTGGCCAAGGAGAAATACGGCATCCGCGCCCGCGACATGTCCAGCCTGCAGGCCGCCTTCGTCCCCTTCACCGCCCAAAGCCGGATGAGCGGCGTGGACGTGGACGGCACGCGGATCCGCAAGGGCGCGGTGGACGCGATCCTGAAGCATGTGGCGGGGGCGGATTCGGCCACGGGGCGGGGCCGCGCCTCGGCCGCCGACATGGACGACATCCGCCGCATCGGCGAGGAGGTGGCCAAGGCCGGTGGAACGCCCCTTGCCGTGGCGCGCGACAACCGGCTGCTTGGGGTCATCTATCTGAAGGACATCGTCAAGGGCGGCATCCGCGAACGCTTTGCCGAACTGCGCCGCATGGGCATCCGCACGGTGATGATCACCGGCGACAACCCCATGACCGCCGCCGCCATCGCGGCCGAGGCCGGGGTGGACGACTTCCTGGCCGAGGCCACGCCCGAGATGAAGCTGGACCTGATCCGCAGCGAACAGGCGCGGGGCAAGCTGGTCGCCATGTGCGGCGACGGCACCAACGACGCGCCCGCCCTGGCCCAGGCCGATGTGGGCGTCGCGATGAACACCGGCACCGTGGCCGCGCGCGAGGCGGGCAACATGGTCGATCTGGACAGCGACCCCACCAAGCTGATCGAGATCGTCGAGATCGGAAAGCAGCTTCTGATGACGCGCGGGGCCTTGACGACCTTCTCGATCGCCAACGACATCGCCAAGTACTTCGCGATCATCCCGGCGATGTTCATCGCCTTCTATCCGCAACTGTCGGCGCTGAACGTGATGGGGCTTGAAAGCCCCGAAAGCGCGATCCTGTCGGCCATCATCTTCAACGCCCTGGTCATCGTGGCGCTGATCCCGCTGTCGCTGAAGGGCGTCAGGTACCGCGCGGTCGGTGCCGGCGCGCTTTTGTCCCGCAACATGCTCGTCTATGGCCTCGGCGGCATCATCGTGCCCTTCGCCGCGATCAAGGCGATCGACGTGGCGATCACCGCCATCGGCCTGGTCTGAGGAACCATCATGCTGAAAGAACTTCGTCCCGCCCTTGCCACGCTTGTGGCCCTGACCATGCTGACCGGGCTTGCCTATCCCCTGGGGATGACCGGGCTTGCGCAGGCGCTCTTTCCCGAACAGGCCGATGGCAGCCTGATAAGGCGGGGTGGCGCCGTCATCGGATCGCGCCTGATCGGGCAGAACTTCACGGGCGCGACCTATTTCCACGGCCGTCCCTCTGCCGTGGGCTACGACGCATCGGCCTCTGGCGGCTCGAACCTCGCGCCTTCAAGCGCCGTGCTGGTGGAGCGTGTCGAGGCGGCCCGCGCCGCCCTGGGCGCAGGGGCGCCGCTGGACATGCTGACCACCTCGGGCAGCGGCCTCGACCCGCATATCACGCCCCAGGCCGCGCGGTTCCAGATCGCCCGCGTCGCCGGGGCGCGCGGCCTGGCGGGCAGCGGCGCGATCGCCGCCCGCCGCCGCAGGAAAGCGGCCCGGCAGCAGGCGTGATGCTGGACGCCTGCCTGGGCCTAGCCCAGGGCAGGCGTTGCCAGCAGGGCGCGCCCGCACGACGGCTTTCCCGGCCTTCCGCGCAGCCACGACGGCACATGCGCGGCGAGGCAGGCCCAATCGCGCCCAAGCGGATAGCTGCGCATCGGCGAGGCGCACAAGTAAAAGTTGTTTCCCCCCGGGAACCTGCTGCAATATGGTTAAATTGTGCATTATGCAGGGGTATGCCTCGGGTTGTTCCGCAAACCCGGCTGCCCCGGTGTTTGTCTTCTTCCGCCAAGGGGCTGTATGATGGCCCCGAAGCGACATAACGAATTCTTTGATACGGAGTCCCTGATGCCTACCGGATATCTCGTCACTGTTGGAACCGACAACTCTCTCTGGTTCGGTGACGGCGTTTCCACGACCGCGACGACCTTCACCACTCAGGCCGAAAGAGGTTCCGGCACGATCAGGGCCACCGGAAGCCAGGGCGCCGAAGCCTTCGCCAACCGCGACCTGGACGGCACCTTCCAGGTCGGGACGGACGGCCAGTTGTACTTTGTCCCCAACTCATCCGGCGTGACGATCACTGGGGCAACCATCGTGATCTCGCCCACCTATAATGTCGGACCGATCACCGGCACGGAGGCCGGAGAAACCATTACCGGAACATCCGCTCCACAGACCATCAATGGCCTGGGAGGCAATGACATCCTCATTGGCGGCGGCGGCAGCAGGACGGATGGAGCGGTCGGAGGCGAGGGCGACACGGATGTTCTCATCGGTGGCGCGGGCAATGACACCCTTTACGGCCAGGGCGGCTGGGACCGTCTGAGAGGGGGGGCGGGCAACGATTCCCTGAACGGCGGCACCGGCACGGACATTGCCGACTTTTCCGACGGAACGGCGGGAATCAACATCACCGTCCAGAACGGAAGTGTCGACCTGACCGCTGCAGGGCTGGGGGTGGATACGTTTGCCGGCATCGACGGGGCGATCGGCACGTCCTTCAACGACACGCTGACCGGCACGGACGGCGACGGCGAGGATCCCGACGGCTCGGTCTATACCAACTATCTGGACGGTGGCGGCGGAGACGACGTCATCGACGGGCGGACGGGCTCGGACTTTCTGTTCGGCGGCACGGGCAATGACACGATCATCGGCGGGTTGTGGGACGGCGACGAGGGCCTGGTCCTGGAAACCGGCGGCCGCAGCCGGCCGGGCGGCACCATCGACGACCGCATCTATGGCGGCACGGGCAACGATGTCATCTATGGTGATGATACCCTTGGCACCAGCACCCAGGGCGGCAACGACTCCATCGACGGCGGGGACGGCAACGACACCATCATCGCCGGGGACGGCAACGATACCGTCTATGCCGGCGCAGGGACGGACTCGCTGCGGGGCGACGCGGGCGCCGACAGCCTCTTCGGCGGCGAGGGCGCGGACACCATCGACGGCGGCGCGGGCAACGACACGATCTCGGGCGGGGCGGATGCCGACACGATCCTGCTGACCGGCGCCTTCGGCACCGACAGCATCGCCGGGGGCGAGGCCATCACGGCAGGCGGCGTGGACAACGACACGCTGGATGCCTCGGCCATCCCGACGGCCGTCACCCTGTCCTTCGGCAACGAGGCGGGCGTGCTGACCAGCGGCGCCAACACCGCAACCTTCTCCGCGATCGAGACGATCACCACCGGCGCAGGCGGCGACACCATCAACGCGTCCGCCAATACGGGTGCTGCGACCTTCAACACGGGGGCTGGCGCCGACACCATCACCGGCGGCACCGGCGCCGAGACCATCAACGCGGGCACCGGCAATGACGTGGTCAATGCCGGCGGCGGCGGCGACAGCGTCAATGCGGGCGACGGCCGCGACACCATTGACGGCGGCGCGGGCAACGACACGATCTCGGGCGGCGCGGATGCCGACACCATCCTGCTGACCGGCGCCTTTGGCAATGACACGATCACCGGCGGCGAGACCATCACGGCGGGCGGGACCGACAACGACACGCTGGATGCCTCGGCCGTCCCCACGGCCGTCACCGTGACCTTCGCCAACGAGGCCGGCACGCTGACCAGCGGCGGCAACACCGCAAGCTTCAGCCAGATGGAGACGATCACCACCGGCGCGGGCGGCGACACCATCAACGCCGCCGCCAATGCCGGCGCTGCGACCTTCAACACCGGCGCGGGCGCCGACACCATCACTGGCGGCACCGGCGCCGAGACGATCAACGCGGGCACCGGGGACGACGTGGTCAATGCCGGCGGCGGCGCCGACATCGTCAATGCGGGCGACGGCAGCGACACGGTTGACGGGGGCGACGGCAACGACACCATCGACGGCGGGACGGGCGCGGATCTGCTTTCGGGCGGGGCAGGCGCGGACAGCCTGACGGGCGGCGAAGGGGCCGACACGCTGGACGGGGGCGCGGGCGCGGACACGCTGACCGGCGGATCGGGACGCGACACCTTCGTTGCGGGCGATGGCGACCTGATCACGGATTTCTATTCCGGCACCGATGCCGACAGCCGCGACTTCATCGACCTGTCCGGCTTCTACAACGAGGCCAACCTCGCCCGCTGGAACGCCGCCAACCCGGACCAGCAGTATTACAACCCGCTGGCCTGGATGCGCGCCGACCAGGCAGATGGCCGGCTGAACCTTCTGAACGGCCAGAACGGCCTGCCGACGCTCGATCTCGTGCTTCGGAACGGCGGCAACGCGGTTGCTGCAGAGACGCTGGACAATACGAGCACCAATGTCGTGTGCTTTGGCGCGGACGCGCTGATCCTGACCGCCCGCGGTCCGGTTCCTGCGGGAAAGCTGGCGGTGGGCGACCAGGTCCAGACCCGCGATGCGGGCCTCCAGCCGATCCGCTGGATCGGGCAGCGTGGCCTTGGCGCGGCCGAGCTTGAGGCCGCACCGAACCTGCGCCCGATCCGCATCAGGGCGGGCGCGCTTGGCCGCAGCACGCCCGATGCCGACCTGATCGTCTCGCCCCAGCACCGGGTTCTGGTCCGATCGAAGATCGCGCAGAAGATGTTTGGCGCAGACGAGGTCCTGGTCGCGGCCAAGCAGCTTCTGCCGGTCGAAGGCATCGACATCGCCGAGGATCTGGACGAGATCACCTATGTCCACTTCCTGTTCGACGACCATCAGGTGGTCTGGTCCAACGGCGCGGAAACCGAGTCGCTTCATCCCGGCAGGCAGGCCCTGACCATGATCGGCAAGGCCGCGCGGGAGGAGATCCTCACCCTTTTCCCCGACCTGCGCAACGCGGACTTCGTGCGCCCCGGCGCGCGGCTTCTGGCCTCGGGGCGCTTGGGCCGAAAGCTTGCGATGCGTCACGCCCAGAACAACAAGCCCCTGGTGGCCTGAGGACAAGGACAATCCCGAAAAGACCGGCACGGGTCCGGTCTTTTCCGGGCCGGAATGTCTTGAATCCGCTGGAAAACTGTCCACAGATCGCGGAACGGCCCGGTGGCCCTGGAAGGAAGGGCCGCTGCCCAAGGCGGCCTCCGGGACGGGCTGTCCTGGGGTATCATCGCCCTCGGGCAGTTGCGGTTGACAGGTTCACGACACACAGGGATCACGGATGAGACGCAACATCGACAGCTTCGGCCTTGCCTGCGGCGACCTGCCGCGGGGCGCGATGAACGCCATCACCGACGTGCCCGGCGTCCTGGTCGGCCATTGCACCCTGCAAAGCGGCGACATCAACACGGGCGTCACGGCGGTCCTGCCGCACGGGGGCAACCTGTTCCGGCGCAAGGTTGCCGCCGCCAGCCATGTGATCAACGGGTTCGGCAAGACCACCGGGCTTGTGCAGATCGACGAACTTGGCACGATCGAGACGCCGATCCTGTTGACCAACACGCTCTCGGTCGCGGCGTGCAGCGCGGCCCTGATCCGCGATGCCCTGGCCCGCAACCCCGATATCGGCCGCACGACCTCGACGATCAACGCCGTGGTCGGCGAATGCAACGACGGCCCCCTCAACGACATCCAGGCCATGGCCGTCACCGAAGACCATGCCCGCCAGGCGCTGGCGGCGGCCGATGGCGGCCCAGTGGAGCAGGGCAGCATCGGCGCGGGCACGGGCATGACCTGCTTCGGGTTCAAGGGCGGGATCGGATCGGCCTCGCGCAGGTTCGGGATCGCGGGGCAGGATTTCCACCTGGGCGTGCTTGTCCTGACGAATTTCGGCAGGGCGGGCGATCTGACCCTGCCCGATGGCCGCCGCCTGTCGCCCCCCGTTGCGGAACCCGCGTCCCAGGGGACCGAGAAAGGCTCGGTCATCGTGGTGCTGGCCACCGACGTGCCGCTGGAGCACCGGCAACTGGCCCGCGTGGCGCGGCGCAGCGGCGCGGGGCTGGCGCGGCTTGGCTCTTTCTGGGGGCATGGCAGCGGCGACATCGCCATTGCATTCTCGACCGCCGACACCATCGACCATGACGAAGGTCCGGAGATCGTCGCCCGGCGCGTCCTGAGCGAGAGCCGGATCGACCTGCTTTTCCAGGCTGCGGCCGAGGCCACCCAGGAAGCCGTCCTGAATTCGATGCTGTCGGCCGGGCGGTTCACCGGGCGGGGCGGAGCCCTGCGCATGTCCCTGGCCGATTGCCTGGCCGAAGCGCCGCTTCCCTGAACCCCGGCACGGTGCTGCATCGGCATCGGACCGCCGGATGCCGGCCGTCAGGGCAGCATCCGGCCAAGGAAGGCCCAGGACGCTGCCGCCATGGATGGACCCCTGCGGCCCTTGCCCTTGCTCAGCCCCGGCTGCCTACCAGAGGAAGCGCAGCGTGCGCAGCACCTCGAACCAGTCGTCGCGGGCGAAGCGGAGCCGACGCGGCTCGGGGTAATCGACGCCGGGGAAGAAGCTGCCGCGATAGGCGTCAACGGGGGTGCTGAACTCCACCTCGAGGTCCCAGCGGGGTGCCAGCGGCGGATGGCTGCGGAGCGGCAGGTCGGACAGGGCCGCCTTCACGCCCTCGCGGATCAGGTCGCGGGCGCGGGCGGGGGTTACCGAGGACGCGGCAGGTCCGAAGCCCTGGCTGACGGGCACCGTCACGATCCCCGGCGCCAGCCCTGCGGCGGCCGCGCAGATGCCGCCGTCGCCCGACAGGAAGGCCGAGGGCACGCCCAGCGACGCCGCGGTCAGCGCGTTCACGGTGAATTCCGAGGCAAGCGCGCCATTGATCGTCAGGCGCATGATCCTGCCGTTGAAGCTGTGCGCCAGCGGATTGCTGTCGGTCCCCGCCGCGTCGTGATAGCCGGTATAGATCGCCGCCGCGCAGTCGCGGTCGATGCCGAACATCATCGAATGGGGATGGCCCGACCAGTCCCGGACGATCCGCGCCTGCGGCGGCAGGCGGTCCACCAGAAGGTTGCGCCCGGTGTGATGGGCGTCCTTGATGACGATCTCGGTCGCGCCCGCCTCCAGCGCGCCTTCGCAGGCGGCCACCACCTCGGCGGTCATCAGGTGCTGGAACTCGGGGTATTCGGGCTTGTCGCGCTCGGTCTCGGGCCAGCAGGCGATGCTTGCGGTGCCCTCCATGTCGGCGCTGATGAAGACTTTCATTCCTGGCATCCCTGGTTTCGGCGAAGCGCGAGGCTGTGCCGGAGACAATGAAAACACAAGCAAAAAATTGAGAGACTTTCCTTGCCATCTCCAAGACAGCGGCTAACCTGCGCGGAACATGCTCGGGAGGATCGATGGGCCCTGTTGCGGATCTGGTGCTGAAAGGCGGCACAATCTGGTGTGGCGCGGGCCTGCCCGTCGCGCAGGCGCTTGCGGCCTGGGAAGGCAGGGTTCTTGCGGTGGGCAGCGATGCCGAGATCGCGGCCCTGACCGGGCCCGATACGCGGGTGGTCGATCTGGACGGCCGCTTCGCCATGCCGGGGCTTTACGACGACCACCTGCACCTGATCTCGACCGGGCTGGTGCTGGGCCATGTCGATGTCTCGCCCCAGGCCGCGCCGACGCTGGAGGCCGTGCTGGCGGCGATCCGGGCCCGCGCCGCCGTCACGCCCAAGGGCGAATGGATCCGCGCCCGCGGATACGAACAGCAGAAGCTGGACATCGGCCGCCATCCGCACCGGACCGAACTGGATGCCGCGGCCCCCGATCACCCGGTCCTGCTGACGCGCACCTGCGGCCATGTCTCGGTCGCCAACAGCCGCGCGCTCCAGATCGCCGGCGTGACCGCCTCGACCCCCGCGCCCGAAGGCGGCGTGGTCGAGGTCGAGAACGGCGTGCTGACCGGGATGCTGGCTGAGAACGCGCAGGATCTGGTCAGCGCCCACATTCCCCGGCCGGACGTGGACGCCCTGATCGACGCCATCGAGGCGGGCGGGCGGCAGTTGCTGGCCCATGGCATCACCAGTTGCATGGATGCCGCCGTCGGCATGATCGCGGGCATGGACGAAATCCGCGCCTATCACCTGGCAAAGCGCGACGGGCGCCTGCCGGTGCGGGTCTCGCTGACGCTGCTGGGCGATCCCGGCAGTTCGATCGTCGAGCCCTGCTTCCAGGCGGGCCTTGTCACCGGAGTCGGCGACGAGATGCTGCGCGTGGGCGCGGTCAAGATCTTCCTCGACGGCTCGCTGGGGGGACGGACAGCCTGGACAAGCCGCGCCTATCGCGACCAGCCGGACAATTTCGGCGTCCAGATGCTGCCGACCCCGCAGCTTGAGAGCCTTGTCGCGGATTACCACGCCAAGGGTTACCAGCTTGCCTGCCATGCCATCGGCGACATGGCCATCGACCAGTTGATCGGCGCCTATGAGAAGGCCTTGGATGCGCAACCGGATCCCGGCCGCCGCCACCGGGTCGAGCATTGCTGCTTTTCCACGCCCGGACAGCACGCCCGCATGAAGGCCGCCGGCATCGAGCCTTCGCCCCAGCAGGCCTTCGTCCATTACTTCGGCGACAGCTATCTGGCGGTCATGGACGAGGCGGTGACGCGCGGCGTCTCCCCGCTGAAGACCTGGCTCGACATGGGGTTCCGCCCCGGCACCGGCAGCGATTCGCCCGTCTGCCGCACGGATCCGCGCCCGAACCTGCACCAGATGCTGACCCGCCGGACCTGGAAGGGGACCGACATGGTGGCGGACGAGGCCGTGGACATCGAGACCGCCC
This sequence comes from Paracoccus sp. SSK6, assembly GCF_039770665.1. Taxonomy (NCBI): domain Bacteria; kingdom Pseudomonadati; phylum Pseudomonadota; class Alphaproteobacteria; order Rhodobacterales; family Paracoccaceae; genus Paracoccus; species Paracoccus sp. SSK6. The sequence goes on along the minus strand of NZ_JBDPNJ010000023.1, from coordinate 5,773 downwards.
TGACGGTCTTTACCGAGAACGGCGCCTGGCTGGCGCGGGAGGAAGGCTTCAAGGGCCGGCTGCAACCGGGCATGGTGGCCGACATCGCGGTCTTTTCGCGCGACCTTCTGACCGCCACGCCCGAGCAGATCCTGAACGACACGGCCTGCGATCTGACGGTGCTGGGTGGCGCCGTGGTCTTCGACCGCAACGCCGCCTGAAGACACAAGCAACGATAACCGGGGAGGAGTAACGATGACGATCAGAGCCACGATTGGCGCCCTGCTGCTGGCAGGAACCGCGCTTTGCGCGCCCGCGACCTGGGCGCAGGAGGTGCAAAAGGGCGGGACGCTGAACTTCACGGCGCCCTATGGCAGCAGCGTGGGAACGCTGGACATCACCGCCTCGGCCGAGGTCCAGACCGAGATCGTGGCCCATGCGATGCATCGCAGCCTGTACAAGTGGAACCCCGAGACCGGCAAGCCCGAGCCCGACCTGTTCACCGAGGAAACCGTCAGCGACGACGGGCTGGTCCATACCTACAAGCTGCGCACCGACGCGGTGTTCCACAACGGCAAGCCCTTCACGGCCGATGACGTCATCTTCAGCTACAACCGCATCGCAGCCCCCGCGACCGCCTCGCCAAGCGCGGATTTCGTGTCGCGCATCAAGGGCTTCGACGAAGTCCAGGGCGGCAGCGCGACCGAGATGTCGGGCCTGAAGAAGATCGACGACCACACGCTGGAGATCACCTTCACCTCCAGCGCCGATCCCGGCTTCGACCTGATGCAGAACTATGCGCCCATCTATCCCTCGGACGTGGACGGCGACACGCAGGCGACCCAGCCGGTGGGCCTGGGGCCGTTTCGCTTTGTCGAACATGTCCCCGGCTCGCGCGTCAGCTTCGAGCGGTTCGACAAGTTCTTCGGCGGGGACGGGCAACCCTATCTCGACCGGCTGAACATCATGATCATGGGCGAGGCGGCGGCCCGCGACGTGGCCTTCCGCAACAAGGAAATCGACGTCTCGGTCCTGGGCAGCCAGCAGTATCAGGAATACCAGGCCGACCCCGACCTGTCGCAGGGCCTGCTGGAGGTGGCCGAACTGTTCACCCGCGTCGTCGGCTTCGACACCACCAAGCCGCCCTTCGACGACAAGCGCGTCCGCCAGGCGGTCAACCTTGGCATCGACAGGCAGCTCATCATCGACAAGCTGGTCAAGGGCAAGGCCTTCCCGGCGGTGGGCTTCATGCCGACGACCTCGCCCGCCTTCGACCCGAACGCGCAGGGCTATGCCTATGACCCGGAAAAGGCCAAGGCCCTGCTGGCCGAGGCTGGGCACGAGGGCGGCATCGACCTGCCGGTGATCGCCAACCAGAACGAAAGCTGGGGCGCCCCCATCATCGAGGCGATCATCCCGATGCTGGCCAAGTCCAACATCCGCGCCAGCGTCGAGCCGGTCGAGAACGCCGTGCTGGAAGACCGCATCACGGGCGGCGACTTCACCGCCTTCATCTGGTCGCTGCAAAGCGGGCCGAACCCGTTGAACACCCTGCGCTGCTTCTACAGCAAGACCACCCAGTCGGCCTGCAACTATACCAAGTTCAGCAACCCCGAGGTGGACAGGCTCTACGAGGCCGCGCAGCAGGAACGCGACGAGGCCAAGCGCAACGACCTGATCCGCCAGGCCGACGCCATCATCCGCGACGAAGCGCCTTATTGGTTCTTCAACTACAACAAGGCGGTGATGGCCTATCAGCCCTGGGTCCACGGGCTGAAGGGCAACCCGCAGGAACTGGCGATCCAGGATTACGAGACGATCTGGATCGACGACACCGCGCCGGCCGACCGCAAGCCGCAATAAAGGCCGGGATCCCGCGGCGCCTTGCCGCCGCGGGATCATTCCTTCAACAACACCGGGGGACGGAAGAATGGGACGTTATGTCCTGCGGCGGCTGCTGCAGATGATCCCGACATTGCTGGCCGTCGCGGCGCTGATCTTCCTGATCTTCAGCGTCCTGCCCGGCAGCTTTGCCGGCAGCATGACCGGCGGCGGGCGGCGGGCGCTGTCGCCGGAACTGGTGGCCCAGCTCAACGCCCAGTTCGGTCTGGACAAGCCCCTGCCCGTGCGGTTCTGGGACTATCTGGTGCGGCTGGTGCAGTTCGACCTGGGCACATCCTTCCGCACCCGAGAGCCGGTGATCGACCTGATCGCCGCGCGGATCTGGCCCTCGCTTCAACTGGCGCTGTCGGCCATGGCCCTGGCGGTCACGGTCGGCATCCCGCTGGGCTTTCTGGCGGCGATGCGGCCGGGCAGCCTGCTGGACAGCGTCACGATGATCGGCGCGGTGTCCGGCCTGTCGATGCCGCAGTTCTGGCTGGGCCTGCTGCTGATGTATGTCTTTGCCCTCCAACTCGGCTGGCTGCCCAGCTTCGGCTATGGCGACGGGCAGTTGCGCAACCTGATCCTGCCCGCCATCGCGCTGGGGTTCGCGCCGCTGGCGCTTCTGGCGCGCACCACGCGGGCCGGCGTGCTGGAGGTGATGGCCTCGGACCATATCCGCACGGCGATGGCCAAGGGCGCCAGCCCCGCGCAGATGGTACGCTGGCATGTCCTGCGCAATGTCATGGTCCTGATCGTGACCACGCTGGGGCTGCAGATCGGGTCGCTGCTGGGGCAGGCGCTGGTGATCGAGAAGCTGTTTTCCTGGCCCGGCCTTGGATCGCTGATGGTGGACAGCGTGGCGATCCGCGACATCCCCGTGGTGCAGGGCACAATCCTGGTGATCGTGCTGTGGTTCCTGGTCATCAATGTCTTGGTCGATCTGGTCTATGCCGCGATCGACCCCCGCATCAGCCTTCGCTGAGGACGCGCCATGCAGATCCCCTTCCGCCTGAACCTGACGCTGGGACTGGCGCTGGTGTTGCTTGTGATCGGGGGCGCGGTCTTCGCGCCCTTGCTGACCGCGCATGACCCGATCCTCGACGCCGACCTGATGAACTCGGAAATGCCGCCCTCGTGGGACCACTGGTTCGGCACCGACAGCCAGGGACGGGACGTGTTTGCCCGCGTCCTTTACGGCGCGCGGGTGTCGCTGACCATCGGCATCGTGGCGCAGGCCATCAACTCGACCATCGGCATCGCCCTGGGCCTGTCGGCGGGCTACTGGGGCGGCTGGTGGGACGACGTGGTGAACGGGCTGACGAACCTGATGCTGGCCGTCCCGTCGCTGGTCTTCGCGCTGGCCATCATGGCGGTGCTTGGCCCCGGCGTGGTCAGCCTGCTGATCGCCCTTGGCCTGACCAACTGGAGCTGGAGCTGCCGCATCACCCGCAGCGCCGTCATGTCGCTGAAGTCGCAGGGCTATGTCCAGGCGGCGCGCACGCTGGGTTACGGCGACATCCGCATCATGCTGACGCAACTGCTGCCGAACATCGTCGGGCCGGTCCTGGTCATGGCAAGCCTGGGCATCGGAGAGGCGGTTCTGGCCGAGGCCGCGCTGTCCTTCCTGGGCCTGGGCATCCGACCTCCCGCGCCCTCCTGGGGCAACATGCTGACCGACGCGCGCGAGGCGATCCGCAGCGTGCCATGGGCCACGATCTTCCCCGGCCTTGCCGTCTTCGTCACCGTCCTGGGCTTCAACCTGCTGGGGGACGGGGTGCGCGACTGGCTGGACCCCCGGATGCAGGTGCGCGCATGAGCGGCCCGCTGCTGGACATCCGCGGCCTGACCATCGGCATCCCGGAACGGGGCGGCGCGACCCGGACCATCGTCCGCGACCTCAGCTTCGACATCATGCCGGGCGAGGTCTTCGGCCTGGTGGGGGAATCGGGCAGCGGCAAGTCGGCCTCGGCCCTGGCGCTGATGGGCCTGAACCGCCGCCCCCTGGCGACGCTGGGGGGACAGGCGCTCTATGGCGGGCAGGATCTGCTGGCCCTGCCGCGCCGGTCCATGCGCCGGCTGCGCGGCGACCGCATCTCGATGATCTTCCAGGAGCCGATGACGGCCCTGAATCCCCTGGCCCGCATCGGCCGCCAGATCGCCGAGATGTTCGTGCTGCATCGCGGCCTGTCCTGGTCCGAGGCCCGCCCGAAGGCGGTCGAGGCGCTTGCCGCCGTGCAGGTGCCCGACCCCGAAGGTCGCGCCCGCGCCTATCCGCACCAGTTGTCGGGCGGGTTGCGGCAGCGGGTGATGATCGCCATGGCGATGGCCTGCCGCCCCGACCTGCTGATCGCGGACGAGCCGACCACCGCGTTGGATGTCACCGTCCAGGCCGAGGTGCTGCGCCTGATCCGCGAACTGTGCGAGCGCGAGGGCACGGCCGTCCTGCTCATCAGCCACGACCTTGGCGTGATCGCCCAGATGTGCCAGCGGGTGGGCGTCATGGCGAACGGCCGCCTGCTGGAACTGCGCGACGCCAAGGCGCTGTTCACGGACCCGCGCCATCCCTACACGCGCGGCCTTCTGGCCGCCCTGCCCCGCCTTGGCAGCCGCGCGACCGAAGGACGCCACCGCCTGGCCGACCTGGACATGGCCATCGACCGCGACGCGCCCGACTTCGCCGCGACCCATCTTGTTCCCAGGGGGGAAGCCGCATGAGCCCTGCCGCGAACCCCATGCCCGCTGGCGAACCCATCCTTGCGGTCCATGACCTGCATGTGCGGTTTCCCGTCTCGGGTGGGCTGCTGGGGCAAAGCCGGACCATCCATGCGGTCAACGGCGTCGATCTGGCGGTCCAGCCGGGCCAGTGTCTCAGCCTTGTCGGCGAAAGCGGCTGCGGCAAGTCCACCACCGCCCTGTCGATCATGGGCCTGCAGCAGCCCACATCGGGCGCCATCACGGTCGAGGGCCGCCCGGTCTATGGTCCCGGCGCGCCCGACCGGCTGGCGCGCGCGCGGCTGGCGCAGATCGTCTTCCAGGATCCCTTCTCGACCCTGAACCCGCGCGAGACCATCGGCCGCGCCCTGTCCCAGCCGCTGATGCTGCACGGCGTCAGGAACCGCGCCGAGCGGGCCGAGCGCGTGGCCGCCGCCCTGCGCCAGGTGGGCCTGCTGCCCGAACATGCCGCCCGCTATCCGCACGAATTCTCGGGCGGACAGCGCCAGCGCATCGGCATCGCCCGCGCCCTGATCCTCGGCCCCCGGCTGATCGTCCTGGACGAGCCGGTCAGCGCCTTGGACGTTTCGATCCGCGCGCAGATCATCAACCTGCTGATGGACCTGCAGCAGAACCTGGGCCTCAGCTACCTGATGATCTCGCACGACCTGGGCGTGGTGGAACATGTCTCGGACCGGGTGGCGGTGATGTTCGCGGGCCAGATCGTCGAGGAAGGCGGCTGGCGGCAGGTCTTCACCGCGCCCGCCCATCCCTATACCCGGCGGCTGATCGAGACGATCCCGAACCCCACCCGCCTGACCGGCGGCGCCTCCGGGGGCCTGCCGCCAGCCCCCGAACCCCCGCCCGGAAGCAGGTTCTGGCCCCCCATCGACCGGCGTCCCGAAATCGGCCGCCCCCCGGAATTGAGCAGCCTTGTCAGGATCGGCGAGGACCACCGCGTGCGGGTGCGCATCGCGTGATCGACCATAATGCGCGGTAGATCATCAACTCTGTCCGAGGTTTCGGACATTGCGGGATTTCGCGGGTTGCGGAGGCTTGCGGATGTCATCCGCTTGTGGACGGGAACGGCGGATATTGTCGGCCAAACCGGACCGCGTCTCGTGGAACTCAGCCCTTTGCCGCGAATCACACCTTTTTGATGCAACCATCAAGCGATCAATCATAGCATCAACATCTC
>NZ_JBDPNJ010000022.1:0-40758 GCF_039770665.1 Paracoccus sp. SSK6 | reverse complement strand
TAGTCACTTGCCTCGAACGCCCGCCCCCAAGGCGGGCGTCGGCATGTGGGGCGGTCCGATCCGCGCAGAGCGCCAGGATCGCCCCCAGTTCCCCGTAAAGATCGATCCCCTGTGTCTCCGGGCCAGGATGGATCACCACCTTCTCGATCAGCCCGCGCAGGATCATCGCCGCCTCGGCCCGCGTGCCGTCGGCGTTCAGCGCCGTGCTCAGCGCCGCCACCTTCTTCTCGTAGACCGTGGCGATGCCGGGATGCATCGTCACGGGCGACGGCTGTTGGGTTCGGGACAGGGCTGCTTCGATCTCGGCGCGCTCGGCTTCGAGCGCGTTCATCTTCTCTTTCATGGAGGGGCCATACATCCCGTCGGTGATCGCGGTGATGATGCTGTCGATGCCTTTCTTGACGCGGGCATGGCGGCGTTCGAGATCGGCCCGCTCCGCCATAGCGTCCTGTCGCCCCCGCTGCACCTCGCGCTGAAACTCCTCGATAAACCGGCGCAGCAGGTCCGGTCTCATCAGGCGCTCCCTCAGGCCGGAGAGCACCCGCTCCTCCACCTCTTCCCGCCGGATCGTGCGGCGGTTGGTGCAGGTGCCCTTGTTGCGGGTCCTCGAACAGCCCAGCCGGGACTTGCTGATCATGGAATAGCCGCCCCCGCAACAGCCGCAACGGATCAGGTCAGACAGCAGATGGCGGGGGCGGCGGCCACGTTCGATGCCCGGCGCTTCGGGGTTCTCGGCGCGGCTTTCGAAGATCTCCTCGCGGGTCGCCTGCTGGCGGGCCTTCACCGTCTTCCAGAGAGACTGGTCGACAATGGCCAGGTGCCGCACCTCCTCGACAACCCAGTCCTCGGGCTGGTTCAGCCGCGAGACCCGCTTTCCGGTGGCGGGATCCTTGCGGTAGTGCAGCCGGTTCCACACCAGCTTGCCGACATAAAGTTCGTTGTTGAGGATCCCCGTTCCGCGTTTCCAGTTGCCGCCGATGGTAGAAGCGCTCCAGGTGCCGCTGCTGCGGCCCGAAGCGGGGGAGGGGATGCCTTCCGCGTTCAGCGCGACCGCGATGGTGCGGGCGCTCTTGCCTGCGGCATAGTCACGGAAGATCCGCCGCACGACCGCGGCTTCCGCCTCATGGATGACGCGATCGCCGGTGGTCTGGCTGCCATCGGGCAGTGCCTGGCGGTCGACCTTGTATCCATAGCCGATGCCGCCGGCCGACTTGCCGTCCCGCACCCGGCCCTCTAGCCCCCGGTGGGTCTTCTGGGCGAGATGCTTGATGTAGAGGGCCGCCATTGTGCCCCCGAGGCCGACATGCATCTCGTTGATCTCGCCCTCGGTCTTGGTGACGATGCGGATGCCCCGAAAGCTCATCTGCTTGTGAAAGCCGGCGATGTGCTCCTGGTCGCGCGAGAAGCGGTCCAGGGCCTCGGCCACCACCACGTCGAAGCCGCCTCGCATGGCGGCCTGCCGCAGTTCCTGAAACCCGGGCCGCAAATCACAAGAACCGCTGATTGCCCGATCCTGGAACGTTTCCGTCACCAGCCAGCCATGGTCCGCGCAAATCTTGCGGCAGATCCGCAGCTGGTCCTCAATCGAAGCATCCCGCTGCAGGTCGGAGGAATAGCGGGCGTAGAGGGCCGCCTGGACAGGCGATGATGGTTTGAAGGTCACGGCGTGTCCCCTCCCTCCGTGGCGGATTGGGCCAGATACGCCCGAGCCGCCTGCCGGGCGAGAAGGCGGACGAGGGCGTCGAGGCCTTCATGATGGGGTTCCCGGGCCGCGTAATCAATGTCCGCGTCACTGTCACGCCGCTGATCAGCCCGGCGAGCTGACGGTGTTCGGTCTGGCTTGGAGGGCGTTCTGGACATCGCGATTGACCCGGACGGAAAGGTCCGTGCAATCTGAAGCAGAGTTCGCAACCGGCTTGGGAAACAAATCGGCCGTTTGACGTGAGCCAGGTCGAGGGTCCCTTTGGAAGACAAAATCCAGCAACTGTGGGATGAAGCCCGTGAACTCTATCTCGCGCACTGCGAAGAAGCACCGGATGACCAGGACGTCCCTGTTGCCGAATACGCGCCGGCTCTCATGCTGATTGATGTGGATCGACTCAGGAGCGATCCAGGACTTGTTCCGGATGAGGTCTGGCACCGCGTCCGCCGACGAAGATTTAGAATGGAAATCGAAGTCACGGCGGATGAGCTTACCAAACTGACCTCTGTCCCGCCGTGGGTTCGAAGGCAGATCAGCGACTATGGTTATGGCGTCATGACCTTGCCGCTTCTTGAAATCGTTCTTTTTCCCCGCGGACGGCGACAGCTGTCAGGGACGGAACGGCGCATCCGTGATGCCTTGCGTTTGTGGACCTATGCGCTCTTTCCCAGCCTCAGTGACTATGTAGCTGGTGGCTCGAAGCATAACGAAGCGGAGGTCTACCGCTGGCTTGCGGAGCATGCGCCAAACCTCTCAGCACTGGCAAAGAACTCTCATGCCGGGCGGAAGAATGGCGGCACCACGGGTCAGGCGGGTGATCAGGAAGAGCATCCGGAATTGTGGACCTACATTCCGGCCCTGATGGATGAAGGCCGCAAACTTTCGATGCACTTCCCGGACGAGCCTCATCCCAGGTCCGGTGAGGAGGTGCGACAGAGGGTCAAGGCAATCTCGAACAGCTACATTCGTCGATTAGCGACAAGGGATCCAAAGATCCGCGACTTGGCCATGATGAGAACCCATGTCATTGACACCCTTGCGAAGGCCAAACGTATCTCGGAGCAGGTGATGGCTGAGCGTGTTCCGCTGATGGCTGACTACGACGCGGCCATGGGCCAACTTCTGAACCTCAGAGCGCATTATATTCTGAAGAATCCCGATCAATACGGAAAGCGGGTGCTTGCCCTGGCCTCCAAGGTGCTCAGGTCTCAGATGCATGAAGCATATGTCCAGCCTCCGACATTGCCGCTCGCAGATCGTTTATCCGCTCGGGATCTCGCAACCCTCGCGTTCTTATGCGATGTCGATCCCTATGTCATCTGCGCGGGGCATATGCTCTACAGCAATGACATCGCGGCGATGCGCACCTTGGGGCGTCTGCTCAGGGGCACGCAGTCTGAAATCAGCCAACAGGATCGTGAGACTTTCGACTCCCTAAGCACGGTGAGGCGAAGCCGGCACGCAGCGGGGCGTCCCATCGAGACTGAAGTCGAGCAGATTGCGGAAGCATTTACTGAGCTTCCTGAGATGCTGTTCTTCGAGCTACATCAGGTCGAAGGTTAGGTGAGGCGACCTGAGTTTCGCTCGGGCCGGCGGTGGACGCATCCTGCGGGATGAAGCGGCGGCACTATCTGTTGAGACGTCGATAGTCCTTCATTGCGGGTTCACTTCGCGTTGGCGCCGTGGCCATGGCGCTACAAAGCGGATCCTCGAACTATCCGTGGCGAGATCGACCCGGCAAGGTCCGCCTAAGCGGACAAAGCTGCCGGTCGCTGCACCTGCACAGGGCTCAGTCAGGGCATGGGTTTCGTGTGCTCGAAGGGCAGAAAGCGCCCACGCCGCCGCACATGCGCGGCAATGCTGCTACAGGCATAAACGATCTGTCCGATATGTTGATCCCGAGTGAATATTACTTGCCCTATTCACCTTAGCGCTTTCTGCGCCTCATCCACGTCATGGGCTTTAGGCGGGTTCCAATAAGCGAAGTTGAATAGGACATCGAGTTCAGTGAAGTCGTGCAGGCCTAGGCTTTGACGAAGCGCGGCCGCATCGGCGGCGAAGCTGCGGTAGCACTCGCCATTGACGTTCGTCTTTGCTGGCGCATGCGGATAGCCCGCGAAGTTGGCTAAACCCATCCCTGCCACCGAATTCTGGTTCATGACAGGAAACTGCTTCGGATCGCGGGTATGTAGTATTTCGGTGAGGACGTTGATGCCGGCGCGGGGGATTTTGTCGAAGTAGCTCTTCAAGAGGTCGAACAGCGCGGCTGGATCCTGCGTTCTTTCTGCGGCGACGGCGCGCAGCGCAGCTTGGTAAAGCGGGGCCTTCTTTGCAAGTGCGGTCTTTCCGCGATGGAGCCCGCCCGAGTGCCACTGCGCGATCTGCTCCTCATACCGCGGCAGAAAATCGCGCGGTTTGAGGTCTGGGTCGTCCGCAAGTCCAGCAAGAAGCGCAACCGCCTCGCGATGGCTGCTACGACGCTGCTTCACCTGCGCGGCGAATCCCTCCGGACCGTCGTCAGCGCGCATCTCGGCCAATAGATCGCTCAAAATGATCGTCTGGCCTGCAGGCAACTCCATCGAGCGCCGGGCGCGCCACTCCGCCGCCTTCATTGCGGCGCTATAGATGTTGCGTCGCTTCTCATAGGCGTTGATCAGGGCAGGCGTTGCTTCAACGACGTCCCCGCTCGTAATCCGCTCGCCTACCCAGTCTTCTAGCCGGCGGCGCCATTTTCGGCCAGCACCGGACAGGGCAGCGGAAATTTCATGATTGTCGGAGAAGCCGCCGAAGGTCATGTTCGCTGAACCGACGATTAGCACTTCCTCCTTGCCGCCTTTAATCCAATAAACCTTCGGATGCATCGTATGGGGACTTGCATCACACCCCATATAAACCTTGACCTCGCCGCCAACTTTCGAGGCGGACGTGCGCAGGTGAAGGAGCTTGCGGAGCAACTTAGGCTCGCTCTGGAAGAAGTCGATGCCAATGACAAACGTGGCGCTCATGCCCCCCGCAACACGCGCTTCGAGTGCCTTATGGATAAGCTTCAGTCCTGACATCTTGGCAAACGCTACGATGCAAATGAAGCGCTCGGCTCTCTCAAGATAACGGCCGAGCAGGCTAGCGTGATCTTCATGCTCGCCATTTTCTAGCAGGAAATCTGCCATTCTTCTTCCCCTTTTGGTAGGTCGTATAGACTCAATCAATTAGGCCTATTGATTTCGACAAACCTTCCCAGAAAATGAATATGAGCGATAGGAGTTCGGCCCGGGCGGACGCGGTCGCGCTGTCGCCAGGAGCGGGAGCGGGCGTCGCGGGATCGGGGCAGGCCTCGGTCGGCCGGTGAGAGCCGTCAGCTGGGTGCGGTTCAGATAGCCAGTCTGGCCGTAGCCGTTCGTCCGCTGCCATGCAGTAATAGCGCGCCGGGTTCCGGCGCCAAAGTCGCCGTCGATGCCTGACGTGTAGTAGCGGCCGTCGACTAGGCGCTGCTGCACCGCGATCTGATCCTAGCGGGTCAGGCCCAGTTGCGCTTCGGCCCGCGCAGCCTCGCTGATCGGGGCGGCATCCGAGCCGCCACCCGAACCTGCGGTCAGCCGCTCCAGCCGCTCGCGTGCAGTGCCGGCGTTCGGGCCTTGGAGATAGGTATCCAGATATTGCCGATAGGCGGCCGCCGAGCTGTTGGCGATCACGCCATCCCACAGCGCCCGCTGTTGCGCGCCCTGCTGCTGCTCAAGGATCTGCCGCGCGATCGTGCCGACCACCTCGCCTAGATCTGGGTCCGCATGGGCGGGGGCGCTGATCGACATGACGCCCGCGAGCATGATCGACAAAAGACTCGCTGAGACATGTTGTCCTCCTGCTGCAGCGTCTTGCCACATCACCACGCAGGATTGAGGCCGTGCACGAGGGACTGCAGTAAATTATCCGCGCGCCTCGCGGCGTCTACCGCAACTTCGTCCATATCGGCTCGGGTAAGGTGCGGCGTTGCGGCCGGATGACGGGCTAGGCGTTGCCCGTGCCTTTGGCCGCATAGCGGCCCGTGCGCAGTAGCGGCCAGGCTTCCTCGTATAGCATGATATGGTCATGCCGCGACTTCCAATGCGCATCGATCCCGCTCCATGTGCCTCGGAATTCCTGTCCGCACTCTGGACAGAAGAGCCCGCCTGATGCGGTGGCAACGGTCGGCTGAACAGCGCGCGCTATTGGCGCCGCCGGTCGCTCCGCCTCCCAGACCTTCTTGGCTATCGACCGGAAGGTCGTGATGCCGAGTTGTCCCCGCTCCCTTGCACGCGATCCCGGCCGGACCAGGACCTCCACGACCGCTGCATAAGGAGCCTCCAGGATCTCCCGGGCCTCGAGCGTTGCGCTGTCCATGATGACGAGCATGACGACGTCGCAGTCGGCATCCAGCTTGATACGCCCGAGGCGCTGGCCAGGATTTGCGCCCGCGCCGAAAGCCCGTCCCTTGATCTGGATCTTCTCGGCTAGGTCGCCATTTCGGCGCAGCGCGTCATAGCCCTCGGTCCGAGCAGGCGCGAGTTCGAGATCCAGGATCGTCGATGCGAGATACTCGGCAATTTCGCCGGTGACGCCCAGCGGCTTGCCGGTCAGCTGGTAGTATTCGGCAGCGAGAGGCTTCACCTGCGCAAGGATCTCCTCAATGCGCGTGCTTGTATCTACGCTCTCTTCCACGGGAACATCCATCCATCAGATCAGGATGCAACGGTAGAAAAGTTGCAGGCCATCCGCAACGGAAGCGTCTCTGCGCTACCTCTGGGTGCTCGCATCGTAACCCGGTGGGTATGGCAGGCGAGTGGCCGCTATTCGGGACGCAGACCTTGGCGCGCTGCCGCTCTTAAGTGAGGAGGAGTGGATCCGGAACCCCGAGATGATCGGCCTTGAGTTCCTATGGCCAAGCCGGATCCACGGCAGCCCTCACCCGTCGACACGGCAATATGCGCGGATCGTCCGGGGCTGGGTCATGTCACTTGATCTTGAGCCGAGCGCCTACGGCACCCATTCGATGAGGCGCACCAAAGTGGCCCAGATCTACAAGAAACGGGTAACCTGCGGGCTGTTCAATTGCTGCTCGGCCACACGAAGATGGACAGCACTGTGTGCTATCTCGGGGTCAATATCGAAGACGCGCTGACGCTGTCAGAGCGATAGACCTGTAGCCATCCAACCGGTCGGCACTCTCGGTGCCGGTCGGTTCATAGCTGCCGGTCGACCTCCTCGAACACAGCGTCCGCTTCGCGCGCTCATCCCGGCAATTGAGACTTTCACACAGGTCCCGAAAGCTGCTGCTCGCCACGCCGTCTGTAAACGGTCCGCCACGCATTCCCACCTTGATCATTCCCGGTCACAGTTGGGCCCGTAAATGTTGGGGCAGGATTTGGACTTCATGACATGTTCTGCGCTAACCGGGTTGAACACATGGTAAAAATCTGGAAATTAAGAGGAATTGAGTTACTGGGTAGTCATGACCGAAGACGACATAGCGTCCTGGCTTTCGCGAAAACCCGCCCCGATACGGCGTGACGGCATCTTGACGAAGGCGGAAGTGGCCGCCGCGACCACTGCTTACCTGAATAACGGCCTAAGCCTGTTTGATGATGCGATGTTCCTCGCCGCGGGCGACAGAGTCGCACGTGCCGCAGCTCTGACTGTCCTTGGTCTCGAAGAAATCGCCAAAATTCCCCTGCTGGTAAACACCTTCCTGCGCTACGAGCACGGTGTCGAGAAGGAGGCGTGGACAACCTACTGGAGGGCAGGGGGCGCCCACAAGAAGAAGCAGGAACTCATTCTCGGCTACGGTCAAAGCATTCGGGAGGTCATGGACGGCGATCCGGTCCATGACCGCCGACTCTACCGGCACTATGCACCGGCGGCGGTGCTCGAAACCCTCGACGGGTTCAAGCAGTCGAACTTCTATGTCGATCTGCGGCAGGATGGAATTCATGCGCCAGGTAGCGAACAAGAGGCGGTTTGTGCGTTCGACTATCTTCTGACCTTTGGACAGGAACGTGCGGACACCTTTTGCTCATGGCATGTTTCAGAAACGCGCAGCCGGGACTATCTGGGCATGGCCCTCGGCAAGAAGAATGGCGAGCGATGGACCACCAGCTATAAAGTTGATGAGGTCAGGGCAGACATCCTCTATCAAGCTGTAGCGGTCAGCGCGTCTCATGTTCCAAACTACGCGGTGTTCTACGATTATGTGGAGCGTTACAAACACAAGGTCGCGGACGCGCGTTTCAAAGAAGCCCTGCTCTTGCTTGGGGCGGCTCTGCGCCGGAGGGTTAAAGCGTCAGAGCGCCTGCCGCTTTACTACGCCCGCTATCGCGGGGCCTTTAAGCTTATGATACACCTATCGCAGCAAGAAAAATTATTAGGCAAGAGCTTTGGAAGGAAGCTGCGAGGGACCCTGCTGCCGCATGAAACGAAGCAGAGCGGCTGAGCCGTTTGTTTGCGTCTCACGGGTTCAGAACAGCGCAAAGTGCTCTTCATCTCTGGTCACAAACAGGACAGGAGGCTTGCACAGCACGGGCTCGTCCATGCCGCGCCTGACCAGCATGCCATGACAAAGGCCGTTCGGATCAATGTGGGGGGCATCGCCAATCGCGGTCTCGTTCGGCCCATTCCTGCCGTTCAGCCTTCGTCAGACGCTGCGGTGCGGCTTCCCCAGAACAGTCGTTCAAACTTGTGGCAGCGACATTGACAAAACTATGTCCTTAATAGGACAAAGCCGCCGTTCCGGCGGCGCGACTGGTCGACCAATAAGCGCAGGAAGCGTTCCTTGGCGCCCCAAGCACGACAAGGCTGCCTAGTGCGGGGAGCGGACCCTTACAGCAGTAGCATGGCCTCGCCACCTAGCGCAGCTATCATCCCAAAAGGTGTGTCGGCGAGCAGACCACCAGTTTCCTGGAGCCCCGGGTCATCGCGACGTAGAGGTTCTTCCTGTTCTTTGCTGCATCACGGTCGAAGTCGCTCGCATCCAAGATAACCGCAACATCGCCCTCGAGACCCTTGAGCAGGAGCGGACTTCCCACAGCTTTCTTTGGCAGCAGCCGTCCGAGGACGCGCTGCTGTTCGCGGATGTGCTTCGCGCCCTCCAGAAAGCTCACATTGGGACCGGACGATCTGAGGGCTTTGATGCAGGTGCGCAGGATCTCCGGTCGAAACGTCCTAGCACCCTGTGCGGCCTCGAGCGCTTCGAACAGGGCGATGAGGGAGGCGGCATCCCCAAACTCTCGGTATCGTATTGCCGCAAGTTCGTGCGCCTCGGGCGGTGCCCGGTGTCGACCCGCCGCGATTGTCGCCGCCCGGGCAGCGATGCCCTCCCGATCAACGCCTGACATGACCGCGAAGGCGAAGTCGAGAGCAGCTTCGAGCTTTCCCGGGGCAACAAGGTCGACCTCGCGCGCAAAGTCCGTGACATCTGTGAGGTCGACCGCTTCGACGGTCACGGCACCCGGTGTCTGCTTTGCCAGCTTCCGCTGCAGACCCTTTTGGATCCCACCCGTCATGATTAGGACTTCGCCTCCGTCCCGCGGCGATCGAGTGAGGCAGGCAAGGCGCTGCCTCTCGTTGTCGTTTATGCGATCGAGATGAACCCAGGAGACGTCAGGGGGTGCGGCTCGCAAGTCTATCTGGTCACCGGCCTTCAGCGTGCGACGCGCCTCAAGCAGCCAGGCGCCGAGTTCATGGGCGCCGGCATTCTCCCATCGCCATGGTCGGGTCAATTCCGCGACCAACGGAAAGGTGCCGAGCACGTCGTCCTCCCAAACCGGATGGTGGCCTCGCCAGTTGAAAATCTCCTGCATCGGATCGCCGAGGACGACGGTCGGCAGAATGGACGCGATATGGCAGACAACAGCGTGCTGATCAGGATCGCAGTCCTGATACTCGTCGACGATGACTCGGCGGTAGCTCGCGAAAAGCACCTCGTCGATATGCCGACCGACGAGGAGGCGCGCGATTGCTGCCTTGATGGCTGGGTAGTCCCGTCTCGCATCCTCGAGGTCGAGATGAGCGGGATCTATCCCCGACCGCGCAGGAAAAGTTTTCAGGATGCGAAGGGCCCAGCCATCGATCGTTGACAGTCGGTAACGATCCTGCGGCACTTCATGCCGCTGCAACCGATGCCGGAGCGCGGCGACCCCTGCGTTTGTGTGGGTTAGAACAAGGACAGGCTTCGGGTCGGATTGGCGGCGGAGGGCGGAGACGATCAGTTCTGTCTTGCCGCAGCCTGCGGGGGCCTCGACGGTGCCCCGGGTCATGTCCAAGAGGTTAATGTCGTCAGGCATTGAGGGTCCAGCGACGTATTTTCACCGTCGTCCGCCTGAAGGGTGCTTCCCCCGAAGCGAGGCTCGGTCCTATGATTTCGCGGGCCGCGCGTTCCATCGCGCCCACGGTCTTAAACCAACCCGACTTCTTCCCCGAAGCCTCCCCCAAAGCCCTTCGGGAAATAGGACTGAGCCCGCCGGCCATCGCCTCTTCCCGGATTAAGGCGATGCTGACTTTGTTGCCCGAGGCAGAAGCAAGCTGCGCGTCCAAGACTTGGTGCTCCAGATCTTCGAGAGCTAGGTCGAGAAGAGCGATGGCCGCGTCCGGTGGGATCGATGCAAAAATCTCTGCTTCAATTTTCCGATCCTCCTGCCACTTAAAGACTTCGCCGGACAATTCGAACAACGCTTCCTCATCTGGGTCCGGACGCTTGTCGTCATCACGTAGAAGGGCCGTCCTATAGCCGAGCGCCACAAAGGCCGAGGCCCGCTTCAACATCTCGTCTCCGCCGCCGCTGATGAGACAGGTGCCCGCAGCGTGGAGCGACGGCCTCCCTCGATCGGCTAACCACTGGTCTATGCCCCTCACAAACCCGACTTCCGTCGCCCCTTCACAGACCAAGACAGACTTGGCGAGGAACGCCTCCGGGAAGAGCCGTGCCGTCCCCTGCAACTCGGGATGGTCTCCGGCTCGTTTCAGGTCTGGACCATGATCACCCCGCCGCGCGATTGTTAGAGGCGTTAGCCCAAGCTCCCGAACGACCACAGGTGAATGACTGGTCATAAATACCTGGAGGGAAGGTTCGGGATCCTTAGCGCCGAGCGCGTTCAGAAGCTGGATGATCCGGTGCGGCTCGAGCCCGTGCTCGACTTCGTCGACCAGCACGATCGCCGATCCCGCCGCGGCTTCCTTCTGCAGGCCGGCGATCAGAAGGCGCGTCGATCCGATACCCATTCCCTTCAGCGGAATGCCGACCGCATTGTGGAGAGAGATCGTGCCGGCCGACACGGACACCGAGTGGACATCCAGTTCGGCATGGAGGTCGTTCCCGTCTCCAATGCCCAAGCCGTCCGCGACTTCCTTGACCTTCGCCAGCGCTTCCGCCAGTTGCTCGTCCGCCGTGTCGCCGAATTGTGCCCGGGCGTTACGCGCCGCAGCGAGCAGGATCGTAGATGCGTCGGCCTTTTCCTTGGATAGCTTGTTCAGGACGGAGCCACGTTTCCAAGAAAGATTCACGTCCGAAAAGGAGCCGATCCGGGTCGGGGCGATGTCCTGCCGGTCGGACCAAGCGAGGTAGCGCTCGCTCCCGAGTGCGGCCGCGCGATCGGAGACCAGCGTCCAGACCGGCTCGAGATTTGCCCCCACTGTCAACCTGAGGCACAAAACTGTTTCAAGACCGGCCCGCGGCTCGTCCTCGATTTCCCCGTTTGCGGCGTCGAAGCCGCGCAGAAAGAGGCCGTAGGAGTCGAGGGTTTTCAGTCGATCAGACAATGCGCCGAGCGTGACGGTGATCTCGATCGGCGTGTCGACGGCGAGATCAGTGAAGTCCGCGTCGGTGAACTGAATCGTGCGCCTAGCCCCCATGCAGAGATCGACGGCGTCGATGACAGTCGACTTGCCGCTGTCGCCAGGGCCGACCAGGCAGTTGATGCCCGGCGTCGGGAGCCAGGACAGGGTCCTGATGCTCCTGAAATTCAGAACTTCTAGTTTCCGTATTTGGGCCATGCTCGTTCACAGGTTGTATCGACTTCTTCTACCGTGCGGATCGCGTCAGACCATTCATTTTTCGGTTTGTGCTTTGCACCGAAGAAGGCAAGGGTAGCCTCAGCACTACCGATCGAGCAAGCACACGCGTTTAATTACGAGCCGGTAATCTAACGCTCAACTGTGCCGGCAGGAATGGCGCGTTCACTACCCTACGTTGTGAATGGCACTTCTAATTTGCTGCTGAACATGAAAAACATTGCAATGAACCAAGGCGGCAAGCCTTAGCTTTCTATCCTGTTGAAATGATCGAGATGAGTTTGACGCTGCTGTGAAAGCCCAAGCTGAATTGAATGGGACCTCTCATGGGACGCGTTGATGTCGATGGCCCGGAAACCGAAGTCTTTGCGGAACTGCGGCGTGAGTGGGGTTTTGAACCCGACGAGAGGATCGTTGTCATCGGGAATATCCGCTCCGCGATCCTGCCCGACGGCAGGACGACTCATTTTCTCGAAAATCTGAGACACCCGGCCAGCTTTGCTAGCTTGAACTATCCCGGGACCGCGACCAACGGATCGCACAGCGCTTTCGTCGGGCCGGTTTTGCCCCAAGGCTTCGACCTTCAGTCTGAACACCGGCCTTGGGCCATCGCTGAGTTGACCCTCTCGCCCGTGAGAGAACGAGAAAAGCGCAAAAATCCCTATCAGTGCAATGTGGCTCGCGGCACGTTGCGGCCGCTTCGCGAGGCGCCCAAGGACTGGACCTTTACGGTTCGTGGCTCCGCCAGCGTGGCGCTGCTCGAGGCGGCGGCCCATGACGCCATCATGGAAAGAGCCACTAAATCTACTGCCCTAAAAATTGCAGCCCTGGAGGCGAACGTTGAACTTGAGACGTCCAAGCTCGAGGCCGCCAGCACGGCTCTCGCCCAAGCCTTGTCCCACCAGACCGCCGCAGATGATCGTCTTGCCGACACCAAAAGCCAATTGCGTGATGCTCTTCTCGACCTGCAAACCCAGCGCGAAGCCCATGAAAAGGAAAGAGTCCTGATGGAAGCCCGGCTAAGCTCACTTGCAGAACTCGCAGAACGCAAGGGCGAACGCTTGCGCGCGCTTGGCCTGATCGACGAAGACGACCTCAACCGACTTCTTAGGCACCAGCCGCCCGCCGCCAGCGGGAAGTCCTTGGCCGAGGCCTTCGACGGTGATTTCTCCCGCCTCGCGCCCCATGTGCAGACGGTGCTCTGGAACCGCAAGCTGATCTTTCCGCAGGACAGGATCAGGAATTTTCTCGCGCTCACGCGGACATCGGACCTCGTGATCCTTGCTGGCGATTCCGGATCGGGCAAGACCTCGATGGTCAAGGCCGTGGCCGATGCCTTGGGCGCCGTCTGCGAGATCATCGCGGTCAAACCCAACTGGACCGGCCCCGAGGACCTGATCGGCTATTTCAACCCGGTCGAACGCAAGTATCAGTCGACGCCCTTCCTTGATGCGCTCCTCCGAGCCGAGGCAGATCCAAACCGGCTGCATTTCATCCTGCTAGACGAAATGAACTTGGCGCGGGTCGAATACTACTTCGCCGATTTCCTCAGCCACCTTGAAACCCGTGATCGCCTTCCTGAAATCCCGCTCTTCACGCAGGACGAAGAGCGCCATGTCCTTATGGAGAATGGGATCTTCCTTAACATCGAGGAAGAGGCGCGCCTCAGGGCCAAACTTAACGAGGGGGCCACGATCGAGGACCTCTTGAAAGACGAAACAGCGAACAACTTCCTGACCCTATTCGGCGGTTTCAAGAATACAGAGTCGATACTCGTTCACCATGCCCGCCTGCGCAGGGCGCTGAGCGGTCTGATCCGGACCCGGACGAAGCTCCGCTTTCCGGCCAATGTTCGCATTATGGGCGCCGTGAACATGGACGACACGACGCACAGCCTCTCACCCAAGGTTCTTGACCGCGCGCACGTCCTTCGCTTCGGCAATCCCTTCCTGACCGATTGGGAGGCGGTGGAGGCCGAGATCGAACCTCTTGCGGTGACTGATTCCTTGCAGATCCTGCCCGAAGAGTTTGGGCAGCGCGCGGAATATCCTCCCTTCGATCGCTCATCGCCGACGGGAGATTTCTTGGCACGGCTGGCGCGGATGCTGGACCCGCTCGGCGTTGAATTCGGCTACCGGGCGATCCGGCAGGGCCTCGGCTATCTGCAGGCGGCCGATAAAGCGGGGCTGGATGAACGGGTAGCACTGAACAATATCATTCTGTTGAAGGTCTTGCCGAAGCTCACCTTGGACCTTGGGCGGATGATGTCGGACGGACGGTCGCGCCGCGACCAGTTGAATGCGCTGCGAGATCTGCTTTCGGAGGAATTTGCCGAGGATCAGGACGATCTGGACGACTTCTGCGTCCGGAGGCTCGAAGACTTAGCGGCAGCGGCGGATGCCAACAACGGCCTTGCGAGCTACTGGGTGCGGTGATGCTGCCGGGCCTGAGGGCGTCAAAGCTGCAGATCGATTGGCGCGATGCCAGCCAAGTGCGCATGGTCACAGTTAGCTTCGTCGACCTCGAGATCGATTACGACTGCGTTCCAGAAACCGTGCTCGACATCTTTCCGGACGATCATTCTTGGCTGGGTCTGCAGGTGCCCGATGGCATCGTCCCCTCTTGGCGCAGCGCCGAGGGGGACAGGGCGTTTCTCAGGATCGTCGCGCCGGATGGAGAGGTCTGGTGGATCCCCGCCAGTGGCTGGAACGCAGGCAGACGGCGGCATGACAATGCCTTCGTGCGCGGGCTCGGGCAATTTGACGTAGCTATAGGCGCCGAGACCTTGCGCATCGTGACGCGGCATCATGAAGGGGTGATGCTTGGAGATTATCTTCGCGATTTCCGGGACGAGTTGATCTGGTTGATCCTTGGCCAGGAGGGCAGCGGAGGCGTGGTGCGGGGCGCTGGCAGCGACATGGCCACGGCCTTCGGGTCCTTCGTCAAGGCGGCCTTGTCCCTTGCGGCCGACCTGCCACGAGACTTGCAAGAGAGCATTGGTCCGATGCGCCGATCCAAGGTCCGGCCGAACGCTGCGACCTTCCGTGTCCTCGGACGGGCACCTTGGGCCCAAGTCCTGCCGGGACGTGTGGCCAAGGCAGAGGCCAACATTTCCGACAATCGGTATTTGCGTCACCTGATCCAGAGCGCCCTGGCCTTGGTGCAGGCCGTGAGCAAGGCAGGGCAGGCACAAGCTGAGGCTCTGGACCGCCGCGCCGCGCATCTCGAAGAGATAGGCCGCGAGCTGATCGAACGGGAATGGCAGGAGGTCGACCCCGAGGTCTTCGATGCCCAGCTGCATGAATACGAGCGACGAATGGAGCCGATCTTGCAATGGCGGCCGGTGGTTACGTCGGGTGAACAGCTTTTCCGGCGGCGTTTCGAAATCCAGAAACCGTATGGAACTTCAGGCGCAAGTTTTTTCGTCAGAGATGTCGACGCAGGTGACGTTGAACGGGATTACTGGCCCCAGGTTCTTCGATTGCCGAATGAAGTCGGTGATCTCATCGGGGGCGTCTCAGCTTTAGAAAGGAGGTTTGACTTTGCCTTTACGCGCGGGGGACGCGTCAAGACGAAGGAGACATTCTCCAACGGCAAACCCTATTGGTTGCATGAGATAAGCCATGTTGAGGCCATTCGGCCTAATGGCCTGGAGGTCCGCCGACAGCGGCGCGCCAACCTTGAGACCAGTGGCTGGCGAACGCAACTAGATCGCAAGGCGCGCGAAGAATACAAGCAGGCCGGGCGGGTCAGCATGTCGCGGGCTGAGCACTACCGTTCGCGCGCCCAAGCTGCGGCGCGGCTTTCCGACGATCTTGCCGCGGGTTGCGCGTGTCTCGCTAGCTTGGACAGAGAGTTGCAGGGCCTTGGCGTCGGCCTGTCGGCAACGCCGCCGCAGGGGCTGCGCTGGCGCCTCCATCCGCCCCATGTGACCTGCCTCGCCGCCTTCCGGCAGCTGCAGGAGGCCGCACATAATCATGGCCTCGATACCGGAGCGCTGGAGCGGCTGGATGTCGTCGCTACTCTCCATGCCAGCGCGCTCTATGAGCGCTGGTGCCTGGTCAAGATCCTATTGGTCCTGATCAGCGACTATGGGTTCCAACCCGGAGAGGGGTGGCAATCCCTGCTGGTAGATGCCGTAACCCGGCCCGATGGGCGCATCACGCTCGACCTTCTTCGCCCCGATCTCTTGCTGGGCGCACGACTTCAGGTTCAACCCACGCTGAAGAACGGACGGCGGCCGGATTTCCGCCTGCGAGTCACTTATCTGCCCAGAGTTCCCACCACGGACGTGCGCGACAAGCTGTTCTCTCAGGCGCCTGGCCTCGTGATGGACGCCAAGTTCCGTAGCCGCTGGGCCATGGGCGAGGTCTCGGAGATGGTCGAGGCCTTGGTCCGGCAGAAGGGCTATGGAAACGAGGGCGATGCCGTCTTCGTGCTCCAGCCCTGCGGGAAGACAGTGCAACAAAGGAATTCTCCTCTCGATTGGGGGCCGCATTGCGACCATGGCCAAGACCACCCCAGAGACCATCTGCAGGGCCACATCTGGCTAGCTCCGAATGCCGATCCGGCGGATCCGCAAGTTCACCTCCGCCGCCTGATCGGCCAACTGATGCAGGCCTGCTTCGCACGTCCTACTGGAGTCCCTCTCGATGCTCGGACGCAATTCTTCGAGGAGCTGTTCGAGAATGCGGACCGTGGACCCGGGGGCGAGCGGGGAGATTACCAGGACGTTCCTCTTGTCAGCGCCAGCTTCTGCATCTCGTGTGGCAAGGTTCATGGCGACGGCGATGCGGTCAGCAATTGGACGGGCAAGTCGGGAAGGGGGCGAGAATACTGGGTTCTCGGTTGCAAGGCGTGTGGAATGTCGGTGACGAGGACGCATTGCCATGGCTGCGGTGAACGTGTGCTATTCAAAAACCATCTGCGGATGACCTATCACCGCACCATCGCTGACCAGCCGACCCATGTGGTCTGCCCCCAATGCGGTGCCGATTTTCTTTGAAGATTTGCACGAAGGGCAGTTCAGGGGTCTTGCGTCGCCGTTCCCCGTCCGGAGTCGGGCCTCACGAAGCCTAGTGAAACGTCTGGTTTCGTCATCCTGAATGAATCCTTGCCGAACTACTGTTAGGCCGCTCCCCGGCCTTCGCGTCGCACAGCATTGCTCACCGAAAATCCCGCCCTTTCACCCGGAGCGCATCGAGAGACAGATCACGCATATAGATCTCCCGCGCCTTCGAGCCTTGCGGCACGACCTTACGCGGACTGTCAGCCGCTGCATCATGCCGCCCCTCATCCCCGTGCCCTTGCCGGAGCGGGAACGCCGCCCCGCGTGCTCCGACACTGGCCAGCTCTCCCGATAGGTCCTCGATCCATTGCACCACGAAATGCACCACCTCGCCCTCCCGCTGGATGCGCCCTATGACGGCGATCATGCCGGCACCCAGCACGATGCGCCTGTGCGCCTCGAAGACCTTGGGCCAGACCACAAGATTGGCGACACCCGTTTCATCCTCCAGCGTGATGAACATCACTCCCTTGGCTGAGCCCGGCCGCTGACGCACCAGCACCAGGCCCGCGATCGCGCACCAGCGGCGATCCCGGCTGGCCAAGGCCTCGGCGCAGGTGATGATCTTCCGCTCCCTTAGCGTCCCCCGCAGGAACGAGACGGGGTGCCGGCGCAGGCTGAGGCCGGTATGGCCATAGTCCTCGACAACCTCCCGGCCGAGGGTCATCGGCCGGAGCGCAACGGCAGGTTCTTCGGCCTCTGCCCCTGTCTCGTCCTTCCGGTCCTTTGACACGTCAGCACCTGCAACAGCATCGTCCTTCTGCTCCGACGCTTCCCGTGCCGCGGCAAAAAGCGGCAGCTCCTCCGGCCCCAGCCCCTTGATGGCCCAGAGCGCCTCACGGCGGCTGAGTCCGAGCGAAGGCCGGAAGCCGTCCGCCTCCGCGATGCGGGTGAGGCTGGCAATCGGCAAGCGCACCCGGCGCCAGAGGTCCTCGACCGAGGCAAAGGGCTGATCAGCCCGCGCTGCGACAATCGCTGCGGCATGGCTGTTCGCCAGCCCCTTGATCATCCTTAGGCCGAGACGCACGGCAAAGCGGCTGCTCTCGTCCTCGGGGCGTCCGGTCGGCTCCAGCGTGCAGTCCCAGTGGGAGGCGTTGACGCAGACGGGCCTGATCTCGACGCCGTGCTCCTGCGCGTCCCGCACGATCTGCGCCGGCGCATAAAAGCCCATCGGCTGGCTGTTCAGCAGTGCCGCGCAGAAGGCATCGGGGTGCCAGCACTTCAGCCAGGCCGAGGCATAGGCCACGAGCGCGAAGGAGGCGGCATGGCTTTCGGGAAAGCCGTAGGAGCCAAAGCCCTCGAGCTGGCGGAAGGTCCGCTCGGCGAAGTTCGGATCGTAGCCCCGAGCCACCATGCCCGAGACGAGCTTGTCCTTGAAGGCTGAGACCCCGCCGGTGAACTTGAAGGTGGCCATGGATTTGCGGAGCATGTCGGCCTCGCCCGGCGTGAAGCCCGCGCATTCGATCGCCACCCGCATGGCCTGTTCCTGGAAGAGGGGCACGCCCAGGGTCTTGCCCAGCACCTTCTCGAGTTCGGGGGTGGGATACTCCACCGGTTCGAGACCCTCCCGCCTGCGCAGATAGGGATGGACCATGTCGCCCTGGATGGGTCCGGGGCGGACAATCGCCACCTGCACCACCAGGTCATAGTAGGTGCGGGGCTTCATGCGGGGCAGCATGGCCATCTGCGCCCGGCTCTCGATCTGGAAGGTGCCGAGCGTGTCGGCCTTCCTGATCATCGCATAGGTGCGCGGGTCCTCGGGTGGAATGGTGGCGAGGTCATAGGAGACGCCCTTGTGCGCCTCGATGAGCGCCAGCCCCTTGGCCATGCAGGTGAGCATGCCGAGCGCCAGCACATCGACCTTCATGAAGCGCAGCGCGTCGATGTCGTCCTTGTCCCATTCGATGATCTGCCGGTCCTCCATGGCGGCAGGTTCAATGGGCACCAGATCATCCAGGCGATCCTGGGTCAGGACAAACCCGCCCGGGTGCTGCGACAGGTGCCGGGGAAAGCCCATGAGCTGGCGGGCGAGATCCAGCGTCAGCCGCAGCCGCCTGTCAGACGGGTCGAGGTTCAACTCGCGGATCTGCGCCTCGCTCACGCCTTCCTCGGACCAGGCCCAGATCTGGCCGGAAAGGGTCTGGATCAGGTCCTCGGGCAGCCCCATGGCCTTGCCGACATCGCGCAGGGCACCCTTGGCGCGGTAGCGGATCACCGTGGCGCAGAGCGCGGCTCGATCGCGGCCGTAGGTGGCGTAAACCCACTGGATCACCTCCTCGCGGCGCTCGTGCTCGAAGTCGACGTCGATGTCCGGAGGCTCGTGGCGTTCCTCGGACACGAACCGCTCGAAGAGGAGATCGTTGCGGCCCGGATCGATGGCGGTGATGCCCAGCACATAGCAGACGGCGGAGTTCGCGGCCGAGCCCCGGCCTTGGCACAGAATGCCACGGGAGCGGGCAAAGCGGACGATGCTGTGGACGGTCAGGAAGTATGGGGCGTAAGACAGCTTGCCGATCAGGCGCAGCTCATGGGCCAGAGACGCCTTCACCTCCTCGGGGACGCCTTCTGGGTAGCGCGCTGCCGCCCCCTCCCAGGTCAACCGCTCCAGCGTCTCCTGCGGGGTGAGGCTTGGGTCGTCCCGCTCCTCGGGATACTGGTAGCGCAACTCGTCCAGCGAGAAGCGGCAGCGGGCCACGATCTCCGCCGTCCGCGCGAGAGCTTCCGGGTAGCGCGAGAAGAGCCGGTGCATCTCGGCGGGCGGCTTCAGATACCGGTCCGCATGGCGCTCACGGCGAAAGCCCAGGGCTTCGACTGTCACATTGTGGCGGATGGCGGTGACCACGTCCTGCAGGATGCGCCGGGACGGCTCGTGATAGAGCACGTCATTCGTGACGACCGTCGGCACCCGCAGCTGCGCGGCCATGGTGGACAGCTCATGCAGCCGTAATTGGTCATTGGGGCGGCGGCGCAGGGTGAGGGCCAGATAGGCACGATCGCCGAAGACGTCGCGCAGCCGGCGCAGGCGGAGCGCGCAGGTGTCATCGGCCATGTCAGGCACCAGCACCGCGATCAGCCCTTCGGAATGCTCCACCACATCTGCCCATTCGAGATGGCACTGGCCCTTGCCGGCGCGGGACTTGCCGAGCGTCAGCAAGCGACAGAGCCGGGCATAGCCCGCCCGGTCCATCGGATAGACCAGCAGTGCCATGCCACAGGCGAGATCGAGCCTGCAGCCCACCACCAGCCGCACCCCGGTGGCCTTGGCCGCCTCCCAGGCCCGCACGATGCCCGCGAGCGTGTTGCGGTCGGTCACGGCCAAAGCCTCGATGCCCATCATCGCGGCCGTGGCGAAGAGTTCCTCGGCCGACGAGGCGCCACGCAGGAAGGAGAAAGGGGAGGTCACCTGCAGCTCGGCATAGCGGGGACCAGCCCTAGGACGACGCTCATCGTCCGAGGATGCGCTCATCCGAACACCCCGTGCAGGAACCAGCGGTGCGAGCCGGTCTCGCTGTTCTCGCCGTCACCGGCCCGGAACACCCAGTAGCGCTCGCCGGCCTCGTCCTCGATGCGGAAGTAGTCGCGCACGGCGATCATCTCGGCATCGCGCTTCCACCATTCGCCGAACACCCGCTCGGGCCCGTCGGCGCGGGCCACCTTGCGGCGGATGCCCCGCCAGGTGATGGAGGCCGGGGGATGATCGGGCAGCAGTGCCAGGGTCTCGATCGGCTCAGGCCGGGGCAGGAGGCGGGTGGGCCGCGGCCAGTGATCGGGCCAGCCGGCGCCGACAGGCTCGGAGAGGGCCGCAATGCGGGTGACGGAACGCTCGGGCACATCGCTGGCAACAGGCGCCATCCGGTAGACGCCGCGGGTGCCCACGCGGTTCGCCAGCACATCGACCAGGCCAGAGAGATCCGGGGCAGGGGCCTCCAAGAGCGAGTTGGCCACCTGCCGGGCCTCCAGCGGCTCGACCATCACCGCGGTCAGCGACAGGATCTCGATGCCGAAGCCCGGCGAGATGGTCTCGATCTTCTCGCAGAGAAGCCGGGTCAGCCGCTGCGGGTCGCGCTGCGGGCGGGCAAGACCGACGCGGACGGTCTGGACATGGGCATCGACCCGCCAGCAGAGAAGATCGAGCCTGCGGGCCCCGAGGCCGCGTTCTTCCAGAGCCTCGCAGAGCTGGACCACCAGCTTGCCGAGGTAGCGGGCGATGGTCTCGGCGGCGGCAATGGGTTCGGCAAAGGAGCGCCGCACCTCCACAAGCTCCGACGGGCGCAGCGGCTCGATTGGCTCGGAGGCGTGGCCCAGAGCCTGATCCAGCCTGCGGCAGAGGTCCGGGCCGAAGCGCCGGGTCAGGGGCGCGCGGGGCTGATGCAGCAGATCGCCGATGCAGACAAAGCCCAGGGTGCGCAGACTGGCGAGCGTCGCGGGCGGCAGCCGCAGGGCCTGAAGAGGCAGGGGAGCGATCAAAGCCTCCGTTGTGCCCGGCGCGGCCACATGCATGGGATCAGCCACATGCCGGGCCAAGGCATGAGCGGCACCCCAGGTGTCGGCAACGGCGGCGCGGGCCGTGACGCCCGACATCACCAACCGGCCGATCAGCGTTTCCAGCATCGCCTCTTCGCCGCCATGGAGATGATCGGTCCCGGTGGAGTCGATCACCAGCCCGTCGGGCGGATCGACCGCGACAATCGGCGAGACCCGCTGCAGCACCCAGAGCGCCAGCCGCTCCAGGGACGCGGCATCGGCAGCGGGATCATGGGGCAACACCTGCAGGTCCGGGACCATCGCCTGCGCCTTGCTCACCGGTATGCCGACAGAGAGACCCAGTTCCTGGGCCACTGCACAGGCGGCCGTTACCAGCCGGCGGCTACCGACCCGGCCCGCGAGCACCAGCGGCCTCTCATCAGATGCAGGTGCTGCTTCAGGCGCTGACCGCCTGAGCCGGTCGACCGGCCACAGCGGCAGGGTGACCGAGATGACCCGTGCCATCACACGCCTCCAGTTCGATATCGAGACTTTCTCCCGCCCGTGCCCGGATCAGCTCGATGAGCCAGCGGGCCCGGCCGAGACCAGGAACGGGCAAGGGGGCGGAGGGCAGGACCGAGATGCGCCAGCGGGTCATGGCCGCGGTGGGCTGGCCGAAGTCATAGGCCTCCTGCTGGCGGCGCCAGCGTCTGAGCGCAATGCCGGTGGTGCCAGACCCTTTTGCCGCCAGGTGCAGCCGGCGCGAGGCGGTCATCGACAGCCGCGCCACATCCGCCACGACCGCCCCCAACCCGCCATGGCGCAAGCCTTCCTCCATGCAGGCCAGCACCGAGACATCGTCACCGGCCTCGACATAGATCACCCGGTCGGGACCGAGGCCCGCCTGCTCGAGGCCGGGGGCGAAGAGATCGGCCTGCGTCACGCACCAGAGCACCTGTCCTGGCAGCCGCGCGGCAATCCCGGCGGCAAAGCAGGAGGCGGCCCCGTCGACCGCGCCGTTGCCGCCGCCTGCCACCTCGTGCAGGCAGCCCAGGGCCAAGCCGCCGCCGGGCAAACGGCGGTCAAGGTCCGGCACGCCGAAGGGCAGCACCCCACGCGCCGGTCCACCATCGCCCTCCATGGCTGCGATCTGCTCGCGCAGCGCAGCAAGGGCGGGATTGAAGGGCCGGGCAGGCATGAGGACGGGTGGCTCCAAGAGAGGGCGAGAGATGAACAGATATGTTCTTGTTTTGTTCCGATGTCTCGCAACAAGTCAACATGCGGGATCGAATGATCTGGGGATATCTTGTCCACCGCTGAGCGTTATGCAGGCGTCCTGCGCCACGTCTGGGAGCACGATGCTGGGGTAAGGCTGGATCATCTTCTCCCCTAGCCTCGCGCCGATGTCGGGGGATGCCGGAGTGGATCGTGCAGTGCGGGGCAGGTTCAAGGCCAGTGACCACACACACCAGCTTGGGCAATCCTCGACACGCCTTGATGCAGCGGACGGGCACTTCTTGCGTGCCGTTGCCGATGGACTCTGGCTGCGAATGCCTGACCCCAATCCGACTTCCGAGATTGCGATGCTTATCTGTGTCCGAAGGTGCGAGTCGGTTGGCCGCGTCGAGTTGTTCGGGGATGGCCACGGGGCCATCATGCGCCGGAAGTTGAGGTATAGTCCGGCCACATACGAGGTCGCAATGGTTTTCACCGTCCCCACGCTTTCCGAATAGAAACGTCTCGGGCAAGCGATTCAGCCGATTTGATTCCCAGAGAGCAAGGCTCCTTTCCGTCCACACACCTACGCCTGAGGGCTGTGTGTGGACGGAAAGCTTGCGAGGGGGACACCCCCTTCGATCCCCCGATGCATGCAGCGCCTCTGTCATAGCACAGGAGCTAGCATGGCACGCCGAAAATCTTCCGATCCGCGCCGGATTTTTCACATCCGTCTGTCTAACGCTGAGTATGCCGACATCGAGCGCAAGGCGCAGGATGCCGGAGTGACCATGGCCGATCTGATGCGCACGGCGTGTCGGGAGGCGATTGTGGTCAGCCAAATCAACACCAAAGTAAATGCGGGCGAACTG
This sequence comes from Paracoccus sp. SSK6, assembly GCF_039770665.1. Classification (NCBI taxonomy): domain Bacteria; kingdom Pseudomonadati; phylum Pseudomonadota; class Alphaproteobacteria; order Rhodobacterales; family Paracoccaceae; genus Paracoccus; species Paracoccus sp. SSK6. The sequence goes on along the minus strand of NZ_JBDPNJ010000022.1, from coordinate 17,405 downwards.
CGGCGGCAGAACTATCTGCTGGCCACGATCGGCAACAACCTGAACCAGCTCGCTCGGCATGTGAACACCCACAAGCGGGATGCCGACATCCTGACGATTACCCTGCATCTTCGTGTGATCGCCCGCGATATCAAGAGGGCCTTCTCGCTGGACGGCGAACTGATCGATGAGAGGGGACGGTCATGATCATCACCTTCTCCAAGCACACTGGCGCCGAGGACGAAACCGGGCTCTCGGCCATCAGGTATCTGACGGCAACGTCCTTCCCGAAGAAGCTGCCGGATGGTCGCAAAATATCCGAAGACCGAAAGCCCGTGCCCCGGATCTTGCGAGGCAACCCGGACCTGGTTTCCCGAATGATCGCGAGCCTGCCCTTCAAGCATCGCTATAGCTCCGGTGTCCTCAGCTTCGCCCCGGAAGACATCGACCTCGAGAAATTCGAGGGCCGGGACTTGGCCTTGGATGACGCGCTTGACAGGCTGATGCGCGAATTCGAGGATACGGTCTTTGCCGGCATCCCGCGGCACCAGCGTCCCCCTATCCTCTGGACCAGCCACAGCCATGCCGGGCATCTGGAACTCAACTTCCTGATCCCGCGCGGGGTGTATTGCGCCCCTGTTGCCCGACAGAAAAAACGCGGGAAGACCCGGCCAGGTCTCGATGCCAAACCCGGTGATCAGGCGTTGACGATCAAGAACTTCAACCCTCATCCGCCTGGCAAGGTTTCGATTGAGTTGCTGGACTCGTTCCGCGACAAATGGAACGCAAGTTCCGGATGGGCTGACCCAATGGATGCGTCTCGCCGCCGAGCACTGCGACTTCCGGACCACATCCTGAAGCTCGATCGTAATGCCGAGCGGCTTGGTAAAGCTGCCAGGGGTCCTGATCCCAGGGAGCTGCTGCATGAAATCGCCGTGGGATGGATCGGGAATGAGGAGGTCTCCGATCGCAGCGAACTGATCAAGACGCTGAAAAATTGCGGTTATGAGATCGCTCGTGAAGGCTTTGACTACATCAGCCTCAGATCAAAGGGCCCTCACCAGCCCGGGTTTCCTGAGTTCAAGACCTCCACCCGGATGAAGGGTGGGCTCTGGAGCAGGGAGTTCGTCTCCCGGGACTACGCGATGGAACTGATCAACGCCTCCCAATACAAAGATGTCGGGGCACGGTTCGACGACATCGATCTTCTGGGAGTTTACCAGCAGCGGCTCGAGCGGCGGAAGCAGTTTAATCGCAGGAAATACCCAGCTGTGGTTGAGCCGGAGCCTGAACCGCTTTCCGACTGGCTTGATTTTTTGCCGACCAAACCCACTCTGAATTTTCCTTCAGACCTGAGAGTTGTTGGTTGGGTCAAAGCCCACAAAGCTCGGATATCCCCGGAAGATGTCAAAGTCAGGCTCTGGCGTTCACTGTATCCAGTCGAGTTGCCATCCGACATCGCGGCGGCCTTGCGCTACGTTCACGTCCCGAATCATTCGGTGGTTTTCGATGACGGCACTGTTGTCAGGGACATGGGCGACAGCATCATCACCACAAAATCGACCGAACTTTCGATACGTCTGATGGCCCTTGAGGCAAAGGCGAAAGGTTGGAGTGCCTGCGATATCGCGGGTAGCGAGGACTTCATCGTGGGGATGGCAATCGCATGCGCCGAACTCGGAATTAAGCCTGTCGGCACTAATGATCAGACAAACGCCCTGATAATGGCCACCCTAACCGATGCCGGGTATGACCTGACAGAACTCGGGCGCCGGGGTCCGGACGCAAAAGCGGCTGACACGCAGCCCGAGAGTTCGACGCCTTCTGCCATGGTTAAAGCTGTCCATACCCCTCCTGAAGCAGCCCAACCTGTCATGGAGGATGCTACGCCAAGCGACTCTGCGGAGGTCGCCAGCGGTCTTGACGCAGACAGCACCGCCTCGGAAACGAGCACCACCCCCCACTTATAACCACGCTGCAGAAACTTCATTAGCCGCCGCCATCAAAGGTGGCGGCTTACAAGATCCTGCTACTTTCAATGGTAAGGCTAACTCTAAATTTATTGCGGCTCCTAGCTGATAGCGTCCTAGGACAATTTCGTAATGGCTGTCCGTGAAGTGGCCGCCTTGGATGTGAGGGCGGCGCCAATGCGATCATGGCTTTCCCAGCGAGAGGTGATGGCGTGCTAGGATACTATTACTCTAGGCTGCTATTGTGATAGCTTCGGGCAGGCTCTCCGGCGGAGTGATAGCATACTAGGGTAATATTACACTATTATACCATTACACTATGCATAGGTTGCCGCGTGCTGTTGCCCTGATCTCCCCTCAATGCGAACCGCGGCAGCGGTAGGACGCCTCCTAGGTGAAAAGATCGGGTCATGGGAAGGATTATGCGGAAAGACATGCAGGCGCAGGCCAGTGGCGGGGGAGACCGGCTGCAGGCCAGCATGGCGCCGTAGACACAGGCAGCTCCGGAACCGAAGCCGCGGTCCTCGGCGATAGGCAGCGCCATTTCATGGCTCATGGCACCTCCGGTTCCGGGTCGGGCCGATCCAGGCCCGCGTCACCGCAGGTGAGGACGCGCTCGGCGCAGAGCCGGTCGGCGAGGCCCAGCAGCCAGCGATACTCCGCGGCGAGGAGCTGGCGGGCGCGACGGAGCGCCGTGCGCAGCCGCCGGTCGGCGCGGGCCCGCACCGCCGGATCGGACACGAGCATCCGCGCGGGATCGGCGACATGGACCAGGCTGTGGCCGCTCAGGCCATAGCTCAGCTCCAGCCGCAGGGCGATCTCCGTGGCGCGCGCCAGATCGCTTCCGGCGCCCTGTCCCGCGCCCGTGCAGCCGCTCCCCAGGACCAGCTCCTCGGCCGCCCGGCCCGCCAGCAGGCAGGTCAGCTCGTCGAGCAGATCGCGCCGCGTCAGCAGGGGGGCCTGTTCTTCCATCAAGACGTGGCCGCCCGCCATGCCGACACGGATTTCCTGGACGCGCCCCCGCGTGAGCCGCGTGGCGGCGATGGCGTGACCGGCCTCGTGGAGGGCAAAGCGGCGGATGACGGCCGGATCCTCCGCGGCAAGCCCCAAGGCCCCCGAGACATCGGCGGTGCTGAGGGGCCGGCGGGCCTCCCGCGCCCGGGACCGGGCTTCACGAACCGCGCCGTCGATCGCGGCGGCGCTCTGGCCGACGGCGCGCCGGGCCAGGCTGTCGATCACCGGAACCGACAGGGCGCCGTCAAGACCCCGGGTCAGGATCTGGACAATGGCGGCAGGACCGGGGGGCGGCACCGCGACGATCCGGTCGATACGGCCGGGGCGGCGCAGCGCCGGGTCGAGCGCCTCCACCTCGTTGCAGGCGGCGACGACGACTAGGCCCGGGGTGCGGCCGGCGCTGTCCAGCAGTTCGAGAAGGGCGTTGATCACCTGGCGGCGGTATGTGCGGGCGTGACCGTCGGCGCTGCCCCGGTCGCCGGCGCTGTCGATCTCGTCCAGAAACAGCACAGCCGGGGCGGCCGCCTGGGCCCGGGCGAAGCTGGCGCGCATGGCGCGCAGCATGTCGCCCAGATGGCCGGCGGCCTGCCAGGCGGCGAGGCTTCCCTCGATCAGCGGCACACCCGCCGAGGCGGCGATGGCGCGGGCCAGCCAGGTCTTGCCGGTGCCAGGCGGGCCTACGAATAGCAGCGAGCGGGTCATGTCGGACCATTCGATGTGGCCGGCCGACCAGGCGGCGAGATCGGCTGTCAGGCGACGGGCGGCCGCCTCGGCCTCACCATAGCCCACGATGTCGTCCAGGGTCGGAGCGTTGGACCGGGTGGACCGGGCGATGCGATGAAGCTCGGCGATCTGCCTGTCGCGGATGCGGTGGCGCAGGGCGAAGCGCAACTGGTCGGGCGTGAGCGCCCGCAGCGCGGCGTCATTCGGCAGACAGGGCCGCAGGCGCGCTGTCCCGCCGCCGCGGAGGCCGAGGGCGGCGGCGATAAGCCATCCGTCCACAGGACCGAGGCGCAGTGGTGCGGGCAGGATGGCGGCGATCTCGCCGGGCAGGACAATGCCTGCTTCCACCAGCAGGACATGAGGGGCGGTCGTCGCGGTGATCGCGGTCACGGTCTGGGCGAGCGCGTCCTCGTGCGGCCCCGCCGCACGCGCGCTGACGGCGGCGCGCAGAGTGATGACCCGCACCGGCGGGCGCCCGCTGCCCCGCGCCAGCAGGGCTGCGAGGAGCGAGGCCGCGTCATCGATCATTCCGCCGGGCGGGCAGTGCAACACGGTTACCGCGCCGACCGCCGTCAGCGCGGCAATGGCCTCAGCGTTCGGAAGGGCGCGGCACAGACCGGCGAGCGCGATGGCGCGCAGGGGATCGTCGGCCAGAGGCGACGCTGGCTGCGGGTGCTGCCCCCATTCCGGCAGGTCCTCCATCTGGTCCTCGACCTCGTCGAGGCGGCCCTCGATGAGGGCGCCAAAGACCGCCTCCGACATCCCAGGGGCATCAGGGGGCGGAGAGGGGGCCGCATCCAGACAGGCCGCGACGCTCAGGTAGTGGGGGAGCCAGGCGGGCGGGGCGGACGTGAGGGGCATGGGCAGCTCCTTCGGAAGGGACGGGGCAGGGTGTGGCAGGGGAGCGCGCGCCCCACAGGGCGGGGGCGGCGGTCTGCCCTGGGCGAGGGCGGCTCAGCAGGCAGCCTCCTCGTTGCTTCCGCCCTCGGGCCCGACATCAGCTTTGCCGCTGCCGCCGGGCGCCACGCCGTTCCTGACGGCCTCCCCGATGCAGTCGAGCCGGCGCTCCAGCTCGGCCCGCAGCCAGGGCCGATAGACCTCGCTGACGACTTTGAGGATGCCCCGGTAGTCCTCGGGTGGCACCACTGCCTCGGGATGCTGCCGGCGCAGCCGGGCGTGCAGGCGCTTCTCGGTGGCGCAAGCGGCGTGTCCCGTAGGCATGGCGACGCAGCGCAGGAGCGTCACCTGTGCCGCCTTCGGGAGGCCGAGTTGATGCCGCCGGCGCCTCAAGGGATTAGCGCTGTAGCCGAGCTTCAGCAGGTCCATGCCGTTGTGCTGAATGCCCAGAAGGTAGAGGAAGCTCGGCTTGGCGGTCCAGCTTTCCCCACACCCCGCGCAGTCGCATTGGCCCCAGCCCAGATTGGCCCGGGCGATCCGCTGGGTGTGGCCGCAGTGGTGGCGGTAGAGGTGATAGTTCAAATTTCCGCGCGGGTCCGGGCCAATCCGGGTCCAGCCCTGCCGGGCGGCGATCCGCCGCTCGCGTTCGGCAAAGCAGGTCTCGCAGCGCAGGCCGGTCTCGCCACCCGCGACGCGGTCGACGATCTCGAACTGCCGGCGGAGAACATGGCCGCAGGCCGCGCGGAAAAGACCGTAATGCGGATGATCGGGGTCCGGGCCGAGATAGACGAGACCCGCCGCAACTGCGCGTCTGGCCCGCGCCGACTCCAGGCAAGCCCGGCAGAGCGGCTGGTGTTTCATGAGGACGTAGAGCCTTGTCACGCTGACTGCGCCGCAGCGGTCGCAGCGAAGGGCGAGGTGAAGGCGGTCCTTGACCCGGGCCAGGACCGTGAAACCCTTCTGCTGCGCCGTCGCGATCCAATGGGCGTGGAGGGGACCGGGGTGGATGGTCAGGTCAGCGGGAAGCGGCACTTGGGCCGCGCAGGACTGCAGGACGGTCATGGGAATGCTCCTGAAGAATAGGGGTGGTGGTGCCGGGCGCCGTGCGGGTGTCACCGCGCCTGCCGCGGCCACAGCGGACTGGAAAAGGATGCGGTGATGCACGGTCGGACGAGGCGCTGGCAGCGCACCGGTCACAGTCTGTGTGGAGGTCAGGGACGGGCGGGTGTCAGGCCGCGACCGACACCGGACCGTCGTCAGCGCCATCGGCTGCGACGTCCAGCGGATCAACGAGCGCCGACAGCGAGGCCAGGTCGGCCACCTGCATCCGCGCCGCCGTCAGCATCTGGCTGACGCGCCGTGCCACCGGCCCGGTGCCGGGGCAGGAGAAGAGCTGCTCATGGCTGTCAAGGAAGTCGGCGAGGCGCAGGAACTCCGACGACGACTCCGACTCGATCAGTGCGTAGAGAAGTGTCGCCATGCGCTTTAGAGGCAGGTCCTCGGGCCGCACGGCGGCGGAGACCCGGATGTGGTCGATGGAGGAGAGCACCGCGCTCCGGGCCACCTCGGCGTCCCGATGCCAGTGCAGGAACGCCGGATCCCAGGACGCAGCATCTTCGATGTCGCGCTCGGCCTCGATATAGCCGCTGACCGAACCGATCATGCGCGAGAATGTTCGCGAGATCTCGGTATGCGTGAAATGCGCAGGGGGTGTCGTCACGCCGCACGGCGTGGTAGATGCTGGCTTAGCCATCGTCGATCTCCATTCGATCTATGGTGGTTAGGGCGAGGCAAGAGGGTAGGATCTCTTGCTTCCGCCCGACCAATATGGCACATTGGTATCGTGGTGTCAATATCAATTTGGATGATGCTTATGGCTCCCCCTAAAAAGGATACGGAGGCTATCAATCTCCGCCTGTCACAAGAACTGATCAGAGCAATCGACGATAGGCGACGCGCTGAGCCTGATCTGCCCACACGGCCTGAAATGATACGTCGTGCCTTGGTTCAGTGGCTGGACCTGACCCGGCGTGACTAACAGAAAAGCCTAGGCCCGGCAGATAAACTTCGGAAGATAGAATCGGCCGCTACCACTTGCAGCAGCACGTCACTCTAGTGGATATCTCAAGAGGTGGCATAGGCATGTCATGTTTCGGGGATCCCAATGACCGACCTTTTTTTTCAACAGCCTATTTTAAACTCTCCTTATGAATACCCCGGTCGGCACTGGGAACTTGACACAGATGGCCAGCCAACCAGCAAAATTCTTGAGAATCGTCGCCGCTCTGATCTCATCACACCGGTTCCAAAACCCAAGAAGAGGAAGATATCGCCGACGCAGGGCAGCCTTGGCCTGCATGATGGCGACGGAATCTCTTCCGATGTGCAGGAATACAATCCGACCCCGATCATTAATGAGGTGCGGCGTTTTGTCGAGGAGTGGCGAAATTTGCCAAATCCCGATCAGTGGATGGTAACGCCGGAAACTGCGCGACTCTTGCAACATTGGCGGCACCATCAGTTCCAGGGCGTGCGCCCGTTCTTCTGCCAGGTCGAGGCCGTCGAGACGGCGATCTGGTTGACCGAGGTGGCGCCTAAGCTGGGCCCGCGCGCGGCCAAGTTTTGGGCGCATCTGAAGGGGGCCAATGCCCAGGCCAATCCGGAACTCTTGCGATTGGCGCTCAAACTTGCCACCGGTGCAGGCAAGACCACAGTGATGGCGATGATCATCGCCTGGCAGACGGTCAACGCAGTGCGTCATCCGAACAGCAAGACCTTCTCGCGCGGGTTTCTGCTGGTCGCGCCCGGCATCACCATCCGTGACCGGCTGCGAGTCCTGCTGCCGAACGATCCGGAAAGCTATTACCGCCACCGCGAGATCGTTCCTTCCGACATGTTGGGTGATATCGACAAGGCCAAGATTGTCATCACCAACTATCATGCCTTCAAGCTGCGTGAGCGCGTGAACCTGGCGAAAGGGACCCGAACGGCCCTTGCCGGCTGGCGGGGCGAGAACATCCAGACGCTGGAAACCGAAGGTCAGATGCTGCAGCGGGTTATGCCCGAACTGATGGGCATGAAGAGCATCGTCGTGCTAAACGACGAGGCGCACCATTGCTATCGTGAGCGGGTTCAGGATGCCGAGGGCGAGACCGAGGCCGACCTGAAGGGCGACGAAAAGGCCGAGGCAAAGGAACAGAACGAAGCTGCCCGGATGTGGATTTCTGGCCTTGAGGCGGTCAAGCGCAAGCTGGGGCTCTCGCTGGTCTATGACCTTTCGGCGACGCCCTTCTTTCTGCGCGGCTCAGGCTATTTAGAGGGCACGCTGTTTCCTTGGACCATGAGCGATTTCTCCCTGATGGATGCTATCGAGTGCGGCATCGTGAAGCTGCCGCGCGTGCCGGTCGCTGACAACGTGCCCGGCGGCGACACTCCCAAGTTCCGCAACCTGTGGGATCATATCGGGAAGAAGCTACCGAAGAAGGGCCGTTCCGGGGGCAAGACGCTCGATCCGCTCAGCCTGCCGCCGGAACTCCTCTCGGCCCTGGATGCGCTGTATGGCCATTACGAAAAGACCTTCGATCTGTGGGAGGAGGCCAGGATCGGCGTCCCCCCGGTGTTTATCGTGGTCTGCAACAACACGGCCACGTCAGAGCTGGTCTACAAATACATCGCGGGCTTTGACCGCGAGAATGAAGATGGCTCGACCACACTGGAGAATGGCCGCCTCGCGCTGTTCCGCAACTACGATGACTTCGGCAACCGACTGGCACGGCCCAACTCGATCCTGATCGACAGTGCGCAGCTGGAATCCGGCGATGCGCTGGACAAGGATTTCCGCGCTATGGCCGCCGATGAGATCGACCGGTTCAAACGCGAATTGATCGAGCGCAGCGGCAACGTGACCGCCGGTGATAATATCGACGAATCCACCCTGCTGCGCGAGGTGATGAATACTGTCGGTCGCAAGGGCAAGCTGGGCGAGCAGATCCGCTGCGTGGTCTCGGTCTCGATGCTGACCGAAGGTTGGGATGCCAACACCGTCACCCACGTCCTGGGCGTGCGTGCCTTCGGCACCCAGCTTCTCTGCGAACAGGTTATGGGCCGGGCGCTGCGCCGCCAGTCCTATGAGTTGAATGAGCAGGGCCTATTCAATGTCGAATATGCTGATGTTCTTGGCATCCCCTTTGACTTCGCCGCCAAGCCGACCATCTCGCCCCCGCAGCCGCCCGCCGACACGATCCGCGTCCATGCCGTCAAACCCGAACGTGACGCGCTGCAGATCACCTTCCCCCGGGTCGAGGGCTATCGGGTCGAGCTGGAAAACGAACGGCTCGATGCAAAGTTCGGCCCCGACCATGTGCTGGAACTGACGCCGGAACTCGTTGGCCCCTCGGTTACGAAGAACCAGGGGATCGTCGGCGAAGGCGTTGACCTGACGCTGGAACACCTGGGTGACATGCGCGCTTCGACCGTCATGTTCCGGCTGACGGAACGGCTACTCTACACAAAATACCGCGATCCGGGCGATGATCCGAAGATGCACCTGTTCGGGGACCTGAAGCGCGTAACCCGCAATTGGATCGACACCTGCCTGAAATGCCAGGCCGGCACATTCCCGGCTCAGGTGCTGTATCGCGAGATTGCCGACATGGCCTGTGAACGGATCAAGGCGGCGATTACCGAAACGCTGGAGGGTGAACGCCCGGTCAAGGCGATCCTCGACGCCTACAACCCGACCGGTTCGACCTCTTACGTCAACTTCACCACATCGAAGAAAACCCGCTGGCAGGCCGATCCGGCCAAGTCCCACGTCAATTGGGTGATCTGCGACAGCGATTGGGAGGCCGAGTTCGCCCGAGTGGTCGAGGCACATCCCAAGGTCATCTCTTACGTCAAGAACCAGAACCTCGGGCTGGAAGTGCCCTACCTTTACGGCTCGACCCCCCGCAAATACCTGCCGGACTTCATCGTCCAGGTCGATGACGGCCAGTCCGAGCCGCTGAACCTGATCGTCGAAGTGAAGGGCTATCGGGGCGAGGATGCCAAGGACAAGGCCAACACCATGCGCAGCTATTGGGTGCCGGGAGTGAACAACCTCGGCCGCTTTGGTCGCTGGGCCTTCGCTGAATTCACCGCCGTTTATCAGATGGAGGAGGAGTTCAACCGTCTGCTGGAATCCTTCGGGGCCGACACAACCAATCAGGACATGCTGATCGAATGACCTCGCCTATCACCAAACAGGGACGCCTTGTTGGCGAGGTTGTGCTGACCGCTGGAAACCTGAAGAACGGCCACATCTACGTGACCCCCTTCAAGCATCTACTGCCGAAAGACATCTTCGGCGGCACGAACAAAGCCGACCTCGCCCCGCGCCGTGCGCTTCTGCACTATGGAACGGCAATCCCGATTGAAAGCGACATTCCCGGCGACAAGAACCTGTTTCGCGACCGGGCCGGGGCGCGTGCGTTTCTGGCCAGCTCAGGCGCACGGGCGGGCGATATCGTCCGTTTCGAAGAAAGCGCCCCCTATACCTACCACATTACTCTCGTAAGGAGCTGACCCATGGCAAAGAAACCCATCGAGGTCGGAACTCTCACCCATGACGCCACGCGCAAGAACATCCCGACGGCCGAGTTCGAAAGCCTGATGCGGGATCAGGACAAGACGCCGATCCAGCTGGCCTATGCCCGCCGCAATGCTGATCTTGACCCGCAGCTGGTCTGGCGCGGCAAGGATATGGAGGATTGGTCGGATCTGATCGTCCAGGCCCCGCCGCTGTATATCCAAGAAAAGGTCCACCCCAAGGTGCTGATCGACGACCTGAAGCGGCAGTCGAAAGCCCGCGCGGATGCAAGCGCCGGGCCTGCCGACCAGTTCGACATGTTCGCCGATTTCAACGGGCTGCCCGATGCCGAGGCCGCGACCGAATTCTATCAGCACGACCAGCACTGGTCGAACCGGATGATTTCGGGCGACAGCCTGTCGGTCATGGCCAGCCTTGCGGAACGCGAGGGGTTGCGCGGTCAGGTCCAGTGCATCTATTTCGACCCGCCCTATGGCATTAAGTTCAACTCCAACTTCCAGTGGTCCACCACCTCGCGCGATGTGAAGGACGGCGACAAGACCCATGTGACGCGCGAACCTGAACAGGTCCGCGCCTTCCGCGACACCTGGAAGGACGGCATCCATTCCTATCTGACCTACCTGCGCGACCGGCTGACCGTGGCGCGGGATCTGCTGACCGACAGCGGCAGCATCTTCGTGCAGATCGGCGACGAGAACGTCCATCGTGTGCGGGCGCTGATGGATGAAGTGTTTGGGGAAGACAATTTTGTCGCGCAAATCCCATTCGCCAAAACCAGCAGTAGCACTGGCGACTACCTTGGAAACACCATCGACTTTATTGTTTGGTTCGCAAGGCGAAAAACCCACATCAAGTATCGAACTTACTGGCTCGAAAAGAAACCGGGTGAGAAGGGTGGGACTGGATATCGAACTATCCGTTATCCCGATGGCAGTAAGCGCCCCATGACAAAAGAGGAAATCCAAGGAACACGGGAAGTTCCCGCTGGAACAAAGATTTTCTTCAGAGACAATCTGACCAGCCAGAGCATGGGACGCGAAAAAGGGGAAGGCGCAGCCTCTTGGTTCCCTGTGAGCCTTCTTGGAAAGGCATTCAAGCCCTCCCTCAGCGTTCGCTGGAAGACTAATGAAAAGGGCATGGAAAGACTTCTAAAGGCAGACAGAGTCGAGCCTTCAGACAACAATATTGGCTATGTTCGATTTCTCGATGATTTTTCGGCATATTCACTAGGTGACTTTTGGACTGACACCCTTGGTCAGAACCAGTTTGGGGGCGAAAAGACGTATGTTGTCCAGACTGCCCTGACTGTCGTCCAAAGGTGCATGCTGATGTCAACCGACCCTGGGGATCTGGTTCTTGACCCTACCTGCGGCTCAGGCACCACGGCTTATGTAGCCGAGCAATGGGGCCGACGCTGGATCACCATTGATACGAGCCGCGTCGCCATTGCGCTTGCCCGCTCGCGCCTAATGGGCGCACGCTATCCATATTACCTGCTAGCTGACAGCCCTGAAGGTCAACAGAAGGAGGGTGAGGTCACCCGCACGCCGCCGAAGACAACTCCCACCCAAGGAAGCATCCGGCAGGGCTTTGTCTACCATCGTGTGCCGCACATCATGTTGAGCAACATTGCGGCAAACGCTGAGATTGACGTGATCTGGGACAGGCTCCAGCCCGCCGTCGAAACCGCCATCGAGGCGCTGAACACCGCCCTGTCCGGCCACGCCACCCCCTTCAAGGTCGAAACCGGCGGCCGCGCAGGGGCTAAGATCGACTTCACCGCGACGGGAGAGGTAAAGCTTCCCTCGGGCGAGATGGCCCCCTCGAACGGCTTCATGGAATGGGAAATCCCGCGCGAGGCTCCCTCCGGCTGGCCCGCCCCGGCGCAAGCTGCCCTTGCCGCGTTCTGGGCTGCCCGGATCGAACGGCAAAAGGAAATCGACGCCTCGATCTCGGCAAAGGCAGAGTTCGAGTATCTCTACGACAAGCCCTTTGCCGACAACACCAAGGTCCGCGTCGCCGGTCCCTTCACTGTGGAAAGCCTGTCGCCGCACAAGACCCTTGTGACCGACTGGAATGACGAACTGATCGATCTGCACGAAGCTGCCGAAAGCAAGCGTCGCGCCGCCGAGCGTGTCGACCGGGCCGAGGATTTCGCGCAGATGATCCTGCAGAACCTCAAGGATGCCGGGGTGCAGCAGGCGCACAAGGAGGACCGGATCAGCTTTACCGCGCTGACCGGCTGGCCCGGCAAATACATCGCGGCCGAGGCGCAATTCATGGAAGGCGAAATCATGCGCCGCGCAGGGATCTTCATCGGCCCGGAATTCGGCACCGTCAGCCGCCCGGACCTGGTGGCGGCTGCACGCGAGGCAGGCGACGCCGGTTTCGATATGCTGATCGCCTGCGCGTTCAATTATGACGCCCATTCCGCCGAATTCGACAAACTGGGCCGTGTGCCGGTGCTGAAGGCGCGGATGAACCCCGACCTGCACATGGGAACCGACCTAAAATCGACCGGCGCGGGCAACCTGTTCGTGATCTTCGGCGAACCGGATATCCGCATCGAGGAAAAGGACGGGATGCTGACCGTGCAGGTCTTCGGCGTAGACGTGTTCAAGCCGCAGACGGGTTCGGTCGAAAGCGAGGGCACCGACGGCATCGCCCTGTGGATGCTGGACACGGACTACAACGAGGAGTCGTTCTTCGTTCGCCACGCCTATTTCCTTGGGGCGTACGATCCCTACAAGGCGCTGAAGACCAGCCTGAAGGCCGAGATCGACGCGGATGCTTGGGATAGTCTTTATTCCGACATCTCCCGGCCCTTCCCGAAGCCGAAATCGGGACGGATCGCGGTGAAGGTGATCAATCACCTGGGCGATGAGGTGATGAAGGTTTTTGCGGTGGAGTAATGTCTTTTCCAGTTTATAAACCGTCCGCCATCACCACTGTAGAGATCGCCACCCAAATACCGGCGGATTTCAGGGATGATCACTGGGTTGTATATCATGGGACATCCGGATTTCAGGCCGACATAATAGAGCGGGAGGGATTTGATCCGAAGAAGCATTTCGACGTAAAAGGATTAATTGATCGGGTTGTTAAGGTATATGAAGAGATTGGCTGGTGGGGTGAGCACAGAAATGGCTTTCCCGTCTTAAAATCCTTCTCCTCATTTGATTACGAACATGGCAGCGATGGCGCCGTTTTTTTTGCAATACATCCCAATCAAGCACTCCTCTATGCTACCGATCAGTTCCATGGTGGTGAAAAGGCCACTGCACTTAGGCTGGCGATCGAGGATCTAAGGTCAAGGCTGAAAAACGCCGAAAAAGGCATGGATGATCTTTCTGATGCAAATGTAGCCTTAATACAGGATTTTTTTTCTGAGACTGATGACACCGGCATTGTTGCGCATAAGGCTCAACAATCTACACCCGGGGTTCTATTCGCAGTGCGCCTCACAGATAAGCATTTGCCTTACCTAGATTATAATGGACACATGGGCCTCATGTCGAGCAGCCTGATCGCGCCAGAACATATTTGCATGAAGCTTATTGTTCCTCCCGGTTGCAGGTGGGGGCTTAATTCCACCTCGTTGGCAGAAGCAATGCGACTAAGTCCGGTGGAGAACCAGCTGTTTGCCGCGATGCACAATCTGCGCAGGGCCAAGATAACATGAACTTCCGGATCGCTGACACTTTCACCGGTAGCCTCGCCCGCCTAAGCGCACAGGAGCAGAAGTCTGTCAAGGTCACCGTTTTCGACTTACAATCAAATCCGGCCGGCAATGGCTTGTCGTTCCACAAGCTTGACGGGGCGAAGGACAGTAACTTCTGGTCGGTCCGGGTAAACTCCGACATCCGCATCATTGTTCACCGAACAGATGGCAGCATCTTGCTGTCCTATGTCGATCATCACGACGAGGCCTACAAATGGGCCGAGCGGCGGAAGATTGAGCGCCACCCGACCACCGGGGCGATGCAACTGGTGGAGGTGCGCGAGCGAGTCAAGGAGGTGGAGATCTTTCAGCCGAAGAGGCACTCCACTCCGGCTGCCAAACCTGCTACGCGCCTCTTCGGCAACCTGCGCAAGTTTGAACTGATGAGCTTCGGGGTGCCCGAGGATTGGGTGGATGACGTGCGAGTGGCGACCGAAGACACGCTGTTCGATATTATCGAGCACCTCCCACAAGAGGCGCAGGAAGCACTGTTGAAACTCGCTGTAGGCGAGAAGCCTCAGTTGCCGGAACCTTTCGCGCCCGAGGCCGATCCCTTTGCCCATCCTGATGCGCAACGCCGGTTCCGGGTGCTGTCCAACGTGGATGAACTCCGCCAGGCGCTGGATTATCCGTGGGAGAAGTGGGCCGTGTTCCTCCACCCGGCGCAGCAATCGCTGGTGGAACGAAACTTCAACGGCCCCGCGCGCGTCACCGGCTCGGCCGGCACTGGGAAGACCATCGTGGCCCTGCACCGTGCCGTGCATCTGGCGCGCGCAAATCCGGTGGCGAAGGTGCTGCTGACAACCTTTTCAAAGGCGCTGGCGAATGCACTTAAGATGAAAGTTGCCACGCTGCTGGGATCCGCACCCGAGATCGGTAGTCGGATTGACGTCAAGGCGATTTCCGCAGTCGGCTACGATCTTTACACTGCCAGGTTTGGCCAGCCGAACATCGCCAATTCGGCCTTGATCCGCTCGCTTCTGACCAAGGCAGCAGCCGAGGTGGAGGGCGCCCGCTTCACCCCCCAGTTCCTGTTGGGGGAATGGGAGGATGTGGTCGATGCGTGGCAGATCCGAACCTGGGAAGATTACCGGGACGTCGCACGGCTTGGTCGCAAGACACGCCTTGGCGGCAAGCAACGCGAAGCCCTCTGGGTGATTTTCCAGAAGGTCCGCGCTGGCCTGACGGATCGTGGCACCGTCACCTGGTCGGATGTATTCGGTCGCGTTAGCGAAGCCATTGCTGCCGAGCGGCAACGTCCCTACGATTTCGCGGTGCTGGACGAGGCCCAGGATCTCAGCATCGCCGAGGCAAGGTTCCTGGCGACCCTTGCCGGAGACAAGGAGAACGGGTTGTTCTTCGCCGGAGATATCGGCCAGCGCATTTTCCAGCAGCCGTTCTCGTGGAAGATGCTTGGGATTGATGTCCGCGGGCGCTCTTCGACCCTTCGGATCAACTATCGGACATCGCATCAGATCCGCGCACAAGCGGATCGTCTGCTGCCAAGCTTGGTTTCGGATGTGGACGGCAATTCCGAAAGCAGACGCGGCACGGTGTCGGTTTTCGACGGGCCGGCTCCGATCATCCAGCCTTGCTGCGATGAGGATGATGAGGTGACCAAGGTTGCGGCTTGGCTCCATGCGCGCCTGGGTGACGGCATTTCGGCGGAAGATATCGCGGTTTTCGTCCGCTCCGATGCTGAACTGGGGCGGGCCCGTCGCGCGGTAAAGGCTGCCGGGTTGCCCCATGTCGATCTGAGGGAGAAAGCAGAGGTGACCGCGGGTTCAGTGGCAGTCTGCACCATGCATTTTGCCAAGGGACTCGAGTTTAGGGCTGTGGCCGTCATTGCATGTGACGAAGATATTATCCCGCAAGCGGAACGCATTGCCGCTATCGCAGATCAGGCGGATCTTGAAGCCGTTTACGAAACCGAGCGCCATCTGCTTTACGTCGCCTGCACACGTGCAAGGGACTGCCTGCTGGTCTCCGGTATCGAACCCTTGTCGGAGTTTGTTGCTGATCTGACATCGTGATCGTGAAGCGGTAATCGCAGTGTTATCTGCCTTGGAGATCTTCCATGAGTTTATTTCCCAGTGTCTACAGCTACAGCTACAGCTACAGCTACAGCTACAGCTACAGCTACAGCTACAGAGGTGGTCGCAGGAATTCGGACCAGTTGCTAAGCTTTGGCGATTGACGAAGGACTGATCCGCATGACGAAACGGAAGCGCTATTCGGCCGAGTTCAAGGCGAAGGTGGCTTTGGAAGCCATTCGCGAGGACCTGACGACGGCTGAACTGGCCAAGAAGTACGATATCCACCCCACCATGATCACGGGCTGGAAAAGGACCGCCATTGAGAACATGGCCTCGGCCTTTGACGGCAAGAGTGCTGCCGAGCCGGCGATTTCCGATCAGGAGGTCGAGAAGCTGCATGCCAAGATCGGCCAGCTGGTTGTGGAGCGGGATTTTTTGTCGGCAGCCTCCAGTCTCATTCTCGGCACTGGAGGCAAAAAGCGGTGAAGCAGGATCATCCTGATCTCAGCGTCCGACGGCAATGCAGCCTGCTGTCACTGGCGCGCTCCGGCCTTTATTACCAGCCACGTGGCGAAAGCGCCGAGAACCTGAAGTTCATGGAGATCATCGACCGGCAGTTCCTGGAGACGCCATGGTATGGCTCACGGCAAATGGCCCGTCATATGCAGCGAGAGGGGCATCGCTGCGGACGGCATCGAGTCCGGCGGCTGATGAGGCTGATGCGTCTGGTGCCGATCTACCAAGAGCCCAAGACCAGCAAGAAGCATCCAGAGAACAAGATTTACCCCTATCTGCTCAAGGGTCTGGCCATTACCCGGCCCAATCAGGTCTGGTGCACCGATATCAGCTACATCCCCATGCGCCGGGGGTTTCTTTACCTGGTGGCCATCATGGACTGGCATAGCCGCAAGGTGCTCAGCTGGCGGCTCTCGAATTCCATGGATGCGGGTTTCTGTGTTGAGGCTCTGAAGGAGGCGCTGGCCCGCTATGGTACGCCTGGGATTTTCAACTCCGATCAAGGCTCGCAATTCACCAGCTCTGACTTCACCGAGGTGCTGCTGGACGCCAAGGTGAAGATCTCCATGGATGGCCGCGGTCGCTGGATCGACAACCGGATGATCGAAAGGCTGTGGCGTTCCCTCAAATACGAATGCGTCTACCTGAACGCCTTTGAGACCGGGTCCGAGGCCCGGAGGGGCATCGGCGCCTGGATCAGCTATTACAACGAAAAACGTCCGCACTCATCGCATGGCTTGCTGACGCCAGCTGAGGCCTATGATATCCGCAACCAGAACCTGAAAGCCGCTGCCTGACATGAAACCCATGCCAGAGCTTAGCAAGGCGGCAAACTGGTCGAAAATCCCGGACCACCTCTTACAGCTACAGCTACAGCTATAGCTCAGGCCTAGGCGGTGGAAAGCTTCACACCGCACATCTGAGTTCAGGCAAATGACGGCGGTTGCCTGCCCCCGCAACCA
>NZ_JBDPNJ010000021.1:0-43685 GCF_039770665.1 Paracoccus sp. SSK6 | reverse complement strand
GCCGAACAGGTCAACCCCGCCGCGCCCATGTCCTGGATCGAGATGACGCTATCCGTCTGCATCAGTTCCAGACAGGCTTCCAGCAGGCATTTTTCGGTGAACGGGTCGCCCACCTGCACGGTCGGGCGCTTTTCCTCGATGCTGTCATCGAACTCGGCCGATGCCATGGTCGCCCCGCCGACGCCGTCGCGGCCGGTCTTGGCGCCCAGATAGACCACCGGCATCCCGATGCCCGAGGCGGCGGAATAGAAGATCTTGTCCGCGTCGGCCAGACCCGCCGCAAAGGCGTTGACCAGGCAGTTGCCGTCATAGCTGCGGTGGAAGCGGACTTCGCCGCCCACGTTCGGGACGCCGAAGGCGTTGCCATAGGCGCCGATCCCTTCCACCACGCCCTTGACCAGATGCGGCGTCTTGGGGTGTTCGGGGCGGCCGAAGGACAGCGCGTCCATGGCAGCGATGGGTCGTGCGCCCATGGTGAAGACATCGCGCAGGATGCCGCCAACGCCGGTCGCGGCGCCCTGGTGCGGCTCGATGTAGGACGGGTGGTTGTGGCTCTCCATCTTGAAGACCACGGCCTGTCCGTCGCCGATATCGACCACGCCCGCGTTCTCGCCGGGACCGCAGATCACCTGCGGGCCGGTGGTGGGCAGCGTGCGCAGCCATTTCTTGGACGACTTGTAGGAACAATGCTCATTCCACATGGCGCTGAAGATGCCCAGTTCGGTAAACGTGGGTTCGCGCCCGATGATCTGCAGGATGCGGTCGTATTCGTCGGGCTTCAGCCCGTGCGCGGCGATCAGGTCGGGGGTGATCGTCGGATCCTGCATGGTCGTGCCTTCCTGCGGATGGAAATCTGGCGCCTTTTAGGCACAGACGCCCCGCAAGGAAAGGCCCGCGCGACCAAGCCCCCGCGCAGGACCAAAAAAAAGCCGGGCACAAGGCCCGGCCTAAGTCCAACAGGGAGGTAGAAGGTGATGAGCGGTTACGCTGACCATCGCCTTCACAGCCCGATTTATGGGCAGGGTGTTAACGGTTCAAGAGGGATCACGCTGCACCCGCAGCATAGCGGACATGCAGTGACGGAATAGCTACACGCGAAAGTTGTAGCTAGGCCTGCGATGCCGGGACTTTCGTCGCAGGCGCCTCCAGCAACTGCGCCTCGCCCTGGCGGCGGCGGAAGGCCTGGATTTCCTCCAGCATGAAGTCGCGGAACACCGTGACCCGGCGGGTCTGGCGCAATTCCTCGGGATAGGCCAGGAACACCGGCACCTCGCCGGATTCGATATCGGGCAGCACCCGCACCAGACGCTTGTGATCGGCGGTCAGATAGTCGGGCAGGACACCGATGCCAAGGTTGGCCAGCACCGCCTGCAGGACGCCGAAGTAATTGTTCACCGTCAGGGTCGATCCGATGTTCTGGGACATGATTTCCTGGACCAGCCGCGCCCCCGCCGCGACCTGCGGCTGATCGGGCTTCTGGCAGATCAGGCGATAGGGCGACAGGTCGGCCATGGTCTCCGGCATCCCCGCCTTGTCCAGGTAATCCTGCGTCGCATAAAGCCGCATCCGAACGCTCAGCAACCGGCGGCGGATCAGGTCGGACTGGCTGGGCTCCTTCATGCGGATCGCCACATCGGCTTCGCGCATGGGCAGGTCCAGCACCCGCTCCTCCAGCATCAGGTCGATCTTGAGGTCGGGATACTTGTCATACAGCTTGACCAGCTTGGGCGCCAGCCACAGCGTCCCAAAGCCGACCGTCGCGGTCACCTTCAATTCGCCGAAGACATGTTCCTCGCTGTCGCGGATGCGGGCCGAGGCCGTATCCAGCTTGCGCGCCATGGACGATGTCGCCTCGAACAGCAATTCGCCCTGTTCGGTCAGAATCAGGCCGCGGGCGTGGCGATGGAACAGGGTGGTGTCCAGCATCTCCTCAAGCGCGCGAATCTGCCGGCTGACGGCGGATTGCGACAGATGCAGCACATCGCCGGCATGGGTCAGGCTGCCCGCATCGGCAACGGCGTGAAAGATTCGAAGCTTGTCCCAGTCCATGCTGTTACAATCCTGCCGTGTCTGCCATGCGATTTTTGCAGACCTATCCTGAATGCAGCATTCCGGCAAGCGAAAGCATCCGGCTGCATTTTTCCGTTGGTCGGTCAGCAAAGCTGACCTATACTGAAGGCCGGTGGAGGAGTCATTGGAATGAGCAAGCAGGAATTCTCGCTAGCCGACCGCTTCGATCTGGAAAAACCGCAGGTTCTGCTGAACGGCACGCAGGCCTTGGTGCGGCTGATGCTGATGCAGGCCGCGCGCGACAAGGCGGCGGGACTGAACACGGCGGGTTTCGTCACGGGCTATCGCGGATCGCCGCTGGGGGGCGTCGATCTGCAGATGATGCGCGAAGGCAGGCGGCTGTCCGACGCGAACATCCTGTTCCAGCCCGGCCTGAACGAGGATCTGGCCGCGACCGCCATCTGGGGCAGCCAGCAGGCGGAACTGCGCGGCGAGGGCAAATACGACGGCGTCTTCGCGCTGTGGTATGGCAAGGGTCCGGGCGTGGACCGTTCTGGCGACGCCATGCGCCATGCCAACATGGCGGGCACCTCCCCGCATGGCGGCGTGGTGATGGCGATGGGCGACGACCATACGGGCGAGAGCAGCTCGGTGCTACACCAGTCCGACTGGGCGATGGTGGACCGCTATATCCCGGTGCTGTCGCCTGCGGGTGTGCAGGAGATTCTGGATTACGGCCTTTACGCCTTTGCCTTGTCGCGCTTCGCGGGCGTCTGGACGGGGCTGAAGACCATGAAGGACACGGTCGAGGCGACTTCGGTCGTCAATGGCGATCCGTTCCGGCTGTCCTTTGTGACCCCCGACTTTCAGATGCCCGAAGGCGGGCTGAACATCCGCCTGCATGACACGCCGGTGGCATCCGAGGCGCGGATGATCGACTATAAACGCTGGGCGGCCGAGGCGTTTTCCCGCGCCAACAAGATCGACCACAAGGTCTGGGGCAAGCCGGGCGCCAAGATCGGCTTTGTCGCGGCGGGCAAGAACTGGCTGGATCTGGTCCATGCCCTGTCCCTGCTGGGCATCGACGAGGACGAGGCCGAACGGCTGGGCCTGACCACCTACAAGGTCGGGCAGACCTGGCCGCTCGATATGAAGTCCTTTCAGGAATGGTCGGAAACGCTGGAACTGATCGTCTGCGTCGAGGAAAAGCGCAAGCTGATCGAGGTGCAGTTGAAAGAGGCGATCTTCGACAACCGCCACGGCCGCCGCGTCCACGGCTGGAAGCATGACCGCACCGGGGCCGAACTGTTCCCCACCCGCTATGCGCTCGACCCCGTGATGATCGCCCAGAAGATCGGCGAGATCCTGATCGAGGAAGGCCGGGGCACCGACCACATCAAGGCGGGCCTGACCCGCCTGTCCGAGGTTCGCCGCGCCGACAACGCGCCCGAAATCGCCACCCGCACGCCTTGGTTCTGTTCGGGCTGTCCGCATAACACCTCCACCAAGCTGCCCGAAGGCAGCCGCGCCTATGCCGGGATCGGCTGCCACTACATGGTGCAGTGGATGGACCGCGAAACCACCGGCTTCACCCATATGGGGGCCGAGGGCGTGAACTGGGTGGGCGAGGCGCCGTTCTCGAACCGCAAGCACGTCTTCCAGAACCTGGGCGACGGCACCTACAACCACTCGGGGTCGCTGGCGATCCGGGCGGCCATCGCGGCGGGCACGACCATCACCTACAAGATCCTGTTCAACGACGCGGTTGCCATGACCGGCGGGCAACCCAACGAAGGCGGACTGACGGCGCATCAGATCGCCGCCGAACTGGTTGCCATGGGCGTGAAGCCGTTGGTCGTGGTTTATGACGAAAAGGAAGACATCGACCGCGCGCAGTTCCCGGCGGGCCTGCGCTTCGAGGAACGGGCCGAGTTGATGGCCGTTCAGCGCGACTTGGCGGAAACGCCGGGCGTCAGCGCGATCCTCTATATCCAGACCTGCGCGGCCGAAAAGCGCCGCCGCCGCAAGAAGGGCAAGTTCCTCGATCCCGACCGCCGCGTCTGGATCAACCCCGAGGTCTGCGAGGGCTGCGGCGATTGCGGCGTCCAGTCGAACTGCGTGTCCATCGTGCCGCTGGACACCGAACTGGGCCGCAAGCGCCAGATCGACCAGTCGTCCTGCAACAAGGATTATTCCTGCCTCAAGGGCTTTTGCCCCAGCTTCGTTACCGTCCAGGGCGGCAAGCTGCGAAAGCCGCAGGCCGAGGCCTTCGACATCCCCGACCTGCCCGCACCCGCCCTGCCCGCGATCAGTGGTACCCATAACGTCGTCATCACCGGCGTGGGTGGCACCGGGGTCGTGACGCTGGGCGCGGTGCTGGCCCAGGCCGCCCATATCGACGGCAAGGGCGCGGGCATGATGGAGATGGCGGGCCTCGCCCAGAAGGGCGGCGCGGTCCATATCCACCTGCGCCTGGCCAACCGCCCCGAAGACATCAGCGCTATCCGCGTGGCGGTGGGCGAGGCCGACTGCATCATCGGCGGCGACCTGGTCGTCACGGCGGGCGCCAAGACCATCGGGCTGATGACCACGGGCCGCACCAGCGCGGTGGTCAACGACCACGAGATCATCACCGGCGACTTCACCCGGCTGCGCGATTTCCGCGTGCCCTCGGACCAGTTGAAGGTCTCGCTTCAGGCGCGGCTGCGCGACCGCGTGGCCTTCTTCGACGCCAACGACCTGGCGCTGCGGATGCTGGGGGATTCGATCTATTCCAACATGCTGGTGCTGGGCGCGGCCTGGCAGCAGGGGCTGCTGCCCTTGTCGCTGGAGGCGATCATGCAGGCGATCGAGTTGAACGGCGCCAAGGTCGCGGAAAACCAGCGCGCCTTCCAGATCGGCCGCTGGGCCATGGCTTTCCCCGACCAGACCCGCAAGCCTGCCGAAGTGACCCAACTGCCGCCCGATCCAGTGGCCTATCGTGAATCGCGGCTGGTCGGCTACCAGAACAAGCGGCTGGCCCGGCGCTTCCGCAAGCTGGTCGATGCCGCCCCTGCCCCCCTGCGGGAAAGCATCGCGCGCGGGTATTACAAGCTTCTGGCCTACAAGGACGAATACGAGGTCGCGCGGCTGCACCTGACCACCGCGCAGCAGGTCGCCGAACAATGGGACGGCGACACGAAGCTGACGCTGCACCTCGCCCCGCCGATCCTGGGCGGCAAGGGCGCGGACGGGCGCCCGAAGAAGCGCGAATACGGCGAGTGGATGCTGCGGGGCTTCAAGGTTCTGGCGCGCATGAAGTTCTTGCGCGGCACGCCCTTCGACCCCTTCGGCTACACGACCGAACGCCGCCACGAACGCGCCGCCATCCGCGACTACGAATCCGACATGCGCGAGGTTCTGGCCACGGTGACGGACGCCACCATGCCCATCGCCATCGAACTGGCCGAACTGCCCCTGACCGTGCGCGGCTATGGCCCGGTCAAGGCCCAGGCCGAAGCGATTGCCGCCGCCCGGCGGGCGGAGTTGCTGACGCAATTCCGCAGCGGGCAGGCGCCCCTGCAACAGGCGGCCGAATGACCACCTTTCGGTGACCACCTGATCTAAGTCATTTCCAAAATCCGCGATGCGCCCTAATAAGGCGCCTCGCGACAGGAAGAAGGGTGGCACCATGGCGGTAGGCGTTTTCGATTCGGGTTTGGGCGGGTTGACGGTCCACCAGGCCATCGCCGCGCGCCTGCCCGACCTGCCGCTGGTCTATCTGGGCGACAACGCCCACACCCCCTATGGCACCCGCACCGCCGACGACATCTTCGACCTGACCTGCGCGGGCGTCGAACGGCTGTGGCAGGAAGGCTGCGATTTGGTGATCCTGGCCTGCAACACCGCCAGCGCCGCCGCCCTGAAGCGGATGCAGGAAACCTGGCTGCCATCGGACAAACGCGTGTTGGGCGTCTTCGTCCCCATGATCGAGGCGCTGACCGAACGCCGCTGGGGCGACAATTCGCCGCCCCGCGAGGTTGCGGTGAAGCACGTCGCCCTGTTCGCAACCCCCGCGACCGTGGCCAGTCGCGCCTTCCAGCGGGAACTGGCTTTCCGCGCCGTGGGCGTGGATGTCGAGGCGCAGCCCTGCGGCGGCGTGGTCGATGCCATTGAAATGGGTGACGAAATCCTGGCCGAGGCGCTTGTAGCGTCCCATGTCGAGGCCCTGCTGCGCCGGATGCCCCACCCCGAGGCTGCGGTGCTGGGCTGCACGCATTACCCACTGGTCGAAGCCGCGTTTCAGAAGGCGCTTGGCCCCAACGTCAAGGTTTTCAGCCAGGCGGGACTGGTCGCGGAAAGCCTTGCCGACTATCTCCAGCGCAGGCCCGAGTTTCTGGGATCGGGCACGACATCGAAGAACCTGACGACCGGCGATCCGGTCCGCGTGTCCGGCAAGGCCACGCAGTTCCTGCGCCGCCCGATCCATTTCGAGGCAGCATGAGGTTATCGCCATGGCTGGCATGAAATCCTTGAAGAAACGCCGCCGCATCCAGGTGATCGTCGCGGCTGCCGTGGCCCTGCTGATCGCGGTGGGCCTGATCGGCTACGGCTTTCGCGACGGCATCAACCTGTATCGCTCGCCCGCGCAGGTGGCGGAGGCCGCGCCGGAAGCGGACGAGTATTTCCAGCTTGGCGGGCTGGTGAAGGAAGGCTCGATCGTGAACCGCGACGGGGTGCAGTTCGACTTCGTCATCACCGACGGCGCGGCGGAAATCCCCGTCAGCTATGTCGGCCGCGACCCGCGCCCGGACCTGTTCACCGAAGGCCAGGGCACCATCGCCAAGGGATACTATCGCAACGGCCGGTTTGAGGCCCGCGACCTGCTGGCCAAGCATGACGAGACCTATATGCCGAAAGAGGTCATGGACACGCTGAAGGAAACCGGCGTGTATCAGGAGCCCAGCAGCTAGGCGCGACATTGGCGGGGCGGGATCAGGAAACATATACGTTTCCCCCGCCCGCTTGACCGGATGCCATCAAGGACAGTGCCATCCCGCGCCCCCGAGAGGCCCGGCGGCATGGGTGGTTATGGAATCACGTGGCAAAGGCGATGGCCTTCGCCAGTCAGCCGGATCCCTCCCCACCTTCCAGCAACCCCGCAATATCCTCGAACACCGCCTGCCACTCCGCATCCTCCAGCGGCATGAAGCGCAGGAAGTGCAGCAGGAACGCCCCTTCGGCAGCAAGAAAGGCCAGCCGGGCGCGGCGCCCCTCGACGCTGCCGGTGTCCAGCCCGGCAAGCCTGTCTCGATACCACTCTTGGGTCGAGGCCAGATGCTCGGGCGTCTGCATCAACCCCGCCATCAGGCTGGCGGCCTTGGTCATCGACACCTCGTCCGCCTCGCGCGTGGCCGCCAGATGCGCGCGGATCCGCTGCATCGCATCCGCAGCGGAACCGGCAATGGCCGCGAACTTCGCGTCATAGTCGCGGCCCCAACGCGCGAACATCGCGTCGATGATATCGTCCTTGGTGCCGAAGGCATATTGCACACCGCCCTTGGTGATCCCGCAGGCGCGGGCCAGGGCGTCGATGGTCAGCGCCGCCGCGCCCTGGCGGTGGACGATCTCCTCGGCCGCGTCCAGAAGCTTGTCCCGGTCGATGCTGCGCGGTCTTGCCACGGGGCCTCCATTTCCATACGATCGTATTTAAACCATCCGCAATCGACTCGCCACCCCACCCTGCCTCACCCAGGTGAAAGATGACCGTTCGTTCCCCCTGGCTTGTCCTCGCCATCGTTTCCAGCGCGCTGTTCCTCATCGTGATCGACATGACGGTGCTCTACACCGCGTTGCCGACGCTGACGCATGACCTGGACGCCTCGGCCACGGAAAAGCTGTGGATCGTGAACGCCTATTCGCTGGTCGTGGCGGGACTGCTGCCGGGCGCGGGGGCGCTTGGGGATCGCTATGGCCACCGGCGGATGTTCACCATCGGGCTGGTGATCTTTGGCGCGGCCTCGGTGGCGGCAGGGTTCGCGCCGACCTCGGCGGCGCTGATCGCGGCGCGGGCGGGTCTGGCCATGGGCGCGGCGGCGATGATGCCCGCCACGCTGTCGATCATCCGCCATACCTTCGAGGATCCAGACCAGCGCGCGCTTGCCATCGGCATCTGGGCAGCCGTCGCATCCGGCGGGGCGGCGCTTGGGCCAGTGATCGGCGGCGCGGTGCTGGAGCATTTCCACTGGGGCGCGGTCTTCCTGATCAACCTGCCGGTTGTTCTGCTGGCGCTGGCTTTCACCGTTGCTTTCGTGCCCAGGGGCCAAGGTCACGGCCATCATCCCTTCGATCCGGTCGGGTCGGTCCAGGCCCTGATCGGACTGGTCGGCCTGACCCTGGCCATCAAGGAGATCGCCAAGCCCCACCCGTCGTTAGCCGTTCTGCTGTTGTCGGCATTGGTCGGCCTTGCCGCCTTGGCGCTGTTTGTCCGCCGCCTGCGCCGCAGCGCCAGCCCCATGATCGACCTGACGCTGTTTTCCGACCCGCGCTTTGCTGGCGGCGTGATCGGCGCCCTCGTCTCGGCGGCGGCCCTGCTGGGGGTGCAGCTTGTGATCACGCAGCGGCTGCAACTGGTCCAGGGGATGTCGCCCCTGCAGGCCGGGCTGTTCGTCCTGCCGATCCCCCTGACGTCCTTCATGGCGGGGCCGCTTGCGGGCATGATGCTGGGCCGCATTGGCGCGGGCCGGTTGCTGGCGGCGACCCTGGCGGTCAGCGGTGCGGGGATCCTGATCTATGCCGCGGGATTCGGCCGGACGGGGGTCGAGCTTGTCAGCTTTGTCCTGACCGGCGCGGGCATCGGGGCGGCCATGACCGCCGCGTCATCGGCCATCATGCTGAACGCGCCCGCGGACCGCGCGGGCATGGCGGCCTCGGTGGAGGAAGTGTCCTATGAACTGGGCGGCGCGCTCGGCATCGCCATCCTGGGCAGCCTGATGGCCGGGGTCTACAGCGCAAGCTTCGCCGCTGCGGGCGGCTTCGGCGCGGATGCGGCGGATTCGCTGGACGGCGCGCTGGCCTTGGCCG
This sequence comes from Paracoccus sp. SSK6, assembly GCF_039770665.1. NCBI lineage: Bacteria > Pseudomonadati > Pseudomonadota > Alphaproteobacteria > Rhodobacterales > Paracoccaceae > Paracoccus > Paracoccus sp. SSK6. The sequence goes on along the minus strand of NZ_JBDPNJ010000021.1, from coordinate 34,613 downwards.
CGACCCTGCCCGCGCCGCAGGCCGACCGGCTGCTGGCCCTTGCCACCGGCGCCTTCGACCGGGCCACCTGGGCGGTCGCCCTGGCGGCGGGGCTGGCCCTGCTGGCGGCGGGTTTCTGGATCGGCCGGATCGACCGCGCGAACAGCCTGGCGCGGCAGGGCGCTTGACGCAAGGCGGGCTGCGGGGCAAGCAGTCCGCATGATCGACATCCGCCCCGTGGCCCATCCGATCGGCAAGATCATCGTGACCTTGGGGGTTTCGATGCTGGCGCCCATGCTGGTGGACTGGTGGCACGGCGACGGGCATTGGGTGACCTTTCTGCAATGCGCCGCGCTGACCATTGTCGCGGGCACGCTGGTCTCGATCGCGACTTGGGGGGATTACCGCAGCCTGTCGATTCAGCAGGCGTTCCTGCTGACCTCCGGGCTCTGGGCGGTGCTGCCGGTGTTCGGCGCCCTGCCCTTCATGCTGGGCCAGCCCCATGCCAGCTTCGCGGACGCCTATTTCGAATCCATGTCGGGCGTCACCACCACCGGCACCACGGCCTTTCCCCTGCTGGACAGCCTGCCGCGCGGCACGCATCTGTGGCGCGCCCTCCTGCACTGGATCGGAGGTCTGGGGATCGTCGTCGTGGCCATGGTCTTCCTGCCGATCATGAAGGTCGGCGGCATGCAGTTCTTCCGGTCCGAGGGCTTCGACACCCTGGGCAAGATCATGCCCCGCGCCGGAGAGATCGCGGCCGAGATGACGCGCATCTATGTCATGCTGACGGGCTTCTGCACCGTGACCTATCTGGTTCTGGGCATGAGCGGGTTCGACGCCATCGTGCAGGCCTTCGGCACCGTGTCCACAGGGGGATTCTCCAATTACGACGCCAGCTTCGGCGTCTTCCGGGGGCCGCTGGAATGGGCGGCGTCAGCCTTCATGGTGCTGGCCTCGGTCCCGTTCATCCGGCTGGTCCAGGGGATGCGCGGGCAATTTGCGCCGATCTGGCAGGACATGCAGATCCGCGCCTATCTGCGGTGGATCCTTTATGCCTGCGCGATTATCGTAGCCTACCGGGTGATCTTCCTGGGCCACCAGGGCAACATCTTCGACATCATCCGCGAAACGGTCTTCAACACCGTCTCGACCTTTTCGGGAACCGGGTTCTTTTCGACCGACGTGATGACCTGGGGCCACCTGCCGCTGGCGGTGCTGGTGATCTGCGGGCTGATCGGCGGCTGCACGGGATCGACCGCCTGTTCGGTCAAGGTGTTCCGGTACCTGGTTCTGTTCCAGGCCGTGCGCGCGCAGTTGCGCCGGATGCATTCGCCCCACCGCGTCTATGCCCTGCGCTATGAGGGCCGTCCGCTGGACCAGGACGTGATCGATTCGGTCATGGCCTTCTTCACGCTGTTCACCCTGACCTTCGGCCTGCTGATCGTGGGCCTGTCGCTGACCGGCCTGCACCCGCGCACGGCCCTGACCGCCGCCTGGACCGCCATCGCCAATATCGGCCCCGTCTGGGGGCCCGAGATCACGGCCAACGGCTCGGTCGCCCAGTTCCCCGAATCCGCGAAATGGCTGATGATCCTGGGCATGTATCTAGGCCGGCTGGAGCTGGTCTCGGTTCTGGTCCTGCTGCTGCCGCGGTTCTGGCGGGGTTAGGGGTTCGTCGGTTTGACCCCACAGCACACATTCGGCCCTTATGGTCTGACCTCTGTCGAACAGGACGACGTGACTTTCCAGCTCCGTCCAACTTGGACCGATGTATCGACCCATTTCACTTCACCAGGACCCCGTTTTTTCCAAAGGCAAATTACGTCGGTAAGCATGAGCGCAGTCAGATAAGTTGCTTCTTCAGAAAGGCTCGGGGATCGGATCGTCATAACGAAGAAATCCGGTGTTTCAGCCTGCGAGTAGGTTGCATGGAATGACTTTCCAAGAATTTCACCATCAAATTCATCCACTGGCGCATTCTCGAAGACTGGGCTTACAGTCTTGAAGGATGCCATGACGGCTGCAACGTCGACCTTGCCATTTGGCAGGCGAGGAACATCGTCTCCCTTAGCAAAAACAGGGGAGCCGCAGCAAAGCAGCAGAGCCAAGATACGCAGCATGCCATCCTCACAGATGTTGGCCAACCATCGACCGATATGAAGCAACTTGACCACTTCTCCGGTAGTGATCAACGGCTGCTTCGTCCCGCATAGCAGACCCCACAAACCCAGACTGCCCGTGATCCGATCTCACTCCATCGGCAAGGCCGCTTCGCTTGTCGCCCTGTCATTCGCCGCAGGCCCCTTACGCGCAAAACTGTCCGACATCTCCGCCGCGATCCGCGCCTGACCCTGCGCATCCGCTGCGGGCCAGATCAGCACGAAGCCCTCGGCCCGGCCGCCTTGGACCCAGCCTTCGGCGCGGCCGATATGGGCCTCGTTGGCGCCTTCCAGCAGAACATGGCCGGGCTTGATCGTGCGCGTCGGTTGCGGCACCCAGCCAAGCGCCGTCACCAGCCCCGACAGGTCCAGCAGCTCCTGCTGCCCGCCCGGCTGGCTGAACAGGATCAGCGCCGCGCCCGACCCGTCGCGAGGGCCATAGATCGACAACGCCCGTTCCGTGCGGTCAAAGGCCAGCCGGTCCATCGGCGCCATGACCGACAGGCCCGTCGCCTGGTCGTCCAGCATCGTCAGCCCGACCTCTGACCGCCAGGCGTCGCGGCGGGCGATCAACTCGCGCATCGCGGTGCCGGGATCGGTGGAGAGGCGGCTGGCCAGGATCTCGGCCTGGATGGCGTCGCGGGTGCGGGGGCCGGTCTTGCCGTCGATCTCGCCGTCATAGACGCCCGCCCACCGCAACGCGCGCTGCACCTGGTCCAGGGGCGGCATCTCGGCCGCCGCGGCGGGCGGCGCGGGTAGGTCGGGCGCCTTGCCGGGTTCGATCACCGATCCTAGTTCGGCGGCATCGGACACGAAGGCGTCCTTGGGCATCACGCCGCCATCCTTGAAGACTTTCAGCCAGGCGTCGGCGGCGGCCCGATCCACCGGCCCCAGCACCACCCCGAACCAGCCGTTCGGCAGTTCCGCCAACCCGGCCTCGGGGAAGGTCTTGCGCCATTGGGAAAGCGCGGCATCGGCATCGGCCCGCGCCTCGACCGATTGCAGGCGCAGATAGCTGCCCGGCGCGGGCAGGTCGGGTTGCGCGGCAGCAGGTTCCGGGGCCAGCGCCACCGGGGCGGCATCGCCCACTGGGGTCAGGACCACCCCCTCCTCCGGCACGGTGACAAAGCTGTCCATCGGGATCTGCCGCGCCTCTTTCAGCGCGCCGATCCGCTTGCCCGCTTCCTCGGACGACAGGGGCCCGATGGCGATGGCCGTCCAGCCGCGCGGCAGCGGAAAGGTCACCACGTCGTCGAACTGCCCGGCCCAGCGGGATGCGGCCTCAGCGGCTTCAGTGTCGCGCTTGGCCTCGATGCGGATCACGGCGTCCTGCGCCCATGCCGCCACCGGCAATCCTGCCGCCATCACCAAGAAAGCCAAGCGCCGCATTCCATCCCCCTCAGCCGGCCGTTCTTGCGGCCTTTATTGACCCTGTTCCCCGCCCCGCCTAGAAGGCGCGCAAGCATGTGCTGATCTATGCAAAGGACGGCCCCGATGACCAGCCCCAACCGACCCCGCAGCTTCCAGGACATCATCCTGCGGTTGCAGAACTACTGGGCCGCCCAAGGCTGCGCCGTGCTGCAGCCCTATGACATGGAGGTCGGCGCGGGCACCTTCCACCCCGCCACCACGCTGCGCGCCCTTGGCGGACGGTCCTGGGCCGCAGCCTATGTCCAGCCCTCGCGCCGCCCGACGGACGGTCGCTATGGCGAGAACCCCAACCGCCTGCAGCACTATTACCAATACCAGGTCATCATCAAACCGTCGCCCGCGAACCTGCAGGATCTGTATCTGGGCAGCCTGCGCGCCATCGGCCTGGACCCGATGATCCACGATGTCCGCTTTGTCGAGGACGATTGGGAATCCCCCACCCTCGGCGCATGGGGCCTTGGCTGGGAGGTCTGGTGCGACGGGATGGAGGTCAGCCAGTTCACCTATTTCCAGCAGGTCGGCGGCCACGACTGCCGCCCGGTGTCCGGGGAACTGACCTATGGCCTGGAACGGCTGGCGATGTATGTGCTGGGCGTGGAACATGTGATGGACATGCCCTTCAACGATCCCGACGCAGCCATTCCGCTGACCTATGGCGACATCTTCCGCCAGACCGAACGCGAATATTCCCGCTGGAACTTCGAGGTGGCCGACACCGACACCCTGTTCCAGCACTTCAAGGATGCCGAGGCGGAATGCGCCCGCATCCTGGCCGCCGACCCGGTGGACGCTGCGGGCCGCACCATCCCCATGGCGCATCCGGCCTATGACCAGGCGATCAAGGCCAGCCACATCTTCAACCTGCTGGACGCGCGCGGGGTCATCAGCGTCACGGAACGGCAGGCCTATATCGGCCGGGTCCGGGCGCTGGCAAAAGCCTGCGCCGACCTGTTCGTCACGACCGAGGCCGCCCAGGCATGAACGGCAAGATCGTTGGCATCGGGTTGCTGGCCGTGGCGGCAATCGCCGGGGCGGGCATGTGGTATCTGCAGGAATATTACTTCTACGACCGCCTTCCCGCCGCCGACACCTTGACCGTGCAGACCGCCAGCGGCCCGGCCACCCTGCCCGTGCGCGACTTCCAGGGCATCGACGCCGACAGCTCTCCCCTGCGCTGGCGGGCCTGCGCGGTCCTGACCCAGCCGCCGGTTGACCCCGTGCCCTTCGACGGCGCGACGCCGCTGGGCACGCCCGGCTGGTTCGACTGCTTCGACCACGGCCAGTTGACCGCCGACCTGGAATCCGGCGCCGCCCAGGCCGTGCTGGGCCAGGCCGAGATCCGCCCCGACGTGGACCGCGTGCTGGCGATCTATCCCGACGGCCGCGTCTATGGCTGGCACCAATACAACGACAAGACCCCGGAACGCGGAGTGATGGACTGATGCCCGACCTGTTGATCGAACTCTTTTCCGAGGAAATCCCCGCCCGGATGCAGGCCCGCGCGCGTGAGGACTTGCGCAAGCTGGTCACGGACGGTCTGGTCGAAGCCGGGCTGACGTATGGTAGCGCAGGCGCGTTCAGCACCCCCCGCCGCCTGACTTTGGCGGTCGAGGGCCTGACCGCCAACAGCCCCACCACGCGCGAGGAACGCAAGGGCCCCCGCACCGACGCGCCCGAGGCCGCGCTGGAAGGCTTCCTGCGCTCCACCGGCCTGACCCGCGAGCAGCTTGAGGCGCGCGACGACAAGAAGGGCCAGGTCTGGTTCGCCACCATCGAGCGTCCCGGCCGCCCCGCCGCTGCCATCGTGGCCGAGGTGCTGGACAGCACCATCCGCAACTTCCCCTGGCCCAAGTCGATGCGCTGGGGCGCGGGCAGCCTCCGCTGGGTCCGGCCGCTGCATTCGATCATCTGCCTGCTGTCCGACGAAGCAGGCGCCACCGTGGTCCCGCTGACCGTAGAGGGCATCGCCGTCGGCAACACCACGCGCGGCCACCGCTTCCTGTCCCCCGAGCCGTTCACCGTCACGGGCTTCGACGACTATGCCGCGAAACTCCGCCGCGCCCATGTGATCCTTGACAGCGCCGAGCGCGAAGCCGCCATCCGCCAAGGGGCCGAGAACCTCGCCTTCGCGCGCGGGTGGGAGATCGTGCGGGACGACGGGTTGCTGTCCGAGGTCGCGGGCCTTGTCGAATGGCCCGTCCCCCTGATGGGCGTGATCGAGCAGCGTTTCCTGGACCTGCCGCCCGAGGTGCTGCAGACCTCGATGAAGGAACACCAGAAGTTCTTCTCGGCCCGCAACCCCAAGACCGGGCGGATCGAGGGCTTCGTGACCGTCGCCAACATCGAGACCCCCGACGACGGCGCGACGATCCTGGCCGGCAACCAGCGGGTGCTGGCGGCGCGTCTGTCGGACGCGGCCTTCTTCTGGGAAAACGACCTGCGCGAGGCGAAGGCGGGGATGGGTGCCTGGGCCGAAGGCCTGAAGTCGGTCACCTTCCACAACAAGCTGGGCAGCCAGGCGGACCGGATCGAGCGCATCGCTGCCTTGGCGCGAGAGATTGCCCCGTTGGTTGGCGCCGATACGGACCAGGCCGAACAGGCCGCGAAGCTGGCCAAGCTGGACCTGCGCAGCGCAATGGTCGGCGAGTTCCCCGAACTGCAAGGCACCATGGGCCGTTATTATGCGCTTGCGGCAGGTCAGCCCGAGGCCGTGGCGGATGCCGCCCGCGACCACTACTCGCCGCTAGGTCCGTCCGATGCGGTACCGACCGCGCCGGTTTCAGTGGCGGTGGCTTTGGCTGACAAGATCGACACGCTGACCGGGTTTTGGGCGATTGATGAGAAACCCACCGGCTCGAAGGATCCCTATGCGCTGCGGCGAGCTGCGCTTGGAGTTATTCGGTTGGTTCAAAACCGGGGCATCCGGTTTGATCTCATCCCGCTGATGTATGTCGCCCTTCTCAATATCCAGTTAACAAGAATTCATTTGGCTAGTGTCGAACGCGAGTGGCGTGAAATCGCTCCTTATGTAAATCCGGGGGTTTGGTTTTCTAAGCTAAAGAGGGGTGAAATTTCGGAACAGAAGGTTCAGATTGAACTACAGTCCTCTGATCTTGGTCTGGTTGAAGACGCTATCGCAGCGTTCAAAAATCGTGCTTCCGAAGTTCCTGACCTCCTCTCCTTCCTCCACGACCGGCTCAAGGTCTATCTCCGCGACCAGGGCATCCGCCATGACATCATCGACGCCGTGCTGGCGCAGCCCGGCAACGACGACCTCGTGCTGGTGGTGAACCGGGCCATCGCGCTCAACGCCATGCTGCAAACGGATGACGGGCGGAACCTCACCCAGGGCCTCAAGCGCGCCGGCAACATCCTCGCCCAGGCCGAGGAAAAGGACGGCGTCGAATACAGCTTCGGCGCCGACCCGAAATTTGCAGAAACCGACGAGGAACGCGCCCTGTTCGCCGCCCTCGACACCGCCGAACCGGCGATCAAGGCGGCCATCGCGGCGGAAGACTTCCCCGCCGCCATGACGGCCATCGCGCATCTGCGCGCGCCCATCGACGCCTTCTTCGAAGCGGTGCAGGTCAATACCGACAACCAGATCGTGCGCCGCAACCGCCTGAACCTGCTGCACCGCATCCGCGCCGCAGGCCAGCAGATCGCGGATTTCACGAAAGTCGAAGGATAAGAGAAAGGGCCAGAGGCAAAAACCTCCGGCCCTTCTTCTTTGCCCAAATACCCTCGGGGGTCCGGGGGCGCGAAGCCCCCGGCCTGATCACACCATCCGGTCAACCATCATGTGCTTGATCGAGGCAATCGCCTTGGCCGGGTTCAATCCTTTCGGACAAGTGTTGGTGCAGTTCATGATCGTGTGGCAGCGGTACAGCTTGAAGGGATCCTCCAGCTCGTCCAGCCGCTCGCCCGTGGCCTCGTCGCGCGAGTCGATGATCCAGCGATAGGCGTGCAGCAGCGCGGCCGGGCCCAGATAGCGGTCGCCATTCCACCAGTAGGACGGGCAGGCGGTGGAACAGGAGGCGCACAGGATGCACTCATAAAGCCCGTCCAGCTTCTTGCGGTCCTCGATCGACTGCTTCCATTCCTTGCCGGGTGTGGGCGACTTGGTGATGAGGTAAGGGTTCACCGAGGCGTGCTGGGCATAGAAATGCGTCAGGTCGGGCACCAGATCCTTGACCACCGGCATATGCGGCAGCGGATAGATGGAAATGTCGCCCTTCACCTCGTCGATGCCATAGATGCAGGCCAGGTGGTTGCCGCCGTCGATGTTCATCGCGCAGGATCCGCAGATCCCCTCGCGGCAGGACCGGCGGAAGGACAGGGTCGGGTCGATCTCGTTCTTGATCTTGATCAGCGCGTCCAGGATCATCGGCCCGCATTTGTCCAGGTCCACGAAATAGGTGTCCAGGCGCGGGTTTTCCCCGGTGTCGGGATCCCAGCGATAGATCTTGAACTTGCGGACATTGGTCGCGCCCGCAGGCGCGGGCCAGGTTTTGCCGACCCGGATCTGGCTGTTCTTGGGCAGGGTGAACTGGACCATTGGGTGCTCCTCTCAGGAAGTGCCTTGCGACGGCACATCCGCCGCGAAAAGATGTTCTGCGCGCGCGACCAGATCGACGATCCGGCCATGCGCGTGGGGGTTCAGCGCAAGCCCGTTCAGGCGGCGCAGGAATTCGGTGGCGCCGTCGTTCAGGCGGCTGTTGGTGGGTCCGTCCAGCGGCTGAAGCGCGTCGATCCGGGCGTCGTCCAGACCGGCATGGCGCAGAAGCCGGCGGCCGGGGCGCAGGGGGTCCGGCTCATCCTCCAGCTTGAAGCGGGTCAGGCGGTCGCCGGTCGCGGGGCCCAGGCGGCGGACCAGGTCGCCCCAGCCGGGAAGATCGGCCGTCTCGGCCTCGAATTCAGCCAGGCTGCGCCCATAGCCATCGGTGCGCACCGCCTGCGCCCAGACCGAGGGGCGCCATGTCTTATGGTTCCGCGTATAGATCACGAAGTCCATCGCGAAATCCTGCGCCTCGGCCAGCAGAAGGGCTGCGATCTGCGGCATCAGCGGGAAAAGCCGCGTCTCGCCGCCATTGCCGGGCATGGCGCCGGCCAGGTTTTCGTGGCTGATCAGGACGGGCACGTCGTTTGCGGGCAGCGTGTCCAGAACCTCGCGGAAGGCAAGCTTCAGCGCCTGCGCCCGATCCTTCGAAGGATCCAGACTGAAGGCGATGGCCGCTCGCCCCAGGGGCCGCATGGGCGATCCTTCCTCGGGCGTGCGGACCACCAGATGGTCCGCCAGGGCCTCGGCATTGCGGCGCAGGTGCCGCTGGACCGAGGTGCTGCCGGTCTTCTGAACGCCCATATGGACGATCAGGCGCCGCGCCCCCTGCCCTTTCCGTGCCGCACCCGCCATGGCTCAGCCTGTCCAGCCCGGCTGTTCGGCCAGGGGACGGCGCGGCGGCTGGCCCGAGCGGCGCTGCACGCAGCGGTCATAGACCTGCGCGGGATCGCGCCCCATCAGGTAATCGCCCGACAGATCGACCGAGACGCTGCCAAAGCCGTGCGTGTCGCCGTCGAAGCCGGTGCCGACGCCCAGGGCGACATTGGTGCGCGGGCGGACGGCCAGTTCGGCGTCGCGCAGGCAGGTCAGTTCCGCCTGCTCGACCGGGACCGGGCCGCAAGCGGCCAATGTCCCGATCAGAGCCAAGGCCATATGTCCCGCCCGCGCGCGCATCACGTCACGCGCTGCGCGCCGCCGCAGCGATGCACTGCGTGGTCGCCGGGCGCGAGACGATCGCCGCCACGCTGTCCGCGGTGCCGGTCGCACCCGCGCGGGACGCCTGGGCGATGTCGATCAGTTCCGCCGTGGTGGCGTTGTTGACGACGCAATCGGTATAGGGCGCGACATTGGCGCCGGGCAGGCGCTTCTCCATCTCGGCGTTGATGACCGTCCGCGCGGCCTGACGCGAGGCTGCGTCCAGGACCGTGGGCGGGGTCACGACCGTGGTGGTGGTCGTCGTCGTCGTGGCTGCGGGCGGCATCGGGGCGACGCAGCCCGCCAGCGTAGCGGCGGCAAGACCCAGGGCGGCGAAAGTCTGGAAGCGCATCAGTAAACCCTTTTCTTGGGAGCAATCTTGTTCAGGTCGATCCCGCCATCCTCTTCCTTGGTCAAGGGGTCCAGATGGACGGGGCGGTAGTCCAGTTTAACCGCGTTTCCATCGACCCATGCAAGCGAGTGCTTGCGCCAGTTGGCGTCGTCCCGCTCGGGCCAGTCCTCGTGGGCGTGGGCGCCCCGGCTTTCCTTGCGCGCCTCGGCCGCGACGATGGTGGCCAGCGCGTTCGGCATCAGGTTGGTCAGTTCCAGCGTTTCCATCAGGTCGGTGTTCCAGATCAATCCGCGATCCGTGACCTTCAGGTCGTCCATCTTGGCGGCGATTGCCGTCATCTTCTGGGCGCCCTCGGCCAGGGTCTTGTCGGTGCGGAACACCGCCGCGTCGGCCTGCATGGTGCGCTGCATTTCCAGCCGCAGTTCCGCGGTGGGCGTGGTGCCATTGGCGTGGCGCAAGCCGTCGAAGCGGGCCAGCGCCTTGTCCACCTGCGCCTGGTTGGTTTCGGGGATATGGCCTTCGCGGTCGATCACCTGACCCGCGCGGATCGCGGCGGCGCGGCCGAAGACCACAAGGTCGATCAGGCTGTTCGACCCCAGCCGGTTCGCCCCATGGACGGATGCGCAGCCCGCCTCGCCCACGGCCATCAGGCCGGGGAAGATCGCGTCGGGGTTTTCCGCCGTCGGGTTCAGCACTTCGCCCCAATAGTTCGTGGGGATGCCGCCCATGTTGTAATGGACCGTCGGCAGGATCGGGATCGGCTGCTTGGTCACATCGACGCCTGCGAAGATCTTGGCCGATTCACTGATGCCGGGCAGCCGTTCGGCCAGGGCCTCGGGCGGCAGGTGCATCAGGTTCAGATACATGTGGTCCTTGTCGGGACCGACGCCGCGGCCTTCGCGGATCTCGATGGTGATGCAGCGCGACACCACGTCGCGCGAGGCCAGATCCTTGTAGGTGGGCGCATAGCGTTCCATGAACCGCTCGCCTTCGGAGTTGGTCAGGTAGCCGCCCTCGCCTCGCGCGCCTTCGGTGATGAGGCAGCCCGAGCCGTAGATGCCGGTCGGGTGGAACTGCACGAATTCCATGTCCTGGAGCGGCAGGCCCGCGCGCGCCACCATGCCGCCGCCGTCGCCGGTGCAGGTATGGGCGGACGTGGCGCTGAAATAGGCCCGGCCATAGCCGCCCGTCGCCAGCACCACCATCTTGGCGTTGAAGACATGGATGGTGCCGTCGTCCAGCTTCCAGCAGACCACGCCGGTGCAGGCGCCGTCGGTGACGATCAGGTCGATGGCGAAATATTCGATGAAGAATTCCGCGTTGTTCTTCAGCGACTGGCCGTAGAGCGTGTGCAGGATCGCGTGGCCGGTGCGGTCGGCCGCCGCGCAGGTGCGCTGCACCGGGGGGCCTTCGCCGAATTCGGTGGTGTGGCCGCCGAAGGGACGCTGGTAGATCTTGCCTTCCTCGGTCCGGGAAAACGGCACGCCGTAATGTTCCAGTTCATAGACGGCCTTGGGCGCCTCTCGCGCCAGGTATTCCATGGCGTCCGTATCGCCCAGCCAGTCCGACCCCTTCACGGTGTCGTACATGTGCCATTGCCAGCTGTCCGGTCCCATGTTCGACAGCGACGCGGCGATGCCGCCCTGCGCCGCGACGGTGTGGGACCGCGTCGGGAAGACCTTGGTCACGCAGGCCGTGCGCAACCCCTGTTCGGCCATGCCCAGCGTCGCGCGCAGGCCCGCGCCCCCGGCCCCCACCACGACCACGTCGTAATCATGCGTATGGATATCGTAAGCAGCCATGATGTCCTCAGATCGCGATGGTGACCAGCGTCATCTTGGCCAGGGCAAAGACTGCCGCCGCGATGACCGCCCAGGAAAAGACCACCGAGACGATGATCGCCACCTTGCGCGCCGTGTGTTGGAAATAGTCGTCGATCATGATCCGGGTGCCCTTGATGAAGTGCGCCATGCCCACGACGATGAACAGCGCCGTGATCAGCGCCGGATAGGGGCGGCCGAAATAGGCCACCAGTTCAGGATGCGTCAGGCCGATCGCCTTGCCGATGACCAGCAGGAAGGCCGGGACCAGCAGGACCAGGGCGCAGGACGTGACGGTCAGGAACCAGTGGTCCGCCGTGCCGCTGCGGGCCGATCCCAGGCCCATGGCTGCCTTGCGGGGGGTGATATAGCGCATGGTTTCCTTGGCCCCTTAGACGAAGAAGAACAGGATCAGCGACAGCAGCGTCAGCACCACCGACCCGATGACGACGGCCCAGCTTGCGCGCTCGGCCTCCTCGATCCGCAGCAGGTGGCCCGAATCGTAGAACAAGTGCCGGATCCCGGCCAGCGTGTGGAACCACAAGGCCCAGGCCGATCCGGTCAGCACGATGAAGCCGATCCAGGACCGCACCACCCAGTCGGCGGCGGCAAAGGCGCGCGGCCCGCTGACGGCGGCCACCAGCCACCAGACCAGCAGCAGGATGCCCGCGACAAGCGCGTGCCCCGTGATCCGCGTCATGATCGAGGTCACGGCGGCCATGGGCAGGCGATAAACCTGGAGATGGGGGGAAAGCGGCCGGTTGCCCCGGTTCACATCGGCCATGTGCGGCGCTCCTTCAAACGGTTGGCTTGACCCGTCGCAGGCGCGGCTGGCCTCGCGGGCTGGCGATTGGCGCGTGTTTGTCGGCCTTTGTCGCATCTGTCATCCACAGATGCCAGAGGCCAGGCAGAATTTCATCCGCTTTCCAGCTTTGTGATCACGACCTGCCGGGGTGTGATCACAAGCAATGCTGCACCTGCGAGAACCGCGAGTCGGCTTTTCACACCGGCATCAGCGCCCAGTAGTCCAGATCCAGCAGCACCTCGGGCAGGTATCGGCCGTCGCCATCCTTCAAGGCAAAGGCAGCCCTGTCGCCCTTGGTCGCCACCAGCCGCAGACGGATCGCACCCACGCCGGGTGCGTCCGTTTCCGCCTTGTCCAGAACTTCGGACCAGGCGCGAACGGTATCGCCCGCGAAACAGGGATTGGCATGGGCGCCGCCGTTCAGCGCGACGATCATCTGCGCATTGGCAAGCCCGTTGAAGGACAGCGCGCGGGCCATGCTGATGACATGGCCGCCATAGATCAGGCGCCTGCCGTCGTCGCGGTTCGTTGCGTCGAAATGCACCTTGGCGGTGTTCTGCCACAGGCGCGTGGCCAGCATATGCTCGGCTTCCTCGATGGTGACGCCATCGACATGGTCGATCTTTTCGCCGATCTGGTAATCGCCCCAGCGATGCGGCTCTCCGGCAAGGCCGAAATCGTAATCCGAGAAATCCAGCCCCTCGGGGATCACCAGATCCTCGGGCGCGACCACCGGGGCCAGGTCGGGCACCACCGCCTCCGGCGCGGGGGCGTCCGTGTCGCGCTTGCGCACCATCACCCAGCGGACATAGTCCAGCACGGGCTCGTCCATCTGGTTCAGGCCCTGCGTGCGGACCCACACCACGCCCGACTTTCCGTTCGAGTTCTGCCTTACACCGATCACCTGCGACTCCGACCGCAGCGTGTCGCCGGGCCAGACCGGGGCCAGCCAGCGGCCCTGCGCATAGCCCAGGTTCGCCACCGCATTCAGGCTGACATCGGGGACGGTCTTGCCGAAGACGATGTGGAAGGCCAGCAGGTCGTCCATCGGGCTGCCCTCCAGCCCGCAGTTCGAGGCAAACTCATCGCTGGAATAGAGCGCATGACGCGCCGGATAGAGCGCGTGGTAAAGCGCCCGTTCGCCTTCCGCGACGGTGCGCGGGACGGCGTGGCGGATCACCTGGCCCACGCGGTAATCCTCGAAGAAGCGGCCCGGATTGGTCTTGGTCATTGGCTCCCCAGCTTCATATCGGGATGATACTCGGCCTCGACCTGCTTGGTCACGGCCTGCGCCATGCGCATCACGCCCTTGACAGGATCGAAGGCCATCGATGGGCTGCCATGCAGGGACCAGCCCTTGGACAGCGCCTCGCTGACGCGGTGGCAGAAGCGGGAGGTGTCATCCTCGGTGATGCAGCGGTAAAGGGTCGTCAAATCAGCCTCCGAATGGCCAGGGTCCGATCCAGCCGTGGATCAGGCCCACGACCAGCATGACGACGACCGCGCCCACGGCCGCCATGATTTCGCGGCGGACGGGGAACGGCCCCGTGCGCCGCTTCCAGGCGCCCGCGCGGTTCAGCAGCACGATCTCGACCTGCGCCCAGACCAGCAGCCCGCCGAACAGGATGAAGGACGGCAGGTCGCCATTCACCAGCAGATGCGCGAGTGCCCAGAGCGAGAAGCCCGTCAGTTGCGGATGATGGATCCAGGCGGTGACGCGCGTCTTCATCCCGTCCGCGGCGTAGAGATAGAAGGCCAGCAGCATCAGCAGGTTGTTGATGCCGGTCGTCGCGGGCGAGCGCCCCCACCAGACCGGCCCATCCGCGCGCTGATAGCCGATGACCATCAGCACCACCGACAGGATCAGCAGGACCGCAATCAGACCCCTGCCCCTGGCGCCCAGGGCGGCGCGGCGTTCGGGAGCCACGCGCTTGAACAGATGCGCGGCCCACCACAGGGCCACGCCCGAAATCAGCAGAACCATCTGGCTTTCCCTTCGCTGGATGTCCGTGCCGCCATCCTGCCCTTATCCCGCCATGGCCGCAATCGCCTCCGCCCGGTCCAGCGTCTTGCGCGCGGTTTCGACATGCAGGTTCTCGACGATCTTGCCATCGACCACGGCGACGCCCTTGCCCTCGGCCGCCGCCGTCTGGAAGGCGTCGATCTGGCGGCGGGCTAGGTCGATCTCGGCATCCGTTGGGGCGAAGCATTCATTGGCGATGGCAAGCTGGGCGGGGTGGATCAGCGTCTTGCCGTCAAAGCCCATGTCGCGGCCCTGTTCGCATTCAGCGCGCAACCCGTCCTCGTCCTTGAAGGCGTTGAACACGCCGTCCACGATCACCTTGCCATAAGCCTTCGCGGCCAGCAGGCACAGGCCAAGCCCCGCCTGCATCGGCAAGCGGTCGGGGCGGAAGCGGCTGTTCAGTTCCTTGGCAAGGTCGTTGGTGCCCATCACCATCCCCTCCAGCCGGGGATGGGCTGCGATGGCGGCGGCGTTCAGCATCCCCAGCGGCGTTTCCATCATCGCCCACAAGGGCGTGTCGGGGACCAGCGCCGCCACGCGGTCCAGGTCGGCGGGGCCGTCCACCTTGGGGATCAGCACCGCATCCGCCCTGTGCAGCGCCGCGCAAAAATGCGCGTCCGCCCTGCCCCATTCCGTCGCCAGCCCGTTGATCCGCACGATCCGGGCACGCGGGCCATAGTCGTTCGCCAGCGCCGCCGCCAGGGCGTCCCGCGCGGCGGGTTTTTCCGCCGGGGCGACCGCATCCTCCAGATCGAAGATGATCGCGTCGGCGGGCAGCGCCTGCGCCTTCTCCATCGCCCGCGCATTGGCGGCAGGGATATACAGGACCGAACGGTAAGGGCGCGCCATGGAACCTCCTCGCAACTTTCTTGCGTGACGCTGCCCTGCGGCGTCAGATTTGGCAAGCGCAATTTTGCTGCGCTGCGGCGTCAGGCCAGAGCCTGCCAGATCAGCCGCAGCGACACGGCCAGCAGGCCCCAGGTGATCAGCTTGTAGAACAGCGCCTCGGGGATGATCCTGACCAGCCGCAGCCCCAGCCAGACCGAGACCAGCGCCGCGGGCGTCAGCACCGCCGCCGCCGCCAGGGCCGAGGGGTTCAACTGCCCAAGCGCGGCATAGGGAATCAGCTTGACCCAGTTGCAGACGGCAAAGAACCAGGTCGTGGTCCCGGCATAGATCAGCGCGGGCAGGCGCAGCGGCTGGACATAAACCTGCCAGGGCGGCGCGCCCGCATGGCTGACAAAGCTGGTATAGCCCGACAGCACCCCCCAGAACGTCCCGCGCCCATAGGATGCCGGGCGCTTCTGCGCCGACAGATGCGGCCGGATCAGCGCGTTCAGCGCGAAGACCGCGCCGATCACCCCGACGATCAGCGTCACGCCCCAGACCGGCACCACATGCGCGCCCGCCCAGCCGATGCCGATCCCGGCAATCGCGCCGGGCAGCGCGGTCGCCAGAACCCGGATGTCGAAATGGTGGCGAAAGGCCAGCAGCCCGCCGATGTCGGACACCACATAGACCGGCAGCATCAGCCCCGCCGCCTGCACCGGCGACATCACCAGCGACAGCAGCGGGACCGAGATCATGCCCACCATCGCCAGCCCGCCCTTGGCCAGTCCCACGGCCATGGCGGCGATGACCGCCAGCACCCAGCCCCATACCGTCAGATCCAGCATCGCCATCCCCTTGCCCGCGCGGCATGGATGCGTCGCAGCAGCCCGATTGGCAAGTGTCAGCGCCAACAGTGGCTTGCGATTTCTTGCCCGACCCCGTAACCACCGCGCAACAATCATCCCATTGATCGGAGGTTATCCATGGCCCGACCCAAAATCGCACTCATCGGTGCGGGGCAGATCGGCGGCACGCTGGCGCACCTGGCCGCGATGAAGGAACTGGGCGATGTCGTCCTGTTCGACATCGCCGAGGGCACGCCCCAGGGCAAGGCACTGGACATCGCGCAGTCGGGTCCGTCCGAAGGCTTCGACGCGGTGATGAAGGGCGCCAACGATTACGCCGACATCGCGGGCGCCGATGTCTGCATCGTCACCGCCGGCGTGCCGAGGAAGCCCGGGATGAGCCGCGACGACCTGCTGGGCATCAACCTCAAGGTCATGAAGTCGGTGGGTGAAGGCATTGCCAAGCACGCGCCGAACGCGTTCGTCATCTGCATCACCAACCCGCTGGATGCGATGGTCTGGGCTCTGCGTGAATTCAGCGGCCTGCCGCGCGAGAAGGTCTGCGGCATGGCGGGGGTGCTGGATTCCGCGCGCTTCCGCCACTTCCTGTCGCTGGAATTCGGCGTGTCCATGAAGGACGTGACCGCCTTCGTCCTGGGCGGGCATGGCGACACCATGGTGCCGCTGACCCGCTATTCGACCGTCGCGGGCATCCCGCTGCCGGATCTGGTGAAGATGGGCTGGACCACCCAGGAAAAGCTGGACAGCATCGTTCAGCGCACCCGTGACGGCGGCGCGGAGATCGTCGGCCTGCTCAAGACCGGCAGCGCCTTCTATGCCCCCGCGACCTCGGCCATCGAGATGGCGGAAGCCTACCTGAAGGACCAGAAGCGCGTGCTGCCCTGCGCGGCCTGGGTGGACGGCGCTTACGGACTGAACGGCATGTATGTGGGCGTGCCCACCGTGATCGGCGCAGGCGGCGTGGAAAAGGTCATCGACATCGCGCTGAACGACGACGAGCAGGCGATGTTCACCAAGTCGGTCGATGCGGTGAACGGGTTGGTCGCGGCCTGCAAGGGCATCGACGCCTCTCTGGCCTGATCCATCCGGCGAAACAGGCAAGGCGCGTCCCCTGCGGGCGCGCCTTTGCATTTGATGTTATGCATTTTTCGCGTTCCGTTTTATCATTGTCCTGTCCCAGTAACCGGAGGCGACCATGAACCGGACCGTCCTGCCTGCTGCCCTTCTTCCCCTGATGCTGCTGACCGCCTGCCAAGCGCCGCCCACCTCCCCCCGCCCCACGGACCAGTTGCCGTTCATGGGCAGTTGGAACTGCGGCGTCACGACCATGACCTTCACGCCCGATTCCTACCTGCCGTCGAACGACGCGCAGCCGATCAAGATCCGCAGCTTCTCGACCCAGAACCGGGCGACGACGATGACGCTGGATGACGGGGCGGTGATCCAGGTGCAGTGGCAGAACGACAACCAGATGACCTGGACCTCGCAAAGTACCGGCGACAGCTTCGACTGCAAGCGCGTCGCGGGCTGAAGCCCTGCGCCAGGGGCTTTGTGATCACGGCTTTTCCGGCTGTGATCACATTCCCTGCGTTCCCGCGGTTTTAGGCGCTTTTCCCGCAAATTCGTTTCCTGACGCCGTCCGGCTATGGCAAGACCCCCGGCAAATCTGTCGAACCGCAAAAGGGGGTCAGGATGAACATCCACGAATACCAGGCCAAGGCGCTGCTGCGTCAGTACGGCGCACCGGTCAGCGACGGCCGGATCGTGATGAAGGCGGACGAGGCGAAATCGGCTGCGGGTGAACTCGACGGTCCGCTCTGGGTCGTGAAGGCGCAGATCCACGCGGGCGGCCGCGGCAAGGGCAGCTTCAAGGAAGCCGCCGCCGGCGAAAAGGGCGGCGTTCGCCTGGCCAAGTCCGTGGCCGAGGCCGAGGAACTGACCCGCCAGATGCTGGGTCGCACCCTTGTGACCCACCAGACCGGCCCGGCGGGCAAGCAGGTCAACCGCATCTATATCGAGGACGGCAGCGACATCTCGCGCGAGTTGTACCTGGCCCTGCTGGTCGATCGCGGTTCGTCGCGCATCAGCTTCGTCGCATCCACCGAAGGCGGCATGGACATCGAGGAAGTGGCCGCCCACACGCCCGAAAAGATCGTCAGCTTCAGCGTCGATCCGGCATCGGGCCTGTCCGATTTCCACGGCCGCCGCGTGGCCTTTGCCTTGGGTCTGGAAGGCGCGCAGGTCAAGCAATGCGTTGCCCTGGTCAAGAACCTGTATCGCATGTTCATCGAACGCGACATGGAGATGCTGGAGATCAACCCGCTGATCGTCACCCCCGAAGGCAACATCAAGTGCCTCGACGCGAAGATGGGCTTCGACAACAACGCGCTGTATCGCCAGCCCGATATCATGGCGCTGCGCGACGAGACCGAGGAAGACCCCAAGGAACTGGCGGCGTCCAAGTTCGACCTGAACTACATCGCGCTTGACGGCGAGATCGGCTGCATGGTGAACGGCGCGGGCTTGGCGATGGCCACCATGGACATCATCAAGCTGTATGGCGCGGAACCCGCGAACTTCCTGGACGTGGGCGGCGGCGCGACGAAGGAGAAGGTGACGGAAGCCTTCAAGATCATCACCTCGGATCCGAACGTCAAAGGCATCCTGGTCAACATCTTCGGCGGCATCATGCGCTGCGACATCATCGCGGAAGGCATCATCGCCGCCGTGAAGGAAGTCGGCCTGCAGGTTCCGCTGGTCGTGCGCCTTGAGGGCACGAACGTGGACCTGGGCAAGCAGATCATCCGCGACTCGGGCCTGAACGTGATCCCGGCGGACGACCTGTCGGACGCGGCCGAGAAGATCGTGAAGGCGGTGAAGGGCTGAGCGGCCCGCGACCTGTAGGGTGCGCTTCAGCGCACCTTTCCCGAACAACGGTGCGCTGAAGCGCACCCTACGCCAAGGAAGCCACAATGGCCGTTCTCGTTAACAAAGACACCAAAGTCATCTGCCAGGGGATCACCGGATCCCAGGGCACCTTCCACACCGAACAGGCGATCGCCTATGGCACGCAGATGGTCGGCGGCGTGACCCCCGGCAAGGGCGGCAGCGAACACCTGGGCCTGCCGGTCTTCAACTCGGTCCACGAGGCTGTCGCGAAAACCGGCGCCACTGCGACCGCGATCTATGTTCCGCCCCCCTTCGCGGCGGATTCGATCCTGGAGGCCATCGACGCGCAGATCCCGCTGATCGTCTGCATCACCGAAGGCATCCCGGTGCTGGACATGATGAAGGTCAAGCGCGCCCTGCAAGGATCGCAGTCGCGCCTGATCGGGCCGAACTGCCCCGGCATCATGACCCCCGACGAATGCAAGATCGGCATCATGCCGGGCTCCATCTTCCGCCGCGGGTCCGTCGGCGTCGTGTCGCGTTCCGGCACGCTGACCTATGAGGCCGTGAAGCAGACCTCGGACGTGGGCCTGGGCCAGTCCAGCGCGGTCGGCATCGGCGGCGACCCCATCAAGGGGATGGAGCATATCGACGTGCTGCAGATGTTCCTGGATGACCCCGAGACCGAGTCGATCATCATGATCGGCGAGATCGGCGGTTCGGCCGAGGAGGAAGCGGCCGAGTTCCTGGCCGAGCAGAAGGCCAAGGGCAAGTGGAAGCCGACCGCAGGCTTCATCGCGGGCCGCACCGCCCCTCCGGGCCGTCGCATGGGCCATGCGGGCGCGATCGTGTCGGGCGGCAAGGGCGACGCGGAATCGAAGATCGAGGCGATGAAGCGCGCCGGGATCGTCGTGGCCGACAGCCCCGCGGGCCTGGGAGAGGCCGTGCTGAAGGCCATCAAGGGCTGAAACTGAACCCGTAGCCCCAAGCGGGCGTTCCCCCGGCACGTCAACCATTCTGGTCAAACACAGGAGACTGAAGGTGAAAATGCTTTCCGCTGCCATCATCGCCTCGACTGTCGTTCTGGGGGCCTGCGCACCCGAGCCGATCACGCGGGTGGAAACGACCGTGTCGGTGGACTCGGCCTCGACCGAGGCGCTTGGGGCCGCGACCGGCCTGCCCGCCGAGGCGGTCGTGGCCGTATCGCGCACCGGCAGCCAGTACACGGTGTTCTATCGCGGCGACGCGGTCACCGCCGAACAGGTGGCCGCGGCCCCGGCGGTGATCTGCGCCAATACCGCATCGACCGTGTTCACGGCCGCTCCGGTGGACCCGACCGGCCCGCAGTTCAGCGGCGGCGTCCAGAAGATGACCGTCACCTGTTCGTGACGATTTGACATGCCGTGCCCCCGGCATACCTATGGGGGCACTGGCAAGGCCAGGGGGATGACGTGGACCAGCCGCAACGCGCCGCAGACTTTCCGACGGATCGGGTTCTTGCCCGCGCCCGTGGCTGCATCGCGCCCTTGTCGCTAACGGCGCTGATGGCGCTGATCGCCTGCGGACGCGCGCCCACGGACGACATCCTGCGCGGCGGCATCCCCGCCATGACGAACCTTCACCAGGCCAGCGCCCTGCCCCCCGACGCCGTGCGTACGGTGGCGCGGCGGGATTTCGGCTGGCGCCTGATCTATCACCCGGCCCGCGCGCCCCTGGGCGCCGAGCAGGGCGCGGCCCGCGCGCTCTGCGGGTTGGAACGCCGCGCGGTGGCGCGGATCGAACGCATCCCGCGCGTAGATCCCTATGCCGATCCCGGCGCGGCCATCATCGACGTTTACTGTGCCTGAGGCGGTCATGACATCAAGAATCCCAGCAGTCCCCCTGAACATGCCCGGTCTGCCGGCCTTTCTTGCCGTCTGCGCCCTGGCCGGGTGCATGCAGCCGGTCGCGGCGCCTGCCCCGCAGCCGGCCCCCGTCGCGCCTGCCGCCCCGGCCGCGCCGCGCGTGGTCACGCCCAAGGCGCCCGTCGCGCCCCCCGTTGCCGAGCCTGCCGCGCCCGCCGTTCCGACCGGGCCCCTGGACAGCCGCACCGGGCTGCACCAGGCCTCGCTGATTTCCGTCACCGGGGATGCCGACAGCCGCTTCACCGTGCTGTTCCGCCCCGCCCAGACCGAGGCCGCCAGGATCGACGCCGCGCCCTCGCAGCTTTGCCGCGATGCGGGCCGCGACCTGAAGGACAGCCGCACCAACAAGCCTGGCGCGGGCAGCGCGATGCCCGGCGTCCAGATGATGATCGTCACCTGCAGCGCCGCCTGACGCCGCATCCCCATTCCCCATTGCGTCAAGGACGCGAGATCAGATGACCGAACAACCCAACAACGCCGATTTCCACGACTCTTCCTTCCTGCAGGGTCACAACGCCGCCTATATCGAACAGCTCTACGGCCAGTGGGCGCAGAATCCGCAGGCCTTCGACGCAGGCTGGGACGCCTTCTTCCGCAGCCTGGGCGATGCCGGAGAGGATGCCGCCCGCGAGGCGCAGGGCGCCACCTGGAAGCGCGCCGACTGGCCCCCCGTTCCCAACGATGAAACCACCGCCGCGCTGACCGGCGAATGGCCGATGGCGTCGAAAGGCGATGCTACCGCCGCGATGAAGAAGATCGCCGCCAAGGCCGAGGAAAAGGGCGTCAGCCTGACCGAGGACCAGATGCGCCAGGCGGTGCTGGATTCGATCCGCGCGCTGATGCTGATCCGCGCCTATCGGATCCGGGGCCACCTGCACGCGAACCTGGACCCGCTGGGCCTGCGCGACGTGCCGGACCACGGAGAGCTGAACCCCTCGACCTATGGCTTCGGCCCCGGCGACCTGGACCGGCCGATCTTCATCGACAACGTGCTGGGGCTGGAGATCGCCTCCATCCGCCAGATCACCGAGTTGATGGAGCGGACCTATTGCGGCACCTTCGCGATCCAGTTCATGCATATCTCGAACCCCGAGGAAGCCGCCTGGCTGAAGGAGCGGATCGAGGGTTACGGCAAGGAAATCCAGTTCACCCAGGAAGGTCGCCGCGCCATCCTGAACAAGCTGGTCGAGGCCGAGGGCTTCGAAAAGTTCCTGCATGTCAAATACATGGGCACCAAGCGCTTCGGCCTTGACGGGGGCGAGGCGCTGATCCCGGCGATGGAGCAGATCATTAAGCGCGGCGGCGCGCTTGGCGTGAAGGAGATCGTCATTGGGATGCCCCACCGGGGACGCCTGTCGGTGCTGGCCAACGTGTTGTCGAAACCCTATCGCGCGATCTTCCACGAATTCCAGGGCGGCAGCTTCAAGCCCGAGGACGTGGACGGTTCGGGCGACGTGAAATACCACTTGGGCGCATCGAGCGACCGGGAATTCGACGGCAATTCGGTCCACCTGTCGCTGACCGCGAACCCCTCGCATCTGGAGGCGGTGAACCCGGTCGTGCTGGGCAAGGCGCGGGCCAAGGGCGACCAGCTGGGCGACCAGGGCGACCGCACGGCGGTGCTGCCGATCCTGCTGCATGGCGACGCGGCCTTCGCGGGCCAGGGCGTCGTGGCGGAATGCCTGCAGCTGTCGGGCATCCGCGGCCACAAGACGGGCGGGACGATCCATATCGTCGTGAACAACCAGATCGGCTTCACGACCGCGCCGCATTTCAGCCGCACCTCGCCCTATCCGACCGATATCGCGCTGATGGTCGAGGCGCCGATCTTCCATGTGAACGGCGACGACCCCGAGGCCGTGGTCCATGCCGCCAAGGTCGCGACCGAGTTCCGCCAGAAGTTCCACAAGGACGTGGTCATCGACATCTTCTGCTATCGCCGCTTCGGTCACAACGAAGGCGACGAGCCGATGTTCACGAACCCCGCGATGTACACCCAGATCAAGGGCCACAAGACGACGCTGCAGCTTTACACCGAGCGTCTGACCGCCGACGGGCTGATCCCCGAGGGCGAGATCGAGGACATGAAGGCCGCCTTCCAGAACCTCCTCAACGAGGAGTTCGAGATCGGCAAGAACTACAAGCCGAACAAGGCCGACTGGCTGGACGGCAAATGGTCCGGCCTTGACCGCGAGGGGGCCGAATACGTGTCCGGCGAAACCGGGATCGAGCCCTCCACGATGGCCCAGATCGGCCGCGCGCTGACCACGGTTCCCGAAGGCCATAACCTGCACAAGACCGTGGGCCGCCTTCTGGAAGCCAAGAAGCAGATGTTCGAAACGGGCCAGGGCTTCGACTGGGCCACGGGCGAGGCCCTGGCCTTCGGATCGCTGCTCTTGGAAGGCAAGGGCGTGCGGCTGGCAGGCCAGGACAGCACGCGCGGCACCTTCAGCCAGCGTCATTCGGCCTTCATCGACCAGAAGACCGAGGACCGCTATTACCCCCTGAACCACATCGCGGAAGGCCAGGCGCATTACGAGGTCATCGACTCGATGCTGTCGGAATACGCGGTGCTGGGCTTCGAATACGGCTATTCGCTGGCCGAACCGAACGCCCTGGTGATGTGGGAAGCCCAGTTCGGCGACTTTGCCAACGGCGCGCAGATCATGTTCGACCAGTTCATCTCCTCGGGCGAGAAGAAATGGCTGCGCATGTCGGGCCTGGTGATGCTGCTGCCCCATGGCTTCGAGGGCCAAGGGCCGGAGCATTCGTCCGCCCGTCTGGAACGCTTCCTGCAGATGTGCGCCGAGGACAACTGGATCGTCGCCAACTGCACGACGCCCGCCAACTATTTCCACATCCTGCGCCGCCAGATGCACCGCCGGTTCCGCAAGCCGCTGGTGCTGATGACGCCGAAATCGCTGCTGCGCCATCCCAAGGCCATCAGCCGGGCCGAGGATTTCCAGACCGGATCCACCTTCCACCGGGTTCTGTGGGACGACGCGCAGCACGGCAATTCGGACACGGTGCTGGTGCCCGATCACCGCATCCGCCGCGTCGTGATCTGTTCGGGCAAGGTCTATTACGACCTGCTGAAGGCGCGGGACGAAGCCGGGATCGACGACATCTATCTGCTGCGGCTGGAACAGTTCTATCCCTTCCCGGCGCAGTCGATGGTCAAGGAACTGGCCCGCTTCAAGGATGCGGAAATCGTCTGGTGCCAGGAGGAACCCAAGAACCAGGGCGGGTGGAGCTTTGTCGAGCCCTATCTGGAATGGTCGCTGGACCGCCTGGGGGCCCAGCACAACCGCGCCCGCTATGTCGGCCGCAACGCCGCCGCGTCCGTCGCCACGGGTCTTGGATCGCGCCACAAGGCCGAACAGGAGGCCCTGGTGAACGAGGCGCTGTCGCTTGAAGGATGACGTGATGCCCACCGAAGTCCGCGTGCCCGCCCTGGGCGAATCCGTCACCGAGGCGACGGTCGCCACCTGGTTCAAGAAACCGGGTGACGCCGTCGCGGTGGACGAGATGCTGTGCGAACTGGAAACCGACAAGGTGACGGTCGAGGTGCCAAGCCCGGCGGCGGGCACCATGGCCCGGATCGTCGCGGCCGAAGGCGAAACCGTTGGCCCCGACGCCCTGCTGGCCGAAATCTCGGATGCCGCCAGCGTCACCCCCAAAGAACAACCCCAGGCCGCACCCCAGACGGCCCAGAAGACCCCGGAAGGACAGAAGAACATGAGCGGCAAAACCGTGGATGTGATGGTGCCCGCGCTTGGCGAAAGCGTGACCGAGGCGACGGTCGCCACCTGGTTCAAGAAACCGGGCGACAGCGTGGCGGTCGATGAAATGCTGTGCGAACTGGAAACCGACAAGGTTTCGGTCGAGGTGCCCAGTCCCGCCGCCGGCGTCCTGGCCGAGATCCTGGCCGAGGAAGGCGCGACC
Organism: Paracoccus sp. SSK6; assembly: GCF_039770665.1. NCBI lineage: Bacteria > Pseudomonadati > Pseudomonadota > Alphaproteobacteria > Rhodobacterales > Paracoccaceae > Paracoccus > Paracoccus sp. SSK6. Next base: position 9,851 of record NZ_JBDPNJ010000021.1, on the reverse strand, counting down.
GTGGACGCCAAGGCACGCCTTGCCATCATCACCGAAGGCGCGGCCGGAACCGCCCCTGCCGGCGATGCGGGCGCCAACAAGGGCGCCTCTGGCAACGCCGAGGCCCCGGTGGGCTCGGCCTCGGGCGGCGAGGACGGCGTGACCGCGGGCGAGGTCGGATCGCCCGGCGCGGGCCCCGAGCAGATGAAGCCGCGCACGGATGTCGAGGATGCGCCCTCGGCCAAGAAGGCCATGGCCGAAAAGGGCGTCAGCCGCGACCAGGTGACGGGTTCGGGCCGCGATGGCCGCGTGATGAAGGAAGACGTGGCCAAGGCGCAGCCCGCCGCACGACCCGCGGCCCCTGCCCCGGCAGCCCCCCGCCCGGCCGAGGACGCCGCGCGCGAGGAACGCGTCAAGATGACCCGGTTGCGCCAGACCATCGCGCGGCGCCTGAAGGACGCGCAGAACACGGCGGCGATGCTGACGACCTATAACGAGGCCGACATGTCCGGCATCATGCAGCTTCGCAACGAATACAAGGACGCCTTCGAGAAGAAGCACAAGGTCAAGCTGGGCTTCATGTCCTTCTTCGTGAAGGCCTGCTGCCATGCCCTGAAGGAAGTCCCCGAGGTCAACGCCGAGATCGACGGCACCGACGTGGTCTACAAGAACTACGTCAACATGGGCGTGGCCGTGGGCACCCCCTCGGGCCTGGTCGTCCCGGTCGTCCGCGATGCCGACCAGAAGGGCTTTGCGGCGATCGAGAAGGAAATCGGCGAACTGGGCGCCAAGGGTCGCGACGGCAAGCTGACCATGCAGGAAATGCAGGGCGGCACCTTCACCATCTCGAACGGCGGTGTCTATGGCTCGCTGATGTCCTCGCCCATCCTGAACCCCCCGCAGTCGGGGATCCTGGGGATGCACAAGATCCAGGACCGTCCGGTCGTCGTCGGCGGGCAGATCGTCATCCGCCCGATGATGTATCTGGCGCTGTCCTATGACCACCGGATCGTGGACGGCAAGGGCGCCGTGACTTTCCTGGTCCGCGTCAAGGAAGCGCTGGAGGATCCTCGCCGTCTGCTGATGGATCTGTAAGATAAACGGCACCGCCGCATTGGTGGCGGTGCCATTTCAGCAACAGGAGACAGGCCATGCAACTGATCGCCCATTACAGCGTGAACGATTATTCCGTCTTCAAGGCATCCTTCGATGCCGATGCCGAAGATCGCGGCGCGAATGGCCTGTCCCTGCTGCAATTGTGGCGGGAAAACAACGGATCGGCCTGGGCGCTGTTCAGCGTCAGCGATTTCAAGGCAGCCCGCGCCTATCTGGACGGGGCGGCTGCGGTCTTCAACAGCCAGGCGGGCGTCACGGCCTTCAGCTATCACCTGGTGGAAACCGCCTGAGCCATGCTGACCACCGAACTGACGGTCCTCGCCCTGGCGGGCCTGCTGCAGGGGCTGCAATTTGCCGCCTTTTCCGTCGCGGCGAACCTTCAGGTCGGGCCGAAGGTGGCGATGGGGCCGCGCGACAATGCCCCGGCGCTGACCGGCACCGCAGGCCGGTTGCAGCGGGCGATGAACAACCATTTCGAAGGGCTGATCCTGTTCACCCTGGCCGTCGTCACTGTCACGCTTGGCGGGCAGGAAAGCGGGGTGACGGCGGCCTGCGCATGGATTTATCTCGCCGCGCGGATCCTCTATGTCCCCGCCTATGTGCTTGGCTGGGTGCCTTGGCGCTCGGTCATCTGGGCCGTGGGGTTCGCGGCGACGATGGTGATGATACTGGCCGCGCTGTTCTAGGCACCGGCCCCGAGGGACAATGAAGGAGAAATCGATGTCCACCTATGACCTGATCGTCATCGGCGCCGGGCCGGGCGGCTATGTCTGCGCGATCCGCGCGGCACAGCTGGGCCTGAAGGTCGCCTGCGTCGAGGGACGCGAGACGCTGGGCGGCACCTGCCTGAACGTGGGCTGCATCCCGTCCAAGGCGCTGCTGCACGCCAGCCACATGGCGCACGAGGCGCACGAGAACTTTGGCAAGATGGGCCTGAACGTGGGCCATGTCGAAGTCAACTGGCAGAAGATGCAGGGCTACAAGGCGGAAACCGTCGGCGGCAACACCAAGGGCATCGAGTTCCTGTTCAAGAAGAACAAGATCGACTGGCTGAAAGGCTGGGCCGTCATCGAGGCGCCGGGCAAGGTCAAGGTCGGCGACACGACCTACGATACGAAGAACATCGTGATCGCCACGGGCTCGGTCCCGACTGCGCTGAAGGGCGTGACGGTGGACAACGACGCGGGCATCGTGGTGGATTCGACCGGCGCGCTTGCCCTGCCCAAGATCCCCGCGTCCATGGTCGTGATCGGCGCGGGCGTGATCGGGCTGGAGCTTGGCTCGGTCTATGCCCGCCTTGGCACGCAGGTCACGGTGGTCGAATACCTGGACGCCATCACCCCCGGCATGGACGCCGAGGTGCAGAAGCAGTTCCAGAAGATCCTGACCAAGCAGGGGCTGAAGTTCGTCCTGGGCGCCGCCGTGTCGGGGGTCGAGACCGCCGAAGGCCAGGCCAAGGTCAGCTACACCCTGCGCAAGGACAACAGCGAGCACGCGCTGGAGGCCGAGGTCGTGCTGGTCGCCACCGGCCGCCGCCCCTATGTCGAAGGCCTCGGCCTCGACACCGTGGGCGTGCAGATGACCGATCGCGGCTACGTCAAGGTGGACAACCGCTGGGCCACCTCTGTTCCCGGCATCTATGCCATCGGCGACGCGGCCCCCGGCCCCATGCTGGCACACAAGGCCGAGGACGAGGGCATGGCCGTGGCCGAGGTGATCGCGGGCAAGCATGGGCATGTGAATTACGACGTGATCCCCGGCGTGATCTACACCATGCCCGAGGTCGCAAGCGTGGGCCTGACCGAGGAAGCCGCCAAGGCGGACGGCCGCAAGATCAAGGTCGGCAAGTTCCCCTTCATGGGCAACGCGCGCGCCAAGGCGGTCATGCAGGCGGAAGGCTTCGTCAAGCTGATCGCCGATGCGGAAACCGACCGGATCCTCGGCTGCCACATCATCGGCCCCAACGCGGGCGAGATGATCCACGAGGTTTGCGTGGCAATGGAATTCGGCGCCGCCGCGCAGGATCTGGCGCTCACCTGCCACGCGCATCCGACCACCTCGGAAGCGGTGCGGGAAGCCGCGCTTGCCTGCGGAGATGGCGCGATCCATGTCTGACCTTGGTCGTCGTGGCCTGATCCTTGCCACGCTTGCCCTTGCCGCCTGCGGTGGCGGGGGCAGCCAGAAGATGTCCTCCGGCCTTGGCCGCAACGGGCTTTATCCGAACGAGACGCCGCACCTGCGCTCGCGCATCAACTACTGGTCGAACCATTATGGCGTGCCATCGGCCATGGTGCAGCGGATCATCCTGCGGGAATCGCAGCACCGCCCCGGCGCCCGCAACGGTCCCTATTACGGGCTGATGCAGATCAACCCGGCGACCGCGCGCACCATGGGCCATCGCGGCCCCGCTGCCAGCCTGCTCGATGCCGACACGAACCTGCGCTATGGCGTGAAATACCTGCGCGGCGCCTGGATGGTGGCCGATGGCGACCCGGACAAAACCGTCATGTGGTACTCGCGCGGCTATTACTATGAAGCCAAGCGCAAGGGCCTGCTGAAACAGACCGGCCTGCGCAGCTAGGGCTTCTTCTTTGCCCAAATACCCTCGGGGCTTCTGAGCGCCTGGAAAAAGGTCCAGTGGACCTTTTTCAGCGAAGAAGGGGCCGACAGGGCCGACAATTGCGCCCCTGGGCGCAAGAGGGGGCGCGAGCGCCCCCTTTCTTCGTCACCCGTGCCGCGCCGCCTTCAAGGCCGCAACGCCGGGCAATTCCTTGCCCTCCATCCATTCCAGGAAGGCGCCGCCTGCGGTCGAGATGAAGGTGAAATCATCCGCCACGCCCGCCTTGTTCAGCGCCGCGACCGTATCGCCGCCGCCCGCAACCGAGGTCAGCTTGCCGTCTCGCGTCAGCGCCGCCGCAGCCTGCGCCGCCGCATTGGTGGCGCGGTCGAAGGGCTCGATCTCGAAGGCGCCCAGGGGGCCGTTCCAGATCAGCGTCTTGCAATGCGCCATCGCCTCGCGCAGCGCCTCGACGGTCGCCGGGCCCGCGTCCAGGATCATCGCGTCGGCCGGGCACTGATCGACCGGCAGCACCTGTGATTCCGCGCCCGCCTTGAATTCGCGCGCCACGACGATGTCCAGCGGCAGATGGATCACGCAGCCGCCCTGGTCGGCCTTGTCCAGGATCTGGCGCGCGGTGTCGGCCATGTCGCGTTCGGCCAGCGACTTGCCGACCTCGACGCCCTTGGCCACCAGGAAGGTGTTGGCCATGCCGCCGCCGATCACCAGGTGATCGACCTTGTCCACCAGGTTCATCAGCAAATCCAGCTTGGTCGAGACCTTGGCCCCGCCCACGACCGCCATCACCGGCCGCTGCGGAGTGCCAAGCGCCGCGTCGAGCGCCTTCAGCTCCGCCTCCATCAGCCGCCCCGCGCCCGAGGGCAGCAGCCGCGCCAGCCCCTCGGTGGACCCATGCGCCCGATGCGCAGCCGAGAAGGCGTCGTTCACGTAAACCCCGCCAAGCGCCGCGATGGAGGCCGCGAAGGTCGGGTCGTTCTTTTCCTCGCCTTCATGGAAGCGGGTGTTTTCCAGCAGCGCCACATCGCCCGGCTTCAGCGCGGCGACCACGCGCTTGGCCGGGCCGCCGATGCAGTCGTCGGCGAAGATGACGGGCTGCCCAAGCGCCGCTTCCAACGCCGGCACGATCTGCTTCAGGCTCATGCTGTCAACGCGCTTGCCCTTGGGCCGGTCGAAATGCGCCAGCAGGACCGGGATCCCCCCCTTGGCCTGGATGTCCTTGACCGTGGGCACGATCTTTTCGATCCGCATCGCGTCGGTCACGCGGCCGTCTTCCACCGGCACGTTCACGTCCACGCGGGTCAGCACGACCTTGCCGTCCATGTCCAGATCATCGATTGTCTTGAAATCGGCCATCGTTTCGTCCTTTCGGGCTTCTGGGGCTTGGATGGCTTGTCCCGCATGGGGGAAGCGGCGTCAACTCTCGCATAAGGGTGATTGGTCCGTGAAGGGGTTTGCGCGTTGCCCTTGGGGCGGCAAAGCCCTAGACCAAGGACCGAACGTGGCAAAGGAGGGCCGCATGGCCGAGATCAAGGATCCCGAAAACACCATCATCATCGAATTGAAGGATGGTCCTGTCGTCATCGAACTGCTGCCCGATGTCGCGCCAAAACATGCCGAGCGCATGAAGGAACTGGCCCGCGCCGGGAAATACGACAACGTGGCCTTCCACCGTGTGATCGAGGGCTTCATGGCCCAGACCGGCGACGTGCAGCACGCCAACATGGAAAACAACTACAACCCCGGCCGTTCGGGCACCGGCGGTTCCGACCTGCCCGACCTTCCGGCGGAATTTTCCAAGCTGCCGCATGACCGCGGCACGCTGGGCGCGGCGCGGTCGCAGAACCCCAACAGCGCCAACAGCCAGTTCTTCATCAACTTCAAGGACAACCACTTCCTGAACGGCCAGTACACCGTCTATGGCCGGGTGATTTCCGGGATGGAGCATGTGGACAAGATCGCGCGCGGAGAGCCGCCTGCGAACCCCGACCGCATGATCTCGGTCAAGGTGGCCGCCGATGCGTAACGCTCTGATCCCCGCCCTTTTGCTGGCGGCAACCGCCGCCCATGCCCAGGCCCCCGCGCATGAAGACGGCCCCGGCCCAAACATGGTGATCGAGGTGGCAGGGGCCGACGGCAAGTCCAAGGGCACCATCACGCTGGACCTGCTGGCCGACAAGGCGCCGAACCATGTCGCGCGGCTGGTGGAACTGGCCAAGGCGGGCAAATACGACGGCGTGGTCTTCCACCGCGTCATCGACGGCTTCATGGCCCAGACGGGCGACGTGGAACATGGCAAGCAGGGCGGCGCCAGCATCGCCATGGCCGGCACAGGCGGGTCCGACCTGCCGGATCTGGAGGCCGAGTTCAACGATGTCTCGTTCGGGGCGGGCACCGTCGGCATGGCGCGCGCGCAGGATCCGAACAGCGCCAACAGCCAGTTCTTCATCGACCTGGCGCCTGCCACCTTCCTGGACGGGCAATACACGGTCGTCGGCCAGCTGATCGACGGCTGGGACGTACTGACCCAGATCAAGAAGGGCGATGCCAACGCCAATGGCACGGTCGAAGCCCCGGACTACATGGCCAAGGTCACGATTGTCGAATAGAACCGGCGTCGAATGACCTTGCGAAAGGGGGCTGCGGCCCCCTTTTTCGCGCTTGCGGCATTGGCTTCCCCGCGCCTATGGTTCGCGCGACATGGAACCGCGCAACCTTCCCGATGTGACCGAAATCACCCCCTCGGCCGGGGTCGAACGCGCCTGTCACGGATGGCGCGCGAAATGCCTGCAACGGCTGATCAGGATGCGCCTGCCGGTGCCGCGCAGCTTTGCGATCCCTTCGGAAACCGTGCAGTTGATCGCCACCGGCAAACCCGTGGATCTGGCCGCGCTGTCGGACCTGTTCGCCGAAGGGGACGGGCTGGCCAGCGTCCGGCCCTCGGCGCTCATGCCCGAATGGGGCGGGCCGGGCACGGTGCTGAACGTGGGCATCAACGACAAGACCCACAAGCGGCTGGCGCACCGGATCGGCCAGGCGAATGCCGACACGCTGTATCGCCGCTTTGTCCAGGCCTATGCCATCCATATCGCCCGCCTCGATCCCGACATGTTCGCCCAGGAAGGCGACGGTGCCCTGGCCGAGGCGCTGCGCTGTTACCGCGACGAGACGGACGAGGACTTCCCCCAGGACCCTTGCGTCCAGCTGGCCGAGGTTCTGCGGTCCATGGCGCGTGCCTGGGACGGCCCGACCGCCCGCCTGCTGCGCCAGGCCAAGGGCGCCCCGGCCGAGGCGCCGCTGGGCCTTGTGGTCCAGCAGATGGCGCTTGGCCTGGGGCCCGGTCTGTGCGGGTCGGGCAGCATCCAGTTCGTCGATTCCGTCACCGGCGCCCCCCGCGTCACCGGACGCTTCCGCCGCCAGCACCACGGCGGCGCCGACGGGGTCGGGGCGGAAACGCAGTTCCTGACGCGCGACACCCGCGGCCCGTCCCTGGAGGAAACCGCGCCCGAGGTCTTTGCCGAGCTGATCCGCTTTGGCGTCGCCGCCCGCGAACGCCTGCGCGAGGAGATGCAGATCGAATTCGTGGTGGTCGATGGCCGGATCTCGATCATCGACGCGACGCGGGTGCAGCGCACCTCGCGCGCCAATGTCCGCATCGCGGTGGCCCTGGCGCGCGACGGCATTATCCCGGAAGCCGAGGCCGTGATGCGCGTCGAGCCCCGCGCGCTTGCCGACCTTCTGCACCAGCAGGTCGATCCCCGCGCCCCGCGCGAGGTGATCGCGCGCGGCATCAATGCCAGCCCCGGCGCGGCCACCGGCCGGATCGTCTTCACGGCGGCCGCGGCCCAGGCCTCGGCCGCGCGGGACGAGGCCTGCATCCTGGTCCGCCGCGAAACCGTGCCCGAGGATGTGCGCGGGATGCACGCTTCCGTGGGCGTCTTGACCGAACGGGGCGGCACGACCAGCCACGCGGCGGTGATCGCGCGCGGCATGGGCCTGCCCTGCATCGTCGGCGCGACCGGCATCAGCATCGACACCCGCAGCCGCACCCTGCGGGCGGGCGGCATCACCCTGCGCGAAGGCGACGAGATCACCATCGACGGATCGACCGGAGAGGTTCTGGCGGGGCGCGTCGCGCTCTTGGAACCTGCGCTTGACGACAATTTCGCGCAGCTTCTGGACTGGGCCGACGCGGCGGGCGGCATCGCGGTGCGCGCCAATTGCGACACACCGGAAGACGCCCGCACCGCGCGGCGCTTCAACGCGCAGGGCATCGGGCTGTGCCGGACGGAACACATGTTCTTCGACGCCGAACGCCTGCCCGCGATGCGCGAGATGATCTTTGCCGACACCCCGCAGGACCGCCGCCTGGCGCTGGACCGCATCCTGCCCATGCAGCGCCAGGATTTCGCCGCCCTGTTCGAGATCATGGCGGGCCTGCCCGTCACCATCCGCCTGTTCGACCCGCCGCTGCACGAATTTCTGCCCCATGACCGCGAAGGGCTGCGCGAACTGGCCGATTCCATGGACCTGCCGCTGTCGGACGTGACCCGCCGGGTCGAGGCGTTGTCGGAGTTCAACCCGATGCTGGGGATGCGCGGGGTCCGCCTGGGCATCACCGTCCCCGAGATCTATGACATGCAGGCCCGCGCCATCTTCGAGGCGACCGTCGAGGCCAGCCGCAAGGGCGACCCCGTCGTCCCCGAGATCATGATCCCCCTGGTCAGCGCCATGCGAGAGGTCGAGTTGGTCAAGAACCGCATCGACGCCGTGGCCGCCGCCGTGAAGAACGACCGCCATGCCGATTTCACCTATCGTCTGGGGGTGATGGTCGAAACGCCCCGCGCCTGCCTGCGCGCGGGCGACATCGCCGCCCATTCCGCCTTCCTGTCCTTCGGCACGAACGACCTGACGCAGATGACCTATGGCCTGTCGCGCGACGATGCCGGGCGCTTCATGGGCACCTATGTCGGCCAGCATGTCTATGAGGAAGACCCCTTCCACTGCCTGGACCAGGACGGCGTGGGGGAACTGCTGCTGATCGGGGCGCAGCGCGCGCGCCAGCAGCGCCCGCAGATCACCATATCCGTCTGCGGGGAACATGGCGGCAATCCCGAATCGATCGGCTTCTGCCATGACGCGGGCTTCGACTATGTCTCCTGCTCGCCCTTCCGGGTGCCCGTGGCGCGGCTTGCGGCGGCTCAATCGGCCCTGCGCGCCCGCCTGCGCGACGAACATGGCTGAGTGATTCGCAGCCGATTCCCGGCAATTTCCGCGCCGCGACGGACGATCAGCGCACCCGTGGAAGCTGCATTCACGCCAAAACTTGCCGGTCAGGCAAAAGACCGTCGGCAGGATGCTGCCGGAAACGGGCGATTTCAGGAGCCTGCGGCCTTTCACGAAGAAGTTTCGTGGCAGCGGCGATTCCTAAAACCGTAATCATTCCGCTGAACGCCGCGCCGCCCATCTGCTCTGGGACGCGGCGATCTTAACACCCTGTCCACCCGACACGGTTATGGGAATCGATATGGAAACGCTGCTTCAGCGGATGGCGCCGTTTTGCCTGTGCGCCGCCGCCCTTACCTTCACGGCGACAGGCGCCATTGCGGGCAACGGATCGCTGTTTTCGTCCGACGCCGGGCTGTTCGGTGCTGCGCAAAAGGCCGCCGCGCGACCGACGCCGCTTCTATACACGGGCACTGACCCTGTGAAGGTGGAAACCGCAGTCGCGGAAGAAAATTCGGACGCGAATTTCCTGCTGGCCAGCACGGCCAGGCGGGGCCGTTTCAACGAACGTGACCTGAACTGCATGGCCGAGGCGATCTATCACGAGGCGCGCGGCGAAAGCACACGCGGCCAGGCCGCCGTGGCCGAGGTGATCCTGAACCGCGTCGAAAGCCGCCAGTTCCCCTCATCGGTCTGCGGGGTGGTGAACCAGCCCAGCCAGTTCAGCTATACCATCGGCGGGCGCAAGGCGATCGGCAACAAGGCCGCCTATCTGCGTGCCCGCGACATCGCCCGCCGCGCGCTGTCGGGCGCGCCCCGCGTGCTGACCGGCGGGGCCACCTATTTCCACACGCCCTCTGTCAGGCCGTCTTGGTCGCGCCGCTTCCAGCGCACCGTGCAGATCGGGCGGCATATCTTCTATCGCCCCGGCGGGCGGCAAGTCGCCTCGAACTAG